>JBBSCP010000065.1:0-16307 GCA_038250135.1 Acetobacterales bacterium | reverse complement strand
TCGACCAGCAGCGTGTACATGAGCGGCGCGAAGGATTGCAGGCCGGTCAGGCCCGCCCCGACGGCGAAGATGTCGCCGGTGTATTCCTTCTTGTGCTTCGGCCAGGGCGCGTGGTCGGTCGAGACATAGGCGACGATGCCATCGCGCATCGCGCCCCACATGCGCTCCACCTCCTCGGCGGTGCGGAAGGGCGGGTTGCACTTGCCGAAGCCCTGAAGGCGGACGATGTCCGCCTCCGTCATGCATAGATACTGGATGCAGGCCTCGCCGGAGGTCTTGGCGCCTTGCGCGCGATACAGCTTCGCGAGATCGAAGCCCCGTGCGAGGGAGGAATGGGCGATGTGGACATGGGCCCCGGTCTCCAGCGCCATCTCGAAGATTTCGAGGTCCGCCATCGTCTCGGTAATCGGCGGGCGGGTGCGGCAATGCCAGATGGGCGAGGTGTTGCCGGCGGCCTTCGCGGCCTCGGTCAGCTTCACCACCAACTCCTGATCCTCATTGTGCACGGCCACCATCAGCCCGGTCTTGGCGATCTCCGCGAAGGCGCCGAGCATCGTCGGGTGGTCGATGCGCGGGAAGCGGTGCGCGTCGTATTCATAGGTCGAGACCTTGAAGGCCGAGGCGCCGGCCTCGGCGAGGGCTGCGATATCCTCGGCGCCCCCGGTCTTCTTGATGGTCGCGTAGAGCGCCATGTCAACATGCGAAAACCGATGCACCGCCTCGACCTTTTCGGCGAAGATGGCCGCCGTGGTGACCGGGTTCGGCACGTCATAGGGCATGTCGCAGACCGTGGTGACGCCGCCGGCGGCCGCCGACATCGTCGCTCCGTGGATCCCCGGCCAGCCAGTGCTGGACGAGGTATGCATGTGCCCATCGACCAGCCCCGGCATCAGCAGCTTGCCGCGATGATCCGCGAGCCGCCTGGCCGGCGGTGGCGTGCCGGCGCCGATCGCCGCGATGGTCTCGCCCCGCACCGCGACATAGCCGCCCGCGACCACCCGGTCCGACAGCACGACATCGCCGAGGATGACGAGATCAAAGGGTGCGCCAGTGGCTGCGGCAGTATCGGACATGCGTGGTCTCTCCGGGTGTCGGTCGCGGAAACCTAGGCCGATCAGTCGGCCTCGCCAACCGGCAGGGGGAACAGCCCTTCGGCCAGGCTCCGTGCCAGCCGCCACGCCGCGCGGCAGCGCGCCCGAAATGAGCATCCTCGGCCGCGGCGAGGAAATGCCCGAGGCGGCGGACGAGACGAAAATTCAGATGAAAACCATATCGCGCCATCGCGCCGATCGGAATGGACGATCGCGCCGACCCGGCGCAAAACAGCGCGTCACGGCAACGCTTGAGGAAACACAGATGAAGCTGCATCCGGTGAAGGTCCACGCCTCGAAGGCGTTGCTCCCGCGCGAAGAACAACTCGCCTGGAAAATGGCGGGCGTGGCGGTGGACAAGGTGGCCGTCCAGAAGGACGTGCGGGCGATGATCATCAACCGCGTGATCGACAACGCCTCGGTCGCCATCGCCGCCATCAACCGCCGCCCCGTCGTCTCGGCGCGCGGCATGGCGCTGGGGCATGCGAAGAAGGCCGGCGGCGGGTCGCCTTGGCGCGCCGGGGGCGCGACCGTTTTCGGCGCGAAGTCGGGCGTCACGGTCTCGCCGGAATGGGCGGCCTGGGCGAATGGCACGGCGGTGCGCGAGCTCGACATGCACGACACCTTCCTCGCCGCCGACTATTCCCACCCCGGCGACAATATTCCTCCGATGCTGGCCGTGGCGCAGGCGATGGGCAAGTCGGGCAAAGACATGCTGCGCGGCCTCGCTACCGCCTACGAGCTGCACATCGACCTGGTGCGCGCCATCTGCCTGCATGAGCACAAGGTGGACCACATCGCGCATCTATGTCCCGCCTCGGCGGCCGGCATCGGCACCATGCTCGGCCTGAAGCAGGAGGTTGTGTTCCAGTCCATCCAGCAGGCGCTGCACACCTCGATCAGCTTCCGCCAGTCGCGCAAGGGCGAGATCAGCAGCTGGAAGGCCTATGCGCCGGCCCATGCCGGCAAGCTCGCCATCGAGGCGGTGGATCGATGCATGCGCGGCGAGGGCGCGCCGAGCCCGATCTATGAGGGTGAGGACAGCGTCATCGCCTGGGTGCTCTCGGGCCGCACGCAGGCCGACAGCAAGGGCCGCCGATCGGTGTACGAGCCCATCTATTATGAGGTGCCGCTGCCCGAGCCCGGCGAACCCAAGCGCGCCATCCTGGACAGCTACACCAAGGAACACTCGGCCGAGTACCAGTCCCAGGCGCTGATCGACCTCGCCTTCCGGATGCGCGAAAGCATTTCGGATTTCGAGGCGATCGAGAAGATCGTGCTGCACACCTCCCACCACACCCATTACGTGATCGGCACCGGCGCCAACGACCCGCAGAAGATGGACCCGAAGGCGAGCCGCGAGACGCTCGACCATTCCATCATGTACATCCTGGCCGTGGCGCTCCAGGACGGGCGCTGGCATCACGTGGACAGCTACGCGCCCAAGCGCGCCAACCGTGCCGACACGGTGCGCCTGTGGCACAAGATCGAGACTCGGGAAAATCCGGAATGGACCGCGCGCTACCATTCCAAGGATCCCGAGACGCTCGCTTTCGGCGGCCGGGTGGAGATAATCTTCAAGGACGGCACGAAGCTGGAGGACGAACTCGGCGTGGCGAATGCCCACCCGAACGGCGCGCGCCCCTTCGCGCGGGATCAGTACATCAACAAGTTCCGCATCCTGACCGAGGGCATCATCACGACGCGCGAGGCCAACCGCTTCATCGCCGCGGCCGAGGATCTGGCGAACATCCCGGCGGGTGAGCTTGGCGCGCTCAACGTCACGCTGCCGGCCGGCACGCTGCTCGACGCCAAGCCCGGCATCTTCTGAGAGGCACGTACCATGAGCGAAGCCACCCCCACCCTCTACAAGGGCCTGGTCGGCGTCTATGCCGATGTCTCCACCGTCTCGAAGGTGATGCCGGAGACCAACAGCCTGACCTATCGCGGCTATGCCGTGCAGGATCTGTGCGAGGAGAGCGATTTCGAGCAGGTGGCCTACCTGCTGTGGCACGGCGAATTGCCCAACGCCGCACAACTCGCCGCCTTCCGGGCGGAGGAGCGCGCCAACCGCGCGCTCTCGCCGGCGTTACTCCGAGTGCTGCGGGAATTCCCCAAGGACGCGCACCCGATGGACGCGATCCGCACCGCCGTCTCCTTCATGGGGATGGAGGATCCGGAAGCGGGCGACGTGTCCGATGCCGCGCAGCGACGCAAGGCGATGCGCCTGCTGGCGAAGCTGCCGAGCGCGGTGGCCGCGACCAACCGGCTGTCGAAGGGGCTCGAGCCGATCGCGCCCGACCCCGCGCTGCCCTTCTGCGAGAACTTCTTCCACCTCGTGTTCGGCAAGGTGCCGGCCAAGGAGGTGATCAAGGCCTTCGATGTGTCGATGATCCTCTACGCCGAGCACACCTTCAACGCCTCGACCTTCGCCGCGCGGGTGGTGACCTCGACCATGGCGGACATCTACGGGGCGATCGTTGGCGGCATTGCGGCGCTGAAGGGGCCGCTGCATGGCGGCGCCAATGAGGCGGTGATGCACATGCTCAAGGAAATCCCCTCGCCCGAGGAGGCCGAGGCCTGGCTGCGCGAGCGCTTCGACCACAAGGCGCTGGTGATGGGCTTTGGCCATCGCGTCTACAAGCACGGCGACAGCCGTGTGCCGACGATGAAAAAATACGCCGAGGTGATGGCCGAGGTGGTGGGCGACAAGCGCTGGATGAACACCTCCGCCGTGCTCGCCCGCGTCATGCTCGCCGAGAAGCGGATCCACCCCAACCTCGATTTCCCTGCTGGCCCTGCCTACTACCTCATGGGTTTCGACATCCCGATGTTCACGCCGATCTTCGTGTGCTCGCGCATCACCGGCTGGGCCGCGCATGTCTTCGAGCAGGCTGCCGACAACCGGCTGATCCGCCCCTTGTCGCACTACACCGGCGTCGAACAGCGCGCCGTGCCGCAGATCGAGGCGCGCTGACCTGAGGCGCATCTGCACGCGCGATCGCGCGTGCAGATGCGAACTTCCAGCGCCACAACGCGCGTTAACCAATTGCGCCGCATCGCACACAGGCATTCGCACCAAAAAAAAGCACATCGCGCATCATCGATGTGCGAATATGTTTGACAGTGACGTTGCATGCACGGATAGCGTTGTATCGCTCGTACCACTTGACGCGATTCGCGCATCGCTCCTCGTCGCAATCCGACACCACGCGATGCGTACCTCGTCAGTGAGGCGACAACGGAAAGGGTCGGTTCAGGAACCGCAGTCTCGTGGAGCAAAGGATCGTGCGCAGCACGCCAAAGTTCCGCACCGCCGCCTGGCACCGGATGGGTGCCCGATGCGCGCGGGAGAGAGGCCAGGAAGCGTGCGACGCGGCGAGCTGCCGCGAGCCTCGCGCGATTCTCCGGCGGCTGCGAGAGACGGACGGCAGATGATCTGGTTCGGCGCGAAACGGGATCTGCGCTGGCCCGATCGATCCGCACGCCCCCGCCCGCAGCGTTGCGCGGTGACTGCCGCGTCGGCGTGCCGCCATCGGAACACCATGCACCGGAACAGAACGGAGATCCTGACGAACATGACCGACACCATCGTGACGACCGAGACCGAGGAAGCCGCGCCGCGCGCCCAGGCGATGGCCATGGCGTCCCCGCGGGCCAAGGCTGCCCGCAAGTCTTCCACCGCCGGTCGCAAGCCCGCGGCGAAGAAGGCCGCGCCGAAGAAGGCCGCTGCCACGAAGAAGCCTGCTGGCAAGAAGGCCGCAGCGAAGAAGGCCGCGCCGAAGAAGGACGCTGCCAAGAAGGCTGCACCGAAGAAGGCTGCTGCCAGGAAGGCTGCGCCGGCCAAGAAGCCTGCTGCCAAGAAGGCCGCACCGAAGAACGCCGCTGCCAAGAAGGCTGCGACGAAGAAGCCCGTAGCGAAGAAGGCCGCGGCGAAGAAGGCCGCGCCGAAGAAGGACGCTGCCAGGAAGGCTGCGCCGAAGACGGCCGTGGCGAAGAAGGCCGTCGCCAAGAGGGCTGCGCCGGCCAAGAAGCCCGCCGCCAGGAAGGCCGCGCCGAAGAAGGCCGCTGCGCCGGCCGCGCCTGCGAAGAAGGTCTCTGACCCGAAGCGCATCGAGGCTGCGAGGAAGGGTGCTGCCACACGCGCTGCGAACAAGGCGGCCGCAGCCGCTGCCGCCGCCGCCGTTGCGCCGGCGCCAACGCCCGAGAACGCTTCCTAAGCGTCAGGTCGATCCCGGCGAGGGGGCGTCGTCCGCAACTGCGGGCGGCGCCCCTTTCGCGCTGAAGGCCCCTTCGATGCCGTTGCAGATCCGGCCCATCCCTCCGGCCGAACGCCATGCGCTGGCGCCGCTGTTTGCCGCCTATGCGGCGGAGATGCGCGGCGTGCTCGCCGGCGCCGCCATCGCGACGCCCGAAGCGCAGGCTGCGCTGCTCGCGCGCCATCCGGCGGCAGAGGTTCTGGTGGCGGAACAGGCGGGCGACTGGCTCGGCTTCGCCATCTTCCTCGATCTGCCGGAAGTCGTGTTCGCGCGCAGCTGCGGGCAGCTTGATGACCTTTTCGTGCGGCCCGAGGCGCGCGGCCGCGGCGTTGCGCGCGCGCTGATCGACGCCGTTTGCAATCTCGGCCGCGGGCGCCACTGGAGCCATCTGCGGTGGTTCGTACCGGAGGGCGATATCGTCGCCATCGCGCTGTATGAAGGCATCGCCGAGCGCGCGGACTGGCGCAGCTACGTCATCCGGCTGGACCCCGCCGCCTCGCTTTAGCGCACGATCGATCCTGTCGGATCGATTTCGTGCTTTAGCCGAATGTTTGCAGCAGGTCGTCCACCTGCGCAGCATTCATCGCCCGCACGCCAGGGACGCCGCGCAGCAGCAGGGCGAGGCGCGCAGCTTCCTCGAGTTCCTCCGCCGCATATACCGCCTCGGCGAGTGTCGCGCCGCTTACGACCGGCCCGTGATTGGCCAGCAGCACAGCGCGGGCGGCGCGCGCGGCTTCATGCACGGCGGGCTCCATCGCCGCATCGCCGGGGCGGTAATAGGCCACGCAGGGCAGGCGGCGGCCGATGCGCATGACGAAGTAGGGTGTCAGCGGCGGGATCTGCGCGTCCTCGCCTTCAGGCGTCATGCAGGAGATTGCGGTGGCATGCGTCGAGTGCAGATGCACCACCGCCCCCGCTTCAGGCCGCGCGCTCAGCACGGCGCGATGCAGGAACACCTCCTTCGATGGCTTGTCGCCCGACAGATGCGACCAATCCAGCGCGAGCTTGCTGATCCGCGCGGGATCGAGCCGGCCGAGGCAGGAATTCGTCGGCGTCATCAGGTAGCCATCGGCGAGGCGCACGCTGATGTTGCCTGCGGTGCCGACCGAATAGCCCCGCTCGAACAGCGAGCGGCCGAGCATGGCGAGTTCCTCGCGCAGGGTTGCCTCAGCCATCGGCGAAGGCCTTCAGGAAGAAGTCCCGCGCGCCGAAATTGCCGGATTTCAGCGCGAGATGCAGGCCAATCGGATCGGCATAGGTCCAGGGCACGCCGGGATCGATCTCCGCGCCGATGCGCAAGGAGGCGACGCCGAGGCGCGAGACGACTGCGCCCGAGGTCTCGCCGCCCGCGACCACCAGCCGCCCCACGCCGCGCGCGACGAGGCCCGCCGCAATCGTCGCCAGCGCGTCCTCGACCAGCGCGCCGGCTTCCTCCCGCCCCAGCTTCGCCTGCAAACCCGCGACGCGCTCGGTGGTCGCGCTGCCGGCAATGATGACCGGCCGCGTCGCGGAGAGCTTGCCCTCGGCCCAGTCGAGCGCCTGCGCGGCGAGTGCAGCCGCATCTGGCGTGGCCAGCGCATCGAGCTCGAGAACCGGCGCGTGATCTCGGGAAAAGCCGATCTGCCCGAGCGTGGCGCGCGAGCAGGAGCCGGCGATCACCGCGCACGTCCCCGCGTGAGGCGGCAGCGCAGCGGCATCCTCGCGCGGTGGCAGCAGGCCTGCGCGCCGAAAATTCTCCGGCAGACCCATCGCGATGCCCGACCCGCCGGTGATCAGCGGATGCTGCGCGGCGGCGGCGCCGATTTCCATCAGATGCGAGTCGGTCACGGCATCGACGATCGCATAGCGCCGCCCGCCCTCTGCCAGGCGCGTCATCGCATCGCGGATCGCCTGGGCGCCCTGCTCCACGGTGGCGAAGGGCACGAGGCCGACCGAGCCCTCGGTCTGGCGGCTGAGCACGCGAACGAGGTTTGCATCCTGCATCGGCGTCAGCGGGTGGTTCTCCATCCCGCTCTCGTTCAGCAGGTGCGCGCCCACGAACAGGTGGCCCTGGAAGATGCTGCGCGCATTGGCGGGGAAGGCGGGGCAGGCAAGTGCGAAGCCGGCGCCGAGCCGCTTCAGCAGCGCATCCGCCACGGGGCCGATATTGCCGGCATCGGTGCTGTCGAAGGTCGAGCAGTATTTGAAGAACAACTGCCGCGCGCCGGCGGCGAGCAGTGCCTCGGCGGCGGCCAGCGACTGCGCGCGCGCTTCGGCCACAGGGATGGTGCGCGACTTCAGCGCGATGACAATGGCGTCGGCTTCCGGCAACGGGCCGGCTGGAACGCCGATCACCTGCACCGTTCTCATGCCGTTTCGCACGAGCATGGAGGCAAGGTCGGTGGCGCCGGTGAAATCATCGGCGATGCAGCCGAGCAGCAATGGCATGCGCCTTACTCCTTCACCGGCGGCAGGCAGAGCACATCGGTGTGGCCGACGCGCACCGACAGCCGTTGCAGCCCGGCCTGAGCGCGCCGATCCATGGCCCAGTCGAGGATCGTCGCGCGTCCGCGGCGTTCCTTCGCCATTGCCGCGCGTGCATGGCCATCCGCGAGGGCAGCCGCCATTGCCGCATTCTGGCGCGAGATCACCCAATCGCTCGGCGCGCGATGCACGGTGTAGCCATTGGCGAGGAAGGCCTCGGCGATCTTGCCCGGGGCCCGCGCGCCGAGTGCCGTGCCCCCGAACCCCTTGTCGCGCAGCTGGTCGCGGGCGAAGCCGCGCGCCACCAGCGCATCGCCGCGGTGGGGCGGCATGAATCGCTCGCGGCCCGTCACGTTGAGCGCGGCGTAGAAGGGCAGGCGATGCTCGGCGCAGCCCTGGGCCATGCGCGAAACCCATTCAGCCGAGACGAGGTCGCACAACGCGGTGTTCACCACCGCATCCACCTGGTCGAGCGGCAGGTTGTCCGGCGCTTCGCGCAGATCGGCCACCAGCCCCTCGACGCGCCAGGCCCCGCCCGGCGCATGCGCCAGCAGCGTGCGGCGATTGGGCCAGGTGGCGGCCCAGCCCATCTCGACGGCGCGTTCGGCCACCGTGCCGAAGGCGCGGTCGATCAGCGCGGCATCGGCATCCACCAGCGTCCATGCTTGCGCGCGGCCGATGAAATGGCCGAGCCAGCGCAGCAGCGATCCCGTACCCGCGCCAAGATCGAGGATGCGCGGCCGCGCCGGTAGCTGGTCGGCCAGCAGGATCGGCAGGCGAATGTCGCGTGCGGCGGCGTCGAAGGGCTCGCGCAGATCTAGCCAATCTCCCTCGAACTGCTCGGTCATGCGGATGCCTTATGGATTTCCTGCGCGAATGCCGCGGCGCGATCTTCCCAGCGCGGGAGCTTCTGCCCGGCCACCCAGGCAGCCTCGGCCATCTCGGCGCGGAGCCCGGTGTCGAAGATCGCACGCCGCATCGCCTTGCCGAGCGAGACCACATCGCCGGGCGGCGAGATTACGCCGGCGCAGACCGGCACCACCTCGGCGATCGCGCCGCCGGCGGTGATGGCCACGGGCACGCCGCGCGCGAGCGCCTCGGCCGCGGCCATGCCGTAGCCCTCCCAGTGCGTGGCCAGCGCGAACAGGTCGCTGCGCTGCCAGAGCGATTCCAGCGCCGCTTCCACGACCTCCCCCGCGAAGGTGACGCGGGCGGTGAGGCCGAGCTCCTCGTTCAGCGCCAGCAGCCCCTCGGCATGCACGCGGTCGCGCGGGCCGCCCACGACGGTGAGCGTCCAGTCCAGATCGGCCAGCGTGCCAAGTGCCCGCAGCAGCACATCATGCCCCTTGCGCGGCACCAGCGTGCCGATGGCGAGGATGGCGCAGCCCGGCCCGCCGGAACCGGCACTGCGCGGCGCGGGATCGGTGCCGGGCTCGACCACGCCGATGCGGGCGGGATCGGCGCCGAATTCTGGCGCGAGGCGTCGCGCGGTCAGGTTGCTGGTGGCGATCAGCCGGGCGAGGCGCGGGAAGATCGCCGCTTCGGCGGCACGCAGCGCGTCGCGCGCCTCGCCGGCATGGCCATGTTCGAGTGCCGTCGGGTGGTGGATGAGGCCGATGGCGCGGCGCGACTCGAGGTCGCCGATGAACGGTGCGAAGGCGGGCAGGCCGAGGCCGTCGATGCCGATGCTCGCTTCTGCCGGCACGGCCGCGAGTGCCGCGCGCGCGGCATCGAGCGCCAGCGCGTCAGGGTGCGGATGATGCCCGGCGAGTTCCATTACCTGCACGTCATGGCCGAGTGCGCGCAGCCCCGCGACAAGCCGCCGGTCGTAGCCATAGCCGCCCGAGATGGTGCCGAACGGCGCGGGGACGAGGAAGTGGATCAGCATGTGTGGCCGATCCGATTCAGACCTTCGCGCCCTGCGGCGCTTCGGTCATCGGGTCGGAACCGACCGGCCCCTCGAAAGCTGCCCAGGCGATGTGGCTTTCGCGCAGCAGAATCTTGAGCCCCGTCACCGCCGTGCCGCCGGCGCCGAGCACACCCTCGCGGCACGCCTTGGCGAGCAGGCCGTGGATGTGCAGGCACAGGTATTCGGTGGTGGTGTTCTTGCCCGCGAAGACCTCCTCGGCGTCGAGGTTGCGGTAGTCGAGCGGCGCGAGGATGGCGCGCAGGTGATCCTTCGCCAGGCCGATATCGACCAGCAGGTGCAGATCATCGAGTTGCGGCGCGCGGAACTCGGCCTCGACGATGAAGGTCGCGCCATGCAGCCGCTGCGCGGGGCCGAATTCTGCGCCGCGGAAGCTGTGCGCGATCATGATGTGGTCGACGACGGTCAGGCTGAACATGCGAAGGGTGCTCTCACATTATATATAGGTGACGATCGGACAGAGCGGCTGCGGTGCGCCGGTCGGCGGCGACAGCAGCCTGCCCATGGATTGCGGCAGATTCGCGAACGCCGTGTCGGGCCCCAGCAGCGCGTCGAGCGCCGGATCGGCGAGCAGCGACAAGGCGAGGGCGAGGCGTTCGCCATAGCTGCGCCGGCCGCGCATTGCGGCGGCGATGTGGCCGACCTGGGTCGAGATCAACGACAGGCGCTTCGAATGGAAGGCTTCGCCAAGTGGCAGCGGGCATTCCTTGGCGCCGAACCAGCTGGCCTCGATGATCCGCGCCTCGAAGCCGGCGCGTGCGAGGGCAAGGCGCAGCCCGGCGGGGCTCGCCGAGGCGTGCACGATGAGGTCGCGATCCGCCGGCGCATCATCCGGGGCGCAGAAGCGCGCGCCGAAACGCTGCACGAGATCGCCGCGCGTGGTGTCGAGGTCGCAGACATGCAGGTCGAGCCCCGGGATGCGCGCCAGCAGCCAGGTGGCGAGCAGCCCGACCACGCCGGCACCCACCACCAGCGCGCGTTCCCCCACCATCGGCCGCGCATCCCAAAGGATGTTGACGGCCGTTTCCATATTGGCGGCGAGAACCGCGCGGCGATCGGGCACGTCATCCGGCACTGGCGTACACATCGCGGCGGGCGCGATGAAACGGTCATGATGCGGATGCAGCACGAAAACGCGCTTGCCGAGCAGGTGCGGCGCCCCCGCGCGTACCACGCCGACCGCGGCGTAGCCGTAGGAGAGCGGCGCCGGGAACTCGCCATATTGCAGCGGCGCGCGCATCGCCGCCCATTGGCTCGAAGGCACGCGGCCCTCGAAGACCAGGCGTTCCGTACCACGCGAGATGCCGGTGGCGCGCGTCTCGACCAGCACCTGATCCGGGCCGGGCTCGGGCAGGTCGTGCTCGCGCAACTCGACCACGCCCGGTGCGACCGTCCACAGCGCGCGCGCCTTCATGCCGAACATACCCCCGGCCGCGCGCGGTCCAACGCAATGTCGAACAGCATGTCCTCGCCCAGCGCATGCGCGGACCAATGGAAGCGCAAGCCCTGATCGATGCGCGCGGCTTCGGGCAGAGTGAAGGCCGGAATACCCGAGCCCAGGATCACCGGCGCGACCGTCAGGTGCAGCCGGTCGAGGCATCCGGCGGCGAGGAAATCCGACACCGTGCGCCCGCCACCTTCGACGAAGATGCGCCGGAGCCCGCGGGACGCCAAAAGGTGGAGCAGGGCAGGGAGGTCAACGCCCCCGCCCTCCAGCGGCAGGCGCAGCACCTCGGCATGGCCCTGCGTGCTCGGCCCCTCGCTCGCGGTGACCAGCAGCGTGGGCGCATGGTGATCCGTGAACACCCGATGCTGCACGCCAAGACGCCGCGCGGGATCGAGCACGACGCGCAGCGGATTCGGCCCGCGCACAAGGCGCGTGGTCAGGCGAGGATCGTCATGTGCCACCGTACCGGCGCCAACCAGCACCACATCGCACAGCGCGCGCAGCCGGTGCGTGTGCAGCAGATCGCCCGGCCCGCCGATCCATTGGCTCGATCCGCTGACGGTCGCAATGCGCCCATCCAGCGTCTGCGCGAGCCGCCCGATCACGGTGCAGCCATCATCGGCGCGCGGCGGCGCGAGCACTGGCGCAAACAGGGCGCCGAGCGCACCCACGGGTACAGCACCGCCGTTGCGTGCGGCGAGCAGTGCTGTCCAATCCCCGAGCTCGGCGGTCTCATTCATGCGCGGGCAGCTATGCCCAACCGCCGGCCGCCCCGCAACTGCGGCGCGGCCGGCGCGACGAGGCGCCTTACGCTCGCGAGGAGAGCGAAAGCGGGCTATGCCGCCCCGCGCGCCTGTCGCCGCGCTCGCCATAAGTGCCTGGGCCGGGACCCTTGGCGGCGCCGGCGATGGTCTCGATCACGCGCGATTGCAGGTCGATCGCGCGTTCCAGCAGGCGGCGGTTCTCCGCGCTGAGCTCCCGCAGCCGGCCGGAGATTTCCTCTGCCGTCTCGCGCTCTGCGCCCTCGGCCCTGGTGCCGGTGCGATGCGCGGCATCGAAGGCGGCGGCGAAGGCGTCCGACGCCTGGCGCTTGCCGGTGGAAAGTGCTGCCGCCTGGTTGAGATCGAGCCGCGACAGCGCCTCATTCTCGGCGCGCAGCGCTTCGGCCAGGCGGTGGCCGGCAAGCAGAAGGGGCTTCATCATGCGCTCTGTTCTCCTGGAGTTGCGGCACGCAGCCGGTTGATCTCGCGCAGCACGGAATCGGCGATGCCGAGGCCCGGGCCGCGGGCAATGTCGCGGGCGATGGCGTCGATCATCATCGGCCGCCACTGGGCCTCGCCCGAGCCGCCGGTGAAGGGGCCCTTGGTGTCGAGCCCCTCGAACATCGGCGCGAGCAGCCGGCCCAGCGCCTGGGCCTCGAAATCCTGGGCGGTGCGCCGGGCGGCGGCGTCGCCGCGCGTCTGCACCAGCGGGTTCACGGCGGGAATTTGCATGTCAGCGCACCTCCAATTCGGCTTGCAGCGCACCGGCTGCCTTGATGGTCTGCAGGATGGTGATCAGGTCGCGCGGCCCGACGCCGAGGCTGTTCAGCCCGCGCACCAGTTCATCAAGCGTCACGGCCCCGCGCAGCACGCCGAGCCGGCGCTCATTCTGGTCATCGACCTGGATGTTGGTGCGCGGCACCACCACCGTCTCGCCCCCCGCCAGCGCATTGGGCTGGGAAACCTGCGGCGTCTCGGTGACGCGAATGGTCAGGTTGCCCTGTGCGATGGCGACGGTGGAGACGCGCACATTCGCACCCATGACGATGGTGCCCGAAGCTTCCTCCACCACCACCCGTGCCACCTGGTCGGGTATCACGCGCAGCTGTTCGATATCGGCGAGGAAGCCCACCGGCTCCCGCCCCGCGAGGCTGAGCGAGACGGTGCGCGGGTCGGTCGCCGTCGCCACATTGCCGCCGCTCGCGCGGTTGATGGCGGCGGCGATGCGGCGCGCCGTGGTCAGGTCCGGATTGCGCAGCGCGAGGCGCAGCGTCTCGTTCGCGGCAAAGCGGAAAGCCACCTCGCGCTCCACCGTCGCGCCATTGGCGATGCGCCCCGCCGTCGGCACGCCGCGCGTCACCGAGCCCGCGGCGCCGCGCGCGGAGACCGCGCCCGTCACCACCGCACCCTGCGCCACGGCATAAACCTCGCCATCCGCGCCGAGCAGCGGCGTCACCAGCAACGTGCCGCCGGTGAGGTTCGTGGAATCGCCCAGCGTGGACACCGTGATGTCGATCCGGCTGCCGGCGCGGGAGAAGGGGGGCAGGTTCGCGGTCACCACCACGGCGGCGACGTTGCGCGTATCCAGCTGGCGTTCCTGGTCGCGCGTGTTGACGCCCAGGCGCTCCAGCACACCGATCAGCGATTGGCGCGTGAAGACGGCGCTGCGCAGCCGGTCGCCCGTGCCGTTCAGCCCGACTACGAGGCCGTAGCCGACCAGCTGATTGTCGCGAACCCCTTCCAGGTCCGCGATGTCCTTGATCCGCACCTGGGCCCAAACGGGGCTGGCCACCGGCGCGGCGAGGAGGATGAGCAGGGCCACGGCGATCAAAAACCGCAACACGCTCATCCTCGGGCAATGTTTTGTCGCCACGCTCTCCTCCGTTCCGCCGGCCATCCTGGTGTGGCGGTCCGTGGTGCAGGCATCGCAAGGCTCGTGCCAGGAATTGATGGGGTTTCGGCGGCAGGTCTTGCCGGGTGGCGGCAGGCCTCGCCGGGATGCCCGGCAGGAATGTGGCGCCCGGCAGGAAAACGGTGAAGGAGGTTCAAGATGGGCCCGGTCAGGCCAGTTTCAGGCGGCAATGTCGGAGCACCACGCGCGGTGCGGCGCGGCAGCGGCTTCACCCTGCCCGGGGAGGCGCAGGCGGCCTCGGTCAGCGGTGCAGCGATGACGGGCGCGCTCGGCGGCTTGCTGGCGTTGCAGGAATCGCTGCTGCCGGAGCCGGCCGAGTCGCGTGCCCGGCGCCGGGCCTCTGCCGCGCTCAAGGAGTTGACGGGGCTGCAATTGGAGCTGCTCGGCGGCGCGCCGGACCCGGCCCGCCTCGCGCGGCTGCAGGCCCTGGCGGAGGCCGAGGCCGAGGGCGCGGATCCCGCCCTGGCCACGATCCTGCAGGAAGTGGCGCTGCGCGCGCGCATCGAACTCGCCCGCCGGGGGCCGGCGTCGGTGGTGTGAAAAGTACCGCAGATCAGGCGCTTGGGCGAAAGGACCTCTTGCCGTTGCCATAGCGCCGCCACTATGGTCCGGCCGCTTCCGCCAGCCGGGCGCCGGGCTTAGGCCGGTGGGGGTTGGGGACGTATGCCATGCTCGTGACCTTGCCGCCGGACTACAGTCCGATCAGCGACGAAGAGTTCATGAATCCATTACAAACAGCGTATTTCCGGCAGAAGCTCCTGCGGTGGCGCAGCGATCTGGTGCGGGAGGCGGGCGAGACGCTCTCCTCCATGGGCCAGGGCGGCATCATCGAGGCCGACCTGACGGACCGGGCGAGTGTCGAGACCGACCGCGCCCTGGAACTGCGCACCCGCGACCGGGCACGCAAGCTGATCGCCAAGATCGACCAGGCCGTGGAGCGTATCGAGAACGGCACCTACGGCTATTGCGAAGAATCGGGCGAGCCCATCGGGCTGCGTCGCCTCGAAGCGCGGCCGATCGCCACCCTGTCGATCGAGGCACAGGAACGGCATGAGCGGATGGAACGCATTCACCGCGACGACTGAAGTGTGCACCGGGGCGCGTCGCGAGGCACCCCGCGTCGCGGTTACCGCACCCACTCCGGTGGCAGGTCATCCAGTTCGGGCGGGGGCGAGGCCATCGGGTCTCGCCGCAGCAGCCCTGCATCGTTCTCGGCCACCTTGCCGACGCGATTGCCCACCGGCCAGATGCGCAACTCCTCGGCCGGGCAGGGCAGCAGCAGCTCGAGCAATTCCTCGGGCGCCGCCGGCTCCGCGCCGAGCCAGGCATCCCAGACTTCGGGCGGCAGGATCGCCGGCATGCGCTGATGCACCAGCGCCTGCTTCTCATTCGCCTCGGTGGTGATGATGGTGAAGCTGCGCAGCCAATGCCCATCGGGCTGCTTCCAACCTTCCCAAAGCCCAGCGACTGCCATCGGCTCGCCGCTGTCCAGCGCCACCGCATAGGCCTGCTTGGAGCCATCCTCATGCTTGCGCCACTCGTAGAAGCCGTCCATCGCCACCAGGCAGCGGCGCTTGGCGAAGGCGTCCCGAAAGCTCGGCTTGTCGGCGAGGCCCTCGGCGCGGGCGTTCATCAGCTTCGCGGCATCCTTGGTATCGGTGGCCCAGCGCGGCACGAGCCCCCAGCGCAGGGAATCGAGGTGCCGTTCGCTGGACTCGGGATGGCGCCGCAGCACCAGCGATTCCTGCGTCACCGCAATGTTCCACGACGCCGGGCGATTCGGGGTGGGGTTCACCGCCTCGAAATACCGCGCGAGCCCGGCCGGGTCGCGCTGGAGGAAATAGCGTCCGCACATCTTCTGTCCGCCATGCAGGTAGCCACAACGCCAACCTTACCTGCATGGCCGAACGCGGGGCAGGGCCCTGTGACCCCCGCCTTCAGAAAGGCAGGATGATATCGAGGAGTTGTTGCCCCACACGCGGCTGTTGCAGGTCGCTCAGCGTGCCGCGGCCGCCATAGGCGATACGTGCCTCCGCCAGACGGTCGTGCTTCACCGTGTTGTCGCTCGCGATGTCCTGCGGGCGGATGATGCCGCTGACCTGAAGGTCGCGCAGCTCGGCATTCACGCGCACCTGCTGCCGCCCCGCGATCACGAGGTTCCCGTTCGGCAGCACCTGCGCCACCGTTCCCGCAACGCGCAGCGTGATGGTTTCGTTGCGCCGCGTTGTGCCGCTGCCGCTGCTGACCTGCGACCCGGAGGTCTCCACCATCCGGGAGGGATCGATCGAGTTGGGCAAAAGTCGCAGCCAGGAGGAGTCGAGCCCCAGCAGCCGCGGTATGCCGAGCGCATCCCTGCCCGTGCGCTCGCGCTCCGTCGTGTTTTGCAACTGCGCCGTGTCCTGGATGCTGACCAGCACGGTGACGAGATCGCCCACCGCCGCCGCGCG
>JBBSCP010000064.1:0-16309 GCA_038250135.1 Acetobacterales bacterium | reverse complement strand
GCGAGCGACGCCGACTACACGCGGATCAACATGGCGTTGCTGCGCAACCCGACGGTCGGCAATTTCCTCGACCGTTGCGCCATCAGCCTGCCCTGCCACGCGCCGGGCACGGCCCCGGTCGGTTTCATGCTGATGGGCGAGCACCTGGGAGATTCGAGACTTTTCGCCGTGGCGCAGGCGGTGGAAGCCGCCCTGGCCTGAGGCTACTTCTCGCCCGGCAGCTTGATGCCGGTCAGCGCCGCGAAAACGCGGATGACGAAGCCATCATCGGCACGGCCATGCCCCATGGCGCTCGCGGCGATGAACAATTGCCGCGCCTGCGCGGCGAGCGGCACCGGCTGATCGAGCGCTCGCGCCATGTCGGCCACCAGGCCAAGGTCCTTCACGAAGATATCGACGGCGGATTGCACCTTTGGCGCGCCTCCGGCGCGACTCGCATCGTCGCCGGTCAGCACGCGGGCCATGCGGTTCTCGAACATCCAGGAATTGCCCGCGGCACTCGTCACCACGTCATACAGCGCCTGAGGGTCCGCCCCGGCGCGGATGCCCAGCGCCATGGCCTCGGCCGCAACCGCGATGTGCACGCCGGCGAGCAACTGGTGCACCACCTTCACCGTGGCGCCGATGCCCACTTCCGCGCCCAACTCCCACACCTTGGTCGCGACCGCGTCGAGCACCGGCCTGGCCTTGGCGAAGGCGGCGGCGCTGCCCGAGGCCATGACCGTCATCGCCCCCTCCGCCGCCTTGGCCGCGCCGCCCGAGACCGGCGCGTCGAGCCAGAGCAGGCCGCGCCCC
Organism: Acetobacterales bacterium; assembly: GCA_038250135.1. Classification (GTDB taxonomy): domain Bacteria; phylum Pseudomonadota; class Alphaproteobacteria; order Acetobacterales; family Acetobacteraceae; genus Falsiroseomonas. The sequence goes on along the minus strand of JBBSCP010000064.1, from coordinate 15,514 downwards.
TCGGCCATGGCGGCAAGCCGCTTGGCTTCCTCGGGCGACATGGTGGCCGACGAGATCACGACCGCGCCCGGGGCAAGGCGCGGCGCGCAACCCTCCGCGCCGAACAGCGCGGCCTCGGTCTGCGCGGCGTTCACCACCAATACCACCACTGCCGCGAGGCCCTCGGGCAGATCGGCCGCGCGGCCCACCGCAGCCCCGCCGGCGGCGATGAAGCTGTCGCGCGCCATCGCGGAAAAATCGCACCCCGTGGTGGCGAGGCCCGCGCGGTGGCAGGACAGCGCCGCCCCCATGCCCATCGCGCCCAGGCCGATCACGCCGACCAGCATCGGCGGTTGCCCCTGCTCGATCATCGCAGCACCAGCACCAGGATCTGCGTGACGGCAACGACCACCAAGAGGATCAGCACGATGCGGTTCAGGGTGGACATCGGCGGCATGGCGGCATCAACCCTCGACTGAAACGCGCCCCTCGACAGAAACACGCCACGTGAAGCGGCGGCTCTCACCCGGTGCGAGCAGCATCATGCCGGGCTTGGACCAGAAATCGGTCTCGTAGCCGGCGATATCGGCATAGCCCGCCCAGGGCTCGATGCACAGGAACTCCGCGCCAGGTTTCATCCAGATGCCGAGCTGCTCATAGCCCTGCCAGGCGACTTCCAGCGCCGGCCCGCCGGGCGCGGAGTAGGTGACGCGACGCGAGGCCGGGTTGAGCAGCACGAAGGCGCCCCCTTCGAACAGCTCCTCCCGCAGGCCGATGCTGCGCCCGTTCAGCGGCAGGGCCTGCGGCGTCGGGTCGAGCAGCCCCTCGGCACCCGGGCGGTAGCAGGGGGCGGGCTCATCCTGCTCGAAATCCAGGCGATGCGCCGGCTTGGTCCCCGCCCCCGGCAGCGGCCAGCGGAAGGCCGGGTGCGCGCCGACATTGCAGGGCAGCATGCCCTCGCCGGGGTTGGTGACGATGGTGGTGCTGCTGTAGCTCGCGCCATGCACGGCGTGGATGACTTCCAGGCGGAAGGCGAAGGGGTAGATGGCGCGCGTCGCCTCGCTGTCGGTCAGCAGCATCCGGCAACTGCCGGCATCCTGCTCGACCAGCGTGAAGTCGTTGTCGCGGGCGAAGCCGTGCTGGCCCATCGGATAGGCGGTGCCCGAGATCCAGGCCGTGTCCTGGCGCAGCCGGCCGACAATGGGAAACAGCAGCGGCGCATGGCGCGGCCATTCCGGCCCGGCCTGCCACAACAATTCGCGCCCGGCGGCATCCTTGAGGCTGGCGAGTTCCGCGCCAAGCGGCTTCACCCCGACCGAGAGGCTGCCCGAGCTGAGCGTGATCATGACCCTTTCTCCGCCGTCGCCGCCGGCAGGCGCCCGGAATCCCGGCGCTGGTCGAAGGCGCGGGCGTGCAGATGGGCGAGGTTGTGCAAATCGGGCTCCACCCCCGCGCGGCGGGCGGCGGCGGCAAGCCAGCCCAGGATATGGTCGGCCTCGGTCTGGCCGCCGGCTTCTAGATCACGCAGCATGGAGGCGGTGTAGAGGCTGGCCCGGTCCGTGAACAGCGCCCAGTAGCTGGCCATGAACCCCTCATCCATCACATGCCCATGCGCCGCGGCGATGGCCACGTTGCGATCCAGCAGCGTCAGCAGGAACGCCTCGCCGCCAGCCCGGAGAATCTCGCCGACATTGGCGCGCATCAGCACGGTGGCGGCGGCGACGGTGCCCAGATGCACCAGCTTCTGCCACATCCGAAAGGCGATGTCCGGCACGGCCTCGGCCACCAGCGCGGCATCCTGGCCGAGTGCCGTGGCCAGCGCTGCGGCGCGGTCCGGGCTTTGGCCTTCCTGCGCGCCAAAAATCAGCCAGCGCCAATCGCCCAGATGCCGCACCTCACCGTCCGGCGTCAGGGTCGCCTGGCATTTGGCGAGGCCGCCCCAGACGCGCGCCGTGCCGAAGGCGTCGTTGAGCGCCTGCATGTGGGCGAGCCCGTTGAGCACCGGCAATACGCAGGCGCCAGCCTCCACCGCCGGGCGGATGGCGGCGATGGCGGCGTCGAGGTCATAGGCCTTGCAGCTCAGCAGCACGACGTCGAAGCCCGGGCCGGCCTCGGCCAGCGTGGTCACGGGGCGTTCGATGTCGCCAAGCGGGCTGCGGACGATCAGGCCCCGCGCGGCGAGCTGCGCCGCCCGGCGCGGCCGCACGACAAACGCCACGTCGAGCCCGCGCTCCAGCGCCCGGCCGCCGAAATAGCCGCCCAGCGCCCCCGCCCCCAACACCAGCAACCGCATGCCCTACCCCCCCTGGATTCCGGCCCTTGATAGGTGCTTCGGACGACGAACGGAAATCCCCGGATGCAGAACCGACACATCGGCGTTACACCCTTCGGGCAGGGTCAAGGCATGAGACGCATTCTTCTTGGACTTCTCCTTCTGGGCGGGTTGGGCGGGGCGGCCTTCTGGGCCACCTCCGAGGCCGCGTCCGCCTGGCTGCCCGCCTGGCTCAACGGCGCCACTGCCGAGGGGCCGCGGCTGCGCACGGCCGAGGTCGATCGCGGCCCGATCAGCGCCATCGTCGCCGCCACCGGCACGGTGAACCCGGTGCTGAGCGTGCAGGTCGGCAGCCAGCTCTCCGGCCAGATCCGGGAGCTCAACGCCGATTTCAACACCCGCGTCACGGCCGGCCAGCAGGTGGCGAAGCTCGATACCCGCACCATCGAGGCGCGAGTCGCCGCCGCCCTTGCCGATCTGCAATCCGCCGCCGCCGCGGTGCTGGTGGCGCAGGCGCAGGGCGATCGTGCGGTGGCGGACCTCGCCTCGGCCCGCGCGCAGCTGATTTCCGCCCGCGCCCGCGCCGACAGCGCCGATTCGCAGTTGCGCGACGCCGAGCAGGAGCTGCGCCGCGCCACCGATCTGCGCGCCCGCGGCGTGAACGCCGAGCGCGATCTCTCGCGCGCACAATTCCTCGCCGAGCGCCTGCGCGCCGAGCTCGCCTCCGCCCGCGGCACGACGGCGCAGCAGGAAGCGATGATCCTGGCCGCCGAGGCCGCAGGCCGCACCGCCGTGGCGCAGGTGACCGCCGCCGAGGCCGCGCGCGCCCAACGCCGGGCACTGTTGCAACAGGTGGAGGTCGATCTGGCGAACGCGACCATCCGTGCGCCGATCGATGGCGTGGTGATCTCGCGCAACGTCGATCTCGGCCAGACCGTCGCCGCCAGCCTGCAGGCGCCGATCCTGTTCATGATCGCGGCGAGCCTCGATGAGATGGAGGTCTGGGCCACCGTCGATGAAAGCGACATCGGCCGCATTCGCCCGGGCCAGGAGGTCGGCTTCACCGTCGCCGCGCATCCAGGCATCAATCTGCGCGGCGCGGTGAAGGAGATCCGGCTTTCGCCCACCACGGTGCAGAACATCGTCACCTACACCGTCGTCGTCACCGCGCCCAATGCCGGGGGCAGGCTGCTGCCGGGCATGACCGCGACGCTGCGCATCATCACCGACCAGCGGCAGAACGTGCTGCGCCTGCCCAACGCCGCGCTGCGCTGGCGCCCGGCCGGCAGCGGTGCGGAGGGCGCGACCCCGGCACCTGGCGGCGGCGGGCCGATCGAGCAGGCACTGCGCGAGTTGGCCGACCTCACCCCCGCCCAGCGGGCCGAGATCACCGCGGCCCAGCAGGAGCTGCGCGAGCGGATGGCGAGCCTGCCCGCCGATGCCGAGGCACGGCGCCAGCAATCGCAGGCGGCGCGGCAGCGGCTGACCGCCCGCTTCAACGCCAGCCTGACGCAGGAACAGCGCACGCGGCTCGCAGAACTGCGCGGCAGCGCCGGCCGCGCCGGCGCGCCGGGCACGATTTATGTCGTAGACAGTGAGGGTGCGGCGCCGCGCAGCGTCACCATCCGCGCCGGCCTCACCGACGGGACGCTGACCGAGGTGATCGGCGGCGTCGAGGAAGCTTTCCGAGTCGTTGTCGGGACCGAGCGCAGCGGCGCCGCTGCGCGCACCACTGCTACGGCGCGGCCCTTCTGATGACCCCGCTGATCGAGACCCAGGACCTGACGCGCCATTACGGCAGCGGCGAGAACGCCGTGGTGGCACTCCAGGGCGTGACGTTGGCCATCCCGCCGGGCGCCTTCGTGGCCGCGATGGGGCCTTCGGGTTCCGGCAAATCGACCTTCCTGAACCTGATCGGCTGCCTTGATCGGCCAACTCGGGGAAGCTATCGGCTGGCGGGTGAGGACACCGCCACGCTCTCTCCAGACCGGCAGGCGGAGCTGCGCTCGCGCCGGCTCGGCTTCGTCTTCCAATCCTTCAACCTGCTGCCGCGCATCGATGCGCTGGCCAATGTCGAGCTGCCGATGGTCTATCGCGGCGTGGCGCGGCGCGTGCGGCGGGACAGGGCGGCGGAGGCGCTGCACCTGGTGGGGCTCGGCGACCGCATGAGCCACCGGCCAACGCAACTCTCGGGCGGGCAGCAGCAGCGCGTGGCGATCGCGCGCGCGCTGGTCAACGGCCCCGACCTGCTGCTGGCGGATGAGCCGACCGGCGCACTCGACAGCTGGACCGGGCTTGAGATCATGGCGCTGTTCCAGGGGCTCAACCGGGCCGGCGTCGCCGTGCTGATGGTGACGCACGACCCCGATGTTGCCCGATTTGCCGGCCGGACCCTGCGGTTCCGAGACGGCCGATTGGTCTCGGACGTGCAGGAGGCGCCGCGCGACGCCGCCACGGCGCTGCTCGACCTCAAGGCCGACGCGCCCCGGGAGCCAGCCGCGTGACGACGCGCCAGGAAAATCCATGAACGCGCCCCTGAAGCCGCTCATCGCCGAGGCGCCCGCGGCGACACTGCGCCCGCGCTCGCTCGCGCCGCTCGGGCCTACGCGCGCGGGCATGGACCCTTGGGAGGCGCTGCGCAGCGCGCTTTCGGCGCTGGCCGCCAACAAGATGCGCGCGATGCTGACGGCGCTGGGGATCTTCATCGGCGTCGCCGCCGTGATCGCCACGGTCGCGGTTGGCGCCGGCGCGCGCGAACAGGTGCTGGCGCAGATTCGCACGCTGGGCTCGAACCTGCTGGTCGTCACGCCCGGCAGCTTCAACATGGGGGGCGTGCGGCTCGGTGCCGGTGCGCGCCAGAACCTCACCTGGGACGACGCCCGCGCCATCGAGCGCGACCTCCAGGCCGTCGAGGTCGCCGGCGCCTTCATCCGCAGCCAACAGCAGATCGTCGCCGGCAACCAGAACTGGCCGAGCTTCGTCCAGGGCATAGACCCGGAATACCTGGTCGCGCATGAATGGACGCTGCAGCGCGGCCGCGTCTTCACCGCCGAGGAAGCCGCCGGCGGGCGCAAGGTGGTGCTGCTGGGCTCGACCGTCGCGCAGAACCTGTTCGGCGACGAGGACCCGGTGGGCCGGGAGGTCCGCATCCGCACCACCCCCTTCGAGGTGATCGGCGTCCTGGCGCCGAAGGGCCAGGCGCAGGGCGGCTGGGACCAGGATGACATCGCGTTAATCCCGTTCTGGACGGCGCGGCGCAGCATCATGGGCGCCAGCCGCGCCTGGTTCCGCTCGGTCAACGCGATCAGCGTCAAGGTGCATGAGGGCGAGAACCTGAAGGCGGTGGAGGAGGATCTGCGCGCGCTGTTCCGCCAGCGCCACCGCGTGGCGGCGAACGAGGGCGACAGCGTGCAGATCCGCAACCTCGCCGAGATTGCGGCGACGCGCGACGCCTCGGCGCGCACCCTGTCCACCCTGCTCGCCGCCGTGGCCGCGGTGTCGCTGCTGGTGGGCGGCATCGGCGTGATGAACATCATGCTGGTCAGCGTCACCGAGCGGACGCGCGAGATCGGGCTGCGCCTGGCGATCGGCGCCAAGCGTCGCGACATCCTCGCGCAATTTCTGCTCGAAGCCGTGGTTCTGGCGCTGCTTGGCGGGGCGGCGGGCGTGGCAGCAGGCATCGCCGTCAGCCATCTGATGGCCGAGGCCGCAGGCTGGCCAGTGCTGGTGCAATGGGATGCGGTGGCGCTGGCCGTCGGCGTCTCTGGGCTGACGGGGCTGTTCTTCGGCTATTGGCCGGCGCGCCGCGCGGCGAAGCTCGACCCGATCCAGGCCTTGCGCAGCGAATAGAGCGCGATGACCGAAGGCGCGAAGGCGCCGGAGGTCTGAATCGCGCGACAAGGAACTGGATAGACCATGATGGGCGAGCGAATGCGAACACATCACGGCCTGGACTTGGGCCTTCCCGTCTCGCCGCTCCGCTACGCGGCGTTTCTTCGCGCCACGCTCGCCGTTTTGTCGGGTGCACCGCGCCATCCGGGGCGCTTTGGCGTGCTGGAGGCGGGGCTCGCAGCCGCGCCGCCGGGTCTCGGGATCGAGCTTGGCGTCTATCGCGGCGCGAGCCTGAGCCATGTGGCGCGCCGGCAGCCCTGGCGGCGCTTCCACGGCTTCGACAGCCTCTCCGGTTTCCCCGAGGATGGCAGGCCCGATTGGCGGCATGATTTCAGCCTGCGCCGCGCCCCGCGCCTGCCGCCCAATTGCACCCTCCATGTCGGCTTCTTCGAGCAGACGCTGCCGCCCTTCCTGGCGCGTCTCGAAAAACCCATCGGCCTCGTGAACCTCGACTGCGACATCCATTCCTCCGCCCGCTTCGCGCTGCTCGCGCTCGCGCCGCATCTGCGGCCGGGCATGGTGGTGCATGTCGATGAGGCGGTGAACTACGACACCTGGATCTGGAACGAGATGCTGGCGCTGTTCGAGATGCTGGAGGCAAGCGGCCTCGGCATCGCCTGGATCGCCCGCGCCGGCGGGGTGCGGAGCCTGGAGCAGACGCTGGCGTTGCTGGAGGCCGGGCGCTACCCCGCCTGGGCGGATGACGTGGCGGCGGGCTTTGCCCGCGGGGCCGTCGGTGTGCTGACGGCGCAGCCGGTGCCGCTCGACCTGGCCGGCGCGGTCGGCGTCGTGCCGCGGCTGATCGCCCGCACGGCGGCGCATGTCGGAGGCACGCAACGGCGGCGGGATTGCCATCCGCTGGCCGCGGATCGGCCACCGTCGCCGCGCCTTGCGGTGTGGCGGCGATGGCTTCGCCGGCGATGAGGAAGGAAAGGGAAATTATCTCCAGGCGGCGATGTCGATCACCTCGGCACTCGGCAGGCCGGTGACGGCGCCGAGCGCGGTCGGCGTGCCGTTCTCGAGGTTGACCGTGTGCAGCGTGGTGCCGAACAGCACGAAGCCGGTATTGACGCCCTGCGCGTTGGTCAGGATGTCGAAGCCCACGCCGGCCGGCAGGCTCGTGCCGATGGAGCCGCGCGGCTGCTGCACACCGTCATTCGGCGGCGCCTGGAGGTTGAACGAGCCCAGCAGCGTGTCGATGGTGTAGAGCGCCGTGGTCGGCGCGCCAGGCTGGCCCGCAGCCGGGGCGCCGGTGGGCGGGGCCACGCTGTTGGAGTAGGCGCCGGCGGTGATGCGCGGGCGCGTCTCGGCCAAGGGCGAGCCGACGGCGTATTTGAGCTCGCCGTCGCGGGCCACTTCCCCGGATTCGACATTGACCCGGAAGTTCACCCCGCTCATGCCCATCAGGCGCAGCCGGTTCGCCACCGGGTTGAAGTCCATCACCACGCGCCCGCCGCTCTCGAAGGGCATGTTGAGACGCGAGACCTGCGTCGCGCGGCCGTTCGCCGGGTCGATCGTCACGAGCTGCCCACGCTCGGTCACGCCCCAGAGCTTGCCGTCCTGCGGCCGCTGGTCGATGCCGACGACCCGGCCATCGGTGCCGCTGATGCGCACCGGCGCGGTGGCGCGGCGGGTGTCGGAGTCGATGCGCACCAGCGCGTTGTCGGCGGTCAGGCCGATCAGCAAGGCGGCATCGGCGGGGGCTGCCTGGGCCGCCGCGATCATCGCGCTGGCGAAGATCGCATAGCGAAGGGTGTGGGCGTAGCGAAGGGTGGGGGCATAGCGAAGGATCGGGGTCATGCTGTCGCTCCGTTGCGTTCCGACGGGGCCTGGCGGCCTCGCTATGGGCGTTACGGAGAAGCCGGGGGGGTCGGATGCAGCGCCGCCCCGAAAAATGCTCAGGTCCCGGCAGCGGGCGCCAGGCGTCCGATGAACTGGATCGGCCCGGTGGGCCGCCCGGTCGGCGAGCCGCCCGGGGGTTCCAGCGTGATCTCGATCAACATGCCCGGGCTCGGCCGGATCGTGCTCGGCCCTACGGTGATGCGCCCATCGGCCGGGATGATGCCGAGCGAGGTCGGCACCGTCGCCCCCTGCGGCAGCGCCCACAATTGCAGCACGCGGCCCGAGGGTGCGGGGCGCGTGTTGAGCGAGGCGAGGCGGATGCCCTGCGCATCGGCCTGCACCAGCCAGGCCGGCTGGGCGATGTCGGTCAGCAGCACGGTCATCATCATGGGCTCGGGCGCCGACTTGAAGACGATGAAGGCCGCGAGGCCGGCAGCCACGGCGGTGGCGCCGATCGCGCCGAAGCGCCATGGGTCGAGCAGGCGCCGCCAGGAAAAGACAGCAGCGGCCGGGGCAGGCGCCAGCGCGGCTTCGATCCGGTCCCACAGATGGGGCGGCGGGGCCTCTGGCGGGGCGAGGGCAGCGAGCGGCGCAAGCCGTGCCTCCCACTGCGCCACGGCGGCGGCAAGCTCCGCATCCGTCTCGATCGCCCGCGCCACGTCGGCGGCCTCGCGCGCTTCGAGCGTGCCGAGCACGTATTCGGCGGCGAGTTCGTCCCGCCCCTCGATATCCTGCGGGATCATGCCAGGCACTCGCGCAATTGCAGGAGCCCTCGCCGGATCCAGGCCTTCACCGTGCCGAGCGGCAGTTCGAGCTTCGCTGCGACCTGCGCATGGCTCAGCCCATGCACGAAGGCGAGCATGATGCCCTGGCGGTTCTTCTCCTCCAGCGCCGCGAGGCACATGCGCAGCCGCGCCCCCTCGGCCGTGGCGGCGACGCGTTCCAGCGCATCGGCCTCCACCGGCTGGTCGCCGAGTGCCGGGTCGTCGGTCGGGATCTCGCGGCCCCTGGCGCGGGCGAGGTCGAGCGCCGCGTAGCGCACGATACCGGCGAGCCAGGCGGAGGCCTGGCCGCGGGCCGGGTCGAACTGCTGGGCGCGCTGTGCCACGCGCAGGAAGGCGTCCTGCAACGCATCGGCGGCGGCGTCGCGGTCGCGCAATATGGCGCTGGCGATACCGAACAGGCGCACGGATTGGCGCTCATAGACTTTGCGCAACGCCACGCGGTCGCCTCGGGCGACGGCGGCGAGCAGCGGAGCAAGGTCGGTGTCGGCGTCCATCGCCATCAGAATTGCCCTGCGGCACGCCGCTGCGCAACGCCCTGAAAAACATATTGAAGGGAGTGCATCCGGCGCGCTTTGCCAACTGTAATGTCGTGTCACAGGGGCGGAACCTGCGCCCGCTTGGGGGCCGCGGCTTTTGCCGCCCAGTCAAGCGCGCTGGGCGCTCGCCCGGCGCCTGAGGGAGCAAAAGATACGAAGGAACCGCTGAAAGCGGCCTTTGGCAATCAGTTTCCCATCAGGCGCTGCAGGCGCTGCATCAGGTCGGGCAGCGTGGCCCCTGTGAAGGGCGGCGGCGGGGCGCTGCCTTCGGGCACCGCGGCGCGGTAGCGGGCCAGCGCGTCGCGCGTGGCGTCCAGGCGCAGTTCCACCGGCTCGGCCATGCCGGTGCCGGCACCGTAGCCGACCATGCGGACGAGCACCGCCGGCGCGGCTGCCAGCTCGGCCGCCGCGCGTTCGCCATCCTCGAGCTTTGGCGCGCAGACCAGCGCGCGGCCTTCCAGCGCGCAGGGCATCTCGAACAGGCGGTTCGGGGGGAAGCGCAGCTGCGCCGTGCCGGTCAGCGCCATCACACCGCGTGAAACCTGCTCCAGCGTCAGGTCTCGCGCCGCGACCAGCGGTACCAGCCGCCCGCTGCGATCCGCCACTTCCAGCACCAGCGAGGAGCCGCCGGCGGTCGCCGCGCGCTCGATCGGTTCGCGGTGGCGGAGCAGGCAATCCGCGCGGTCGGTCATGCGGTCCGTCACGCAGGACAGGCGCCAGCTGCCGATCTCCTGCGGCACGGCGGCGCCGGGCGGCGCCTGGGCCCATGCGGACGGGCCCAGCACGGGCGTGATGGCGAGGGCGGCGGGGATGAGCATGGCGGCGAGCGTTCTCATGCGGCAGGATATGGGTGATGCAGGGAGCGCTTCCATGACCACGTTGTGTCTGGCCGATGGCACGCAGGTGCCGCGCCTCGGCCAGGGAACCTGGCGGATGGGTGAGCGCGGCGGCCACCATGCCGAGGAGATCGCCTCGCTCCGCATCGGGCTCGACCTTGGCCTCACGCTGATCGACACGGCCGAGATGTATGCCGATGGCGGCGCGGAGGAAATCGTGGCCGAAGCGGTCGCCGGGCGGCGGCAGGAGGTGTTCCTCGTCTCCAAGGCCTATCCGCACAATGCCGGGGCCAAGACGCTGCCGCTGGCGCTTGAGGCCAGCTTGAGGCGCCTCAAGGTGGAGCGGATCGACCTGTATCTGCTGCATTGGCGTGGCTCGGTGCCGCTGGCCGAGACGGTGGCGGCGATGGAGCGCGCCCGGGATGCCGGCAAGATCGCCCGCTGGGGCATGTCGAACCTCGACGTGTCGGATCTGGAGGAGCTCGGCCCATCGCTGGCCGATTGCGCCACGGACCAGGTGCTGTGGAACCTCCAGGCGCGCGGCGTGGAGTACGACCTGCTGCCCTTCTGCGCCGCGAGGTCGATGCCGGTGATGGCCTATTCGCCGATCGGCCAGGGGGGCTCGCTGCTGCGGCATGGCGCGGTGCGGGCGGTGGCGGCGCGGCGGGGGGCGACACCGGCGCAGGTGGCGCTGGCCTTCGTGCTGCGCCGGCCGGGCGTGATCGCCATCCCCAAGGCGGCGGACCCGATCCATGTGCGCCAGAACGCCAAGGCGCTCGACGTCGTGCTGGCGGCGGAGGACCTTCACGAGCTGGACACGGCTTTTCCGCCGCCGATCAGGAAGCGGCCGCTCGAGATGATTTGAGGGCGCCTAATTGACGCAGGCACGGACCGGTACTTTACCGGTACGAGCGGCCGCATGGCCGCCGCGGCCAATGCCGCGAAGGCAAGGGCGCGGATGCGCCCGCCCGCCGTCTGAGGGCGCCAAAACTATTGAAAGCTCGGCATCACCGGCGTGTCGGGAATCTGCGGCAACGGAAGCTCGATGACGACGCTGGCGGGATCGACCTTCGGGCCGCGGTCGAGCCAGTAGGTCACGCTCGCCGGCCAGAAGATGACGATGGCGACGAGGATGAGTTGCAGGCCGAGCCAGGGGATGGCGCCCAGGTAGATGTCGCGCGTCAGTACCGTTTTGGGCGCGATGCCGCGCAGGTAGAACAGCGCGAAGCCGAAGGGCGGGTGCATGAAGCTGGTTTGCAGGTTGATGCAGATCAGCACGCCGAACCACACCAGATCGATGCCGAGATTCTTCGCCACCGGCGCCAGCAACGGAATGACGATGAAGGCGATCTCGAAGAAGTCGAGGAAGAAGGCCAGGAAGAAGATGAAGACGTTGACGAAGATCAGGAAGCCGGTCTGGCCGCCCGGCAGCAGCGCCAGCAGATGCTCGATCCAGATGCCGCCATCCACGCCCTGGAACACCAGGGAGAACACGGTGGCGCCGATCAGGATGAAGATCACCATCGAGGTCAGGCGCATGGTCGTGCCCATCGCCTCGCGCACCAGGGGCCAGGTCAGGCGCCGGTTGATCGCCGCCAGCACCACCGCGCCGACCACGCCCATGGCGCCGGCCTCGGTGGGGGTGGCGAGGCCCATGAAGATCGTGCCCAGCACCATGAAGATCAGCACCACGGAGGGCACCATGCCCTTCAGCACGCGCCACCACAGCCGCCAGGTGCGCGGCTCCAGCAGCTCCTCGGGCAAAGGCGGCACCTTGTGCGGCGCGAAGATGCTGACCAGCCAGATGAAGGCGATGAACAGCGCCAATTGCAGGAAAGACGGCCCGATGGCGCCGGCATACATGTCGCCGACCGATTGCCCGAGCTGGTCGCCGAGCACGATCAGCACCAGGGAGGGCGGGATCACCTGCGTGATCGTGCCCGACGCCGCGATCACGCCGGTGGCGATCCGCATGTCGTAGCCGGTGCGCATCATGATCGGGAGCGAGATCATGCCCATGGCGATCACGCTGGCGGCAACGGTGCCGGTGATGGCTCCGAGGATCGCGCCCACGAGGATCACCGCATAGGCCAGGCCCCCCGGCACCTTGCCGAAAATTTGCCCCGTGCCTTCGAGCAGGTCCTCCGCCAGTCCGCAGCGTTCCAGAATGGCGCCCATCAGCGTGAAGAAGGGGATCGCCAGCAGCAGGTCGTTCGACAGGATGTTGAACACGCGCAGCGGCAGGTTGAACATCCAGGCTTCGGGAAAGAAGCCAAGCCCGATCGAAATGAAGCCGAAGAACAGCCCCACCGCCGCCAGCGAGAAGGCGGCGGGGAAGCCGATCAGCAGGAACAGGATCAGCCCGCCGAACATCAGCGGCGGCATCACATCCTCATGCGGGAGGCCGAACAGCATTACTGGTCCGGCCTCGCATAGCTGGCGTAGAGGCGCCCGCGCGGCAGCTCGATCCCGCGCAGCATCGCCACGCGCTTGATCAATTCGGACAGCCCCTGCACCGTCATCAGCGCGAAGCCCAGCGGCAGGAGGAACTTCATCGGCCAGCGCAGCAGCCCGCCTGGGGAGGAGGAGGTCTCGTTGCGGACGACGCTCTCGATGAAGAAGGGCCAGGTCATCCAGGCCAGCAGCGCCATCGCCGGCAGCAGGAACAACGCGATGCCCACCACATCCACCCACAGCCGCGACCGCTCGCTGAGCCAGCCATAGATCAGGTCCACGCGCACATGCTCGTTGCGGAACAGCGTGTAGCTGGCGCCGAGCATCACGATGCCGGCGAACAGATACCATTGCGCCTCCAGCCAGGCGTTCGAGCCCTGGGAGAATCCGTAGCGCAGGAAGGCGTTGCCGGCGCTGACCACGCAGGCCAGCAACACCATCCAATCGGCGATACGGCCGAAGGCGGCGTTCATGGCATCGACGCCACGGCTGAAGGCGAGCAGGGGGCCCATGGGCCTCGGCGCTTCTCCGAAAAGGCTGATTGGAGCGCGGTGCTGCGCCATAGGCCCTTCGTCTAGCCGCCACGGCCAAGGTTGGGAAGCGTCCATAACTGGGCTTGGCCCCTTCTAACCCCGGCCTGGGCTGTTAGTCTCGCCAGGTGCTGACCTTGCTCACCCTGACCCTCGCGGGCCTGCTGCTGATCGCGCTGCTGGCTTTGCCGCTGGCCGGGCGGGCGTTTGGCGGCGCGCTGACGCATGGCGGCGCGGCTCTGGCCTGCCTGGTCTTCGCCGCCACGGGCTTCGCGGCGCTGCTCGGTGGGGGTGAGGTCGCGCAGGCGCTGCCCATCGGGCCGGCCTTCGGGCCAATGCTGCTGGCGCTGGACGGGCTTTCGGCCTGGTTCCTGCTGCTGTTGGGGCTCACCGGGGCCTGTTCGTCGCTGTTCGCGCTCAGCCACGCGAGCCGCGCGCCGGCGCGGGTGCTGGCTGCCTACCCGCTGTTCCTGGCCGGCATGGCGCTGACGTTACTCGCCGCCGACGGCTTCACCCTGATCTTCGGCTTCGAGCTGATGTCGCTGTCCTCCTGGGCGCTGGTTGCCGCCGAGCACCACAAGGCCGAGAACCGCCGCGCGGCGCGGCTTTATTTGGTGTTCGCGGTATTGGCCGGCGCCTGCCTGATCCCCGGCATCGGTCTTTTAGCCGGCAGTACCGGCGATTTGGCTTTCGCCGCCATGCGTGCCCACCCGCCCGAGGGGCTGCGCGCCGGGCTGATCCTCGCACTGGTCGTGGCCGGCGCCGGCTCCAAGGCCGGGCTCGTGCCGCTGCATGCCTGGCTGCCGCTCGCCCACCCCGCCGCGCCGAGCCATGTCTCGGCGCTGATGTCGGGCGCCATGACCAAGGTCGCGATCTACGTGCTGGCGCGGCTGCTGCTGGACGTCGCCGGGCCGGCGCAGCCGCTGTGGTGGGGCGTGCCGTTGCTGGTGCTCGGCGCGGCCTCGGCCGTGCTGGGCGCGCTGCGCGCCAATCTGGAGGAGGACGGCAAGACCCTGCTGGCCTGCTCGACCATCGAGAATATCGGGCTGATCGCGATCGGCCTCGGCCTCGCCGCCTGTTTCCGCGCGGCCGACCTCGGCGCGCTCGCGGCGCTCGCGGCAGGCGCCGCGCTGCTGCACGCGCTGGCGCATGGGCTGTTCAAGACGGCGCTTTTCCTCGGCATGGGGGAGGTACTGCATGGCGCGGGCTCGCGCCGGCTGGACAGCCTGGGCGGCTTGATCGGGCCGATGCCCTGGACGGCCGGCGCTGTGCTGTTGGTGGCGCTGGCCGCGGCGAGCCTGCCGCCGCTGTCGGGCTTCGCGGGCGAATGGCTGCTGTTGCAGGCGCTGCTGGCGGCCTGGCGGGTCGGCGACCTGACCTTTCAGTTGCTGGCCGTTGCCGTCGCGGCGCTGGCGGCCTTGGCGGCTGCACTCGGCACGGCGGCGATGGTGCGGCTGTTCGGCATGGTCTTTCTCGGCCGGCCGCGCACACCGCGCACCGCCGGCGCGCAGGAAACGCCTGGCGCCGCGCGTCTCGCCTTGCTGATTCCGGCGGGTCTGACGCTGCTGCTGGGGCTGTTGCCGGGGCCGATGCTGGGGCTCGCCGGCGGCGCGCTGCGGCTGCTGACGGGCAACGACATGGACGCCCGCGCGGGTATTGCCGGCATCGGCGTGGGCGATGGCGCGGCCAGCTACGCCCCGCTCGGCATCGCCGCACTGTTGGCGCTGGCGGGGCTCGCGACCTGGCTGGTGGTGCGAGCGCGCTCGCCGGCCGCGGTGGCGCGCGGGCCGGCCTGGGATTGCGGCTTCGCGCAAGCGCCGCCGCATCTGCCCTTCGGCGAGCCGTTGACCCAGCCCTCCGCCGCCGGGCTCGGCCAGCCGCTGCGGCGGATGCTCGGCACCTCGATGCTCGGCGCGACCGAGGCGGCGTTGATGCCCGCGCCTGGCGATCCCGCGCCGGCGCGGCTCAGTGCGGGTTTTCGGGACCCAAGCCTGCCCTGGCTGCTCACGCCGCTCGGCCGGGTGCGAGATGCGGTGGCGGCCTTCGCGGACCGGCTGCGTGACCTCTCGATCCGGCAGGCGCTGGTGCTGCCTTTCGGCACGCTGGTGGCGCTGCTGGCGCTGGTCGCCTGGCTGGAGGGGCGCGGATGACCCTCCTCGCCGGGCTGCTGACGCAGGCACTGCATCTGGCGCTGATGCTGGTGGCGGCGCCGCTGGTGGTGGGCAGTATTCGCTGGCTGAAGGCGCGGCTGAGGGGGCGGCGCGGCGCCTCGCCGTTGCAGCCCCTGCGGGACCTGTTGAAGCTGTTGAAGAAGCGCCCGGTACTGGCGGAGAACGCCAGTGCGGTGAGCCTCGTGGCACCCTATCTCGGCTTCGCCGCGGCGCTGGCG
>JBBSCP010000063.1:0-16448 GCA_038250135.1 Acetobacterales bacterium | reverse complement strand
GCTTTCCAGGCAAACCGGCACATCTGCGCCAAGCCTGCCCGCCAGCGCCGCCAGATCGACACCCGTCACGCCCCAGAGCCGCGCCAGCCCGCGCAGTGCCGCGGCGGCATCGGCCGAACCGCCACCGATGCCGGACGCCACCGGCAGATGCTTCTCCAGCGCGAGCGCCGCGCCAGCCTGCACCCCCGCCGCCTCGGCCAGGGCACGGCCAGCCCGCAGGACGAGGTTGTCGGGCTCCGCCGCCAGCGCGCCCGCCTCCGGCCCGCTGAGCGTCAAGCCGAGATGCGCGGCTGGCGCCAGGTGCAGCACGTCGCCGATGCCGGCGAATACCGCGAGGCTGTCGAGCAGGTGGTAGCCATCCGCCCGGCGGCCGACGACTCGCAGGTACAGATTGACCTTGGCGGGCGCAGCCTCGGTGAGAATGTCAGTCCGTCCGGCGGGCGATGGGGGCGGGCAGGCCGTCGCGCAGCTTGACCTGGATCTTCGCGAGGTCGGCGGGCTCGGGCTCCAGGGTGAGGGCGCGGCGCCATTGGAAGCGCGCCTCCTGCTGCCGGCCTGCCGCCCAATAGACGTCGCCGAGATGGTCGTTGATCACGCTGTTGCGCGATTCCAGCTCCACCGCGCGCTCCATCCAGCGGATCGCGCCGGGGATGTCGCCGAGCTTGAACAGCGCCCAGCCCAGGCTGTCCACGATGTTGCCGTCATTCGGCCGAAGCTCGACAGCGCGTTCGAGCATGCGTCGCGCCTCGACGAATTTCTCGCCGCGCTCGACCCAGGTATAGGCCAGGTAGTTCAGCACGTAGGGCTGCTCGGGCGAGAGTTCGAGCGCGCGCTGGAAATCGGCCTCGGCGCGGGGCCAGCTGCCGGCGCGTTCATGGGCGATGCCGCGCGCATAAAGCAGTGGCCAGGCGGCGGCGCTGGCCGTGCCGAGCCGCTCCAGCGCCTGGTCATAGGCGGGGATGGCCTCGGGGAAACGGCTGCGGGCGCGGCGGAGGTCACCCAGCCGCGCCGGTGGCTGCGGTGCCTGCGCGAATTCGGCGGCGAGGCGCTCCAGCGCCGCCTCGGCCTCCGCCAGGCGGTCCATCCGGTCGAGCAGCGTGGCGCGGCGCAGCGCGGCGACCGGGGCGAGCGGATCATCCGCCGGCACCTGTTCCAGCACGGCGAAGGCGGCCGCGTGATGGCGTTCATCGGCCAGTTGCTCGGCGATCAGCAGCAGGGTCGGCGCAAAGCCCGGGCGCAGCTTCAGCGCCAGCCGGGCCAGGATCAGCGCGCCGTCACCGGCGCCGGCGGCGGGTGTGCCGGGCCGCGCGGCCGGACCTCCCTGGGGGCCGGCCTGGCTGGCCAGCGCGGCGGCCAGCGCCAGATGCGCCTCCGCCATGCCCTCCACGGCTGAAGCCAGGTTGCGGTTGGTCAGGATGGCGCGGCGCTGTGCCTCGGTGGTGGCGAAGATGGCATAGTCGCTCATGCCCCGGCCGAGCCCCTCCAGCAGGCGCAGCGCATCGGCCTCCCGCCCTGCGCGCGCCAGGATGCCGGCGCTGAGCTGCACCAGGCGCAGGGACGGTTCGGGGCTCTGCTCCATGGCGATGCGGATGGCGCGCTCGGCATCGCGCGGCCGGCCGGCGAGGTCGGCGATCAACGCCATGTGCAGGGCATGGATGCCACGCAGCGGCCCGGCTTCGCTGAGCGGGCGGAGCGTGGCCAGCGCCGCGTCGGTCTGGCCACGGCCCTGCTGCGCCCAGGCCAGCAGCAGCGGTTGCAGGAAGCCGCCGGGCCCGGTGCGAGGCAGGGCGCGGATGCGCGTCTCGGCGCGATCCCAGCGGCCGGCCTGGGCCTCGTTGCCGATCAGCAGCAGCTGCGCGGCCTGGCTCTCCGGCAGGCGCCGGGCGAGGCGCAACGCGTCGGGCCTGCCATCGAGCAGGGCGGCGATGAAGGCGCGGGCTATCAGCTCCGGCTGGCCGGGGTCGCGGCGCAGGGCTTCGAGCATCATGTCGGCGGCGACGCGCGTGTCGGTCTCCGACTGCGCGAGGCGGCCGGCGAGGTAGGCGCCGAAGGGGCCGCTCACCTCGCTGGCTGCCATCGGCGCGGCGGACGAGCCATTGGGCGATGTCTGGCCTGCCGCGGCGCAGGCCGAGAGCAGCGCGGCGGTGAGCAGCAGGATCCGGCGGGGGGGCGCAAAAAAGGGCATGACGCCAGCTTAACCCTGGCTTCCCGGGCCACGCCAGGACGGCGTGGCCGCATTGCAACATGTCACGCCGCGGTGATGCGCGGAGGACACGCCCGCCCGGCCGAGGGTGCCCGAGCTGGTCACGCCAGCGGGCTGCGCCAGACCTGCGTGCCCGCCCTGGCAAGGCGTGGCGGCGACAAGCGGTCGATGCCGCAGGGGTGGTCCGCCAGCAACTGCCAGCCGCGCCGGCCGAGGCTGGTCAGCGCCTGGTGTTCCTCGCCGCGGGTGCGGGTGGCGAGCACCAGCCAACGCACCCTCTCGGCCAGCAATTCAGGCGCCTCGTTCAGCAGCGGCTCGATCACCCCGCGCACGCTGACGCGCAGGTAGTCGCAGCGCGGCATCTCGGCCAGCAGCTCCTCGGCCGCGGCGGCGCGGGGGGCGAGTTGCGCGGCGGTAGCGCAGACCTCGGCCTGGAGCAGCCGAACCTCGGCGGCGGTGAAGGCCTGGGCCATGACGGCGGCGTGCAGGCGGCTGAAGGGCTCGGGGTCGGCCTCCACCACCTGCAGGCGCAGCGTCAAGTTGCGCCGCTTCGCGCCGAGCCCGGCGGCGACAAGCATGTTCGCGGTGCGCCCGCCCAGCGCCAGGCCGTACCAGGCGCTCGAAGCCCCTGCCATGCTGCGCGACAGCGCGATCCATTCATCCTGCGCCGAGGCGCCGGCCTCCAACGCGGCCTTGCCCGGCGGCTTGCCGAGCAGCGCGGCATGGGCGGCGGCGAACTCGGCGGGGTCGAAGGCCGGTTCCTGGCGCGCCGCGGCGCGGGGCGGCGTGGCGGGTCCAGCGGTGTCGGGCGGGACGCGGCGGGGCGGCTTGGCAGCCGGCGGGCTCGGGGCTGGCGCCGCCGGCACGATGTCTGGCGCGACCTCTGGCGCGACCTCTCTCAAGACCTCGGGCGGCGGGCTCGGCACGATGGCAGGATCGGCCAATGCGGCCAGCAGGCCGGGCGGCGGCTCGGCGGGGGTATCGGGCGGCCCGGGCACGGGCGCTGCCGCGGGTTGCCGGCTTGGCTCGGCATCAGGCTTGGGGGGGGCTGGTTCGGCCAGCGCGGCCGGCAGGCCGGGCGGTGGCGCAATGCGGGCTGGCTCAAGCAGCGCGAGCAGGGAGGACGGCATCGGTTCCACCTGCATGGGCGCGACCGGGTCGGGATGGGCGGCGGGCAGGCCGAGCGCCGCCAGCAGATCGCTCGCTGTCGGCAGCGCTGGCGCGGCCGGCGCCTTGGGCGCGATCTCCACCACAGGCACAGGCACGGCTTCAGGGGCCGAGGCGCCGCCCTGGACCAGGGCACGCTTCAGCCGCGCTGCCCAATCCTGTCCCGCGCCAAGCTGGTCGGCCATGCTCTAAACTCCACCCGCGCGCCTGACTCTACCAGCCGCGCCGCGCCGCCTCAACCTCGCACGCTATTCGACCCGCGCGCCCGACGCCTCCACCAGTTGGCGCCAGCGCGGCGTCTCGTCGCGCACCAGCGCGGCGGCGGCGGCCAGGCTCTCGCTCGTCACCGCGTCATAGCCCAAGGGGCGCAGCGCGTCGCGGAAGGCGGCCGTGGCAGCCACCTGGCGGATCGCGCCGTGCAGGCGCGCAGCCTCGGCCTCCGGCGCGCCGGCGGGGAGCAGAATGATGTTCCACGACCGCACATCCATCCCCGCCAGGCCCGCCGTCTCGCTGAACGCCGGCACGTTCGGCAGCAGCGCGAGGCGTTGGCCGGAGGAAATGCCGAGCAGCCTGACCCGTCCGGCCTCGGCCAGGGGAATCAGCGCCGAGGGCAAATCCGCGCTGCCATCGAGCGTGCCCGAGAGCATGTCGTTCGCCGCCTGCGCGCCGCCGCGATAGGGGATCATGTTGAACTCGACTCCCGCCTGCTTCGACAGCGCGGACGTAACCAAATGGCTGACGGTGGAAACGCCGGCGTGGGAGATGTTGAACTTCCCTGGATTCGCCCGCGCCCAGGTCAGCAGCGCAGCGAGGCTGTCCCAGCCGCGCGCCGCAGCCACCGGCGCGCCGACGGCGATGATCACGGCGCTGTCGGTGATCTGCGTCACTGGGCGGAAATCCCGCGCCACGTCGAAGGGCATCGAGGGCAGCAGGAAGGGCGCGGCGCAGAGCGTGGCGGCACCGATGATGCCGATGGTCGTGCCATCCGGCACCGCCTTCGCCACGGCATCCGCGCCGATCAACCCGCCGGCGCCGCTGCGGTTGTCCACCACCACCTGCTGGTCGAGCACGGGGGCGAGGCGATCGGCCAGGATGCGCCCAAGGCTGTCCACCGCACCTCCGGGCGGGAAAGGCACGATGACGCGCAGCGGCCGGCGTGTCTGGGCGTGGGCGAGCGAGGGGGCAGCGAGCGCGGTGCCCATAACGGCGCGGCGCGTGATGGTGAAGCGGCTCATCAGTGGTTCTCCCGTTGTGCGGCGCAGCGTAGGGAGTCCAGCGGCTTCACTGCAATGGGATCGATGCCCTGGCAGCGATTGAGGCCGGAATCGCGCCCCGTCGCGCGGCCTCCCGCCACACGCGCTCGATTGCGGCACGGCCGCGGCGCGTCACCGCCGCTGCATCGGCGCTCAGCACGAGGCCATCGCGCAGCAGCACGCGGCCCTCGACCATCGACAGCACGAGGTCCGCCGCGCTGCCATTCGTCATCAGCGATTTAAGCGGATCCCAGACCGGCTGGTAGCGCGAGGAGGACAGGTCGAACATCACCAGATCGGCGCGTTGCCCCGGCGCGATCAGGCCGAGATCCTCGCGCCCCAAGGCCAGCGCCGCATCGCGGGTCGCGGCCCTGAGCAGCCGCGGCGCACTCAGCCCATGCGGCGTGCCTGACTGCACCTTGGCAAAGACCGAGGCCGTGCGGAGTTCGTGCAGCATGTCGAGCGTCACGCCATCCGTGCCGATGCCCAGGCGCAGCCCGGCGGCTTCCATGCGCGCCAACGGCACGAAGCGCCCCGAGCGCGCGAAGGCGAGCGGGCAGGAGGCCAACGCCGCGCCATGCTGCGCGATCATCGCCATTTCCGCGTCGGTCGCGAACATGCCATGCGCCAGCACCACGCCCGGGCGCAGCAGGCCGAGGTCTCGCAGATGCGCGATGGAGCCCTTGCCGTGCGCTTCCTCCACTCGCTTGATTTCGATCATGTTTTGGGCCGCGTGGATGGACACCACCATGCCGCGCTCGCGCGCCGTCTCGTCCACCAAGCGAAGCAACTCGGGCGTGGTGCTGTCCGGGCCATGCGGGCCGAAGCCGACTCGCGTCAGCCCCTGCGGTCCCTCGTCGAACCGGTCGAACAGATCGAGGGTTTCCTCGAAGCCGGTGCGGTTGGTCGGCGTATAGGTGGGCTTGCCTTCTGGCGTCATGCCGACGGTCTCGGAGAACAGGTAGGGGCAGGACCAGCTACGCAGCCCGAGTGATTTCGCGCGCGGGATGAACGGCCATTGCGCAACCCGGAAAACGTCGAGCAGGCCGGTCATGCCGGTCTTGAGACCCTCGAGCAGCGCCATCTCCACGGCGTCGCCGATATCCTCCTCGGTCATGATCTCGGCCGCGACGTCGCCGAGCGGCATGAGCAGCGAGAACACGATGTGGCCGGGGATGTCGCCGGGGGCGAGTTCATCGGCCAGGCCACGGAACAGGGGGCCGGACATGGCGTGGTTGTGCAGGTTGATGAAGCCGGGCAGCAGCACCGCATCTGGGGCCACGATGCGCTCGGCGTCGAGCGTCGGTGCCTCGCGCACCACATCGGCCACGCGGCCACCCTGCACGATGACATGCTGGCCGGTGCGCAGGCCGGACTCGGCATCCCAGATCCAGCCGGGAGAAAGAATGAGCGTCACTGGAGCGTCTCCCGAAAATACCCGATCAGCGCGGAGAGCGTCAGCACCGACAGCGCCGTGGTGACCAGCACCGCCGCCCCCGATCGATCCGCCCCCGTCTGGTAGCGCCGGGCGAGGATGAAGGCGTTCGCACCCGTCGGCAACGCGGCGATCGTCACCGCCACCGCCGTCTCGACCGGCGACAGGCCCAACAGCTTCGCGAGCACGAACGTCAATGCCGGCAGCAGCACCAGCTTGATCGCACAGACCACCGCCGTCTCCCGCCACACCCCCGCCGCGCCCAATCCGAGCAACCCGCCGCCGAGGCAGAACAAGGCCGCCGGCGGCGCCGCACTGCCCAACAACTCCAGCGACCGCCGCGCCACATCCGGCACCGGCCAGCCAAACCCGCGCCAGATCAGCGCCGCCACTACCGACAGCACGATCGGATTGCGTAAAATCCCCAGCGCCGCATTGCGTATCAACAACCTCCATGGTGCCGAAGCCTGCAACCCGGCCTCGGTCAGGATCGTCGCCATACCCAGCAATGTCACCGTCTGCACGGCGAGAATGCCGATCATCGGTGGCACCCCGGCTGCGCCATAGGCCGCGATGATGATGGGGATGCCCATCATCACCGAGTTGCCGAAAATGCAGGAAAGGCCGAACACCGCCGCCTCAGCCGGATTCGCCCCGAACCAGCGCCGCGCCAGCAGCATCGACGCGCCATACAGCAGCACCGCCGCCCCCACCTGCGCCAGCGCCGGACCCGCCCCCCCCTCGTAAGGCTGCGCACCGCCGAGAAACAACAAGGCCGGAGCCGCCACGCAGAACACGAAGGTCGCCAATCCCGCGAACCCCTCCGGCGCGATCAGGCGAAACCGCGCCGCGAGATACCCGGCGAGGATCAACACGAAAACCGGCAGAACGACTTCGACTACACTCGCCATGATGCGCGGCCCCCTACCCCAACCCCGGTCACCCCTGCAGCAGCGTGTTGACGAAGTCGGGCAGCCAGGGTTGTCGCGTTCGGCTCGTGCGTGCCGCGTGGAGCACGGCGCGGACTTCGGCGACGGTGCTATCGAAGTCGCGATTGATGATGATGTGGTCGAAGTCGGACCAGTGGGCGATCTCGTCGCGGGCAACGACCAGGCGGCGGGCGATTTCGGCTTCGCTATCCTGGGCGCGGCCGCGCAGGCGGCGTTCGAGTTCGGCCATGCTGGGGGGCAGCAGGCAGATGCCGACGACGTCGTTCGGTAGTTTCGCGCGCAGTTGGCGGTGGCCTTGCCATTCGATGTCGAACAGCACGTCGCGGCCGGCTTCGAGTGCGGCGGCGACGGGCGCGCGGGGGGTGCCGTAGGCGCGGTCGAGGAATTGCGCGTGTTCGAGCAATTCATCCTTGGCGACCATGGCCGCGAAGTCGTCGGGCGTTCGGAAGAAGTAGTGCACGCCGTCCTGCTCGCCGGGTCGGCGCGTGCGGGTGGTGGCGCTGATGGAGAGGTTCAGCGCAGGTTCCATCTCGAGCAGTGCGCGTGAGACGCTGGTCTTGCCCACGCCCGGAGCGGAGGCGAGCACCACACAGACGCCGCGACGTGTCCCCATCGCCATCATTCCACGTTGGCCGCCTGTTCGCGCAGCCGTTCGATCGCCGCCTTGAGCGCGAGGCCGGTTCGGGTGAGCGCCACGCTGGCGCTTTTGCTGCAGAGCGTATTGGCTTCGCGCACGAATTCCTGCGTCAGGAACTCGAGTTTTCGGCCCACCGCGTCGCTCGATTGCAGCAGGGCGCGGGCCTCGTGGATATGCGCGGCCAGACGGTCGAGTTCCTCGCGCACGTCGCTGCGCTGTGCGAGCATCGCTACTTCCTGCGCCAGCCGTTCTTCCGGCACGCGGGCGCGAAGATCGCCCTCGCCGAGAAGATTGGCGAGGTTTTCCATCAGCCGCGCGCGTTGCGCGGCGGGCTGGCCGGCGGCTTCGGTGGTGGCCTGGGCGCAGAGTGTGGCGACCTCATCGAGCAGCGTGCCGAGGATTGTTGCCAGCTGCGCGCCTTCGCGCGCGCGGGCCGCGTGCAGGCCTTCGAGCGCGCGGGCGAAGGCGGTGGCGAGTTGCGCTCGGCGGGCCTCCTCCGCCGCCTCGTCGGGCTCCGCGGTTTCGGCGCGCAGCACGCCGGGCAGGCTGAGCACGGCCTCGGCGCTCGGGATCGGCGCGCCGGGGATGCGGCGCGCGACTTCCAGCACCAGGGCGATGGCCGCGTCCAGCGCGGCGGGGTCGGGCGTGAGACGCGTCGCGCGGTCCTCGCGCTTGATGGTGAGGGTGGCGGAGACGTTGCCGCGCCTGAGGCGCTTCGTGGTCGCCTCGCGCAGCGCGGCTTCCAGCGCGTCGAGCCCATTGGGCAGGCGCAGCTTCACGTCGAGGCCGCGGCCGTTGACGCTGCGGAGTTCCCAGACGAAGGAGGAACCGTCCGGCATCGTGCCGCCCTCGCGGGCGAAGCCGGTCATCGAGGCGAGGGTGCTCATGCGCGCCTTGTCCACCCTCGCGGGAATGGAGGCAAGGCGTGTCGGATTATCCCTGGAAGTCGGTGCTGATCACGGGCGCCTCCTCCGGCCTCGGCCGGGCGCTGGCGGCGGTTTCGGCCGCGCCGGGGGTCACGCTGCACCTGTCGGGGCGCGACGCGGCGCGGTTGGAGGACACTGCCACCGCCTGCCGCGCGCTTGGCGCGAGCGTGGCGACAAGGGTGGTGAGCGTGACGGATGCCGAATCCATGGCCGATTGGATCGCGCAGGCCGGGCGGCTCGACCTCGTCATCGCCAATGCCGGAATCTCAGGCGGCACTGGCGATGCGGTGGAGCCGGCGGCGCAGGCGGTGCGGGTCTTTGCCACCAACCTCACCGGCGTGCTCAACACGGCGCTGCCGGCGATCGAAGCGATGGCCGCGCAGGCGCCGGGGCTGGACGAGGTGCGCGGGCGCGTGGCGGTGATCGCCTCGCTCGCCGCCTTCGTCGCCGCCCCCGGCGCACCGGCCTATTGCGCCAGCAAGGCCGCGGTGCAGCGCTGGGCGGAGGCGCTGGACGCGTCGGAGCGCAAGCGCGGCATCCGCCTGCACGCCATCTGCCCCGGCTTCATCCGCACGCCCATGACCGCGAGCAACCCCTTCGCCATGCCCGGGCTGATGACGCCAGAGCAGGCGGCGCGGCGCACCCTGGCGGGCATCGCGGCCGGGCGCGTGCGCGTGGCGTATCCTCGGCCGCTCTACGTCATGGCGCGCCTGCTCGGCGGACTGCCGCCCGCCTGGCGCAACGCGATGATGCGTCAGGTGCCCGCGAAGCCCCCGCAGAGTTGAAAGCAGCGGCCCGAAGGCACGAGTGCCCGAATGGGCGCCGCCGCCAGTGCGGCGAGCCAAGCGGCCGGCTGGCCGCGCCCGGCACTTGAGGGCACAAAACAAAGATACCAGCGAGCCGCCGAAAGCGGCCGTTGGTTTCGCCTCTTGTTCTGGGGGGCGGGACGGGCGATCTGCGGGGCATGAACCTGCCCTTCACCCACAGCTACGCCGCGCTGCCGGAGCGCTTCTTCGCGCCAGTCACGCTCAGCCCCGTGGCGGCGCCGCGCTTGGTGCGGCTGAACACCGCGCTGGCCGAGGAACTCGGCCTCGATCCTGCCGTGTTGGCCAGCGATATCGGCGTGGCGATGCTCGCGGGGAACCTCGCGCCGCCGGATCAGGCGCCGATCGCCATGGCCTATGCGGGGCATCAGTTCGGGCACTTCACGCCCTCCCTCGGCGATGGGCGCGCCATGCTGCTGGGCGAGGTGGTGCGCGCGGACGGCCAGCGCTTCGACCTGCACCTCAAGGGCTCCGGCCCCACCGAGTTCTCGCGCCGTGGCGATGGGCGCGCGGCCCTCGGCCCGGTGCTGCGCGAGTACATCGTGGCCGAGGCGATGCACGCGCTCGGCATCCCGACCACGCGCGCCCTGGCGGCGGTGGCGACCGGCGAGGATGTATTCCGGGAGTCCGCGCAGCCCGGCGCCGTACTGGCGCGCGTGGCGGCGAGCCATATCCGCGTCGGCACCTTCCAATATTTCGCGGCGCGCCGGGACACGCCGGCGCTGCGCCTGCTCGCCGACCATGCCATCGCGCGGCATGATCCCGCGGCGGCGAGTGCGGCCGATCCCTACCGCGCGCTCTATACCGGCGTGGTGGCGCGGCAGGCGGCGCTGGTGGCGCGCTGGATGCAGGTCGGCTTCATCCATGGCGTGATGAACACCGACAACTGCACCATCTCCGGCGAGACGATCGATTACGGCCCCTGCGCCTTCCTCGATGCCTATGATCCGGCGACGGTGTTCAGCTCGATCGACCATGGCGGCCGCTACGCCTTTGGCAACCAGCCACGCATCCTGCACTGGAACCTCGCGCGCCTCGCCGAGGCGATGCTGCCGCTGTTCGACCCGAACGAGGAAGCCGCGTTGGAATGGGCGAAGGAGGCCATCGGCGGCTTCGGCGATACCTTCGAATCCGCTTATCTCGGCGGCTTCGCCCGCAAGATCGGGCTGGGGGCGGAGGATGCCGCGCTGGCGCAGGACCTGCTGGTTCGCATGGCGGAGAACGGCGCGGATTTCACGCTGACTTTTCGGCACCTCTGTGCCGCTGCCGAGGACCCCGTTGCCGATGCAGCGGTGCGCGCGCTGTTCACCGATGGCAGCGCCTTGGATGCTTGGGCGGCGACGTGGCGCGGGCGCCTCGCGCAGCAGATGCCGGGCGTGGCGGCGCGCATGCGTGCCGCAAATCCGGCGATCATCCCGCGCAACCACATGGTCGAGGAAGCGCTGACCGCCGCCGCCGAGCGTCAGGATTTCGCCCCCTTCGACACGCTGGTCGCGCTGCTCGCCCACCCCTTCGACGACCACCCTGACCATCCGCGCCACGCTCTGCCGCCCCGCGCGGAGGAGCGCGTGCTGGCGACGTTCTGCGGCACCTAAAGGCGCTGCGCCACGAGCACGCGGTAATGCACAAAACCTTCGGTCTGCAACGTCTCCAGCAGCAAGCCGCCGATCTCCGCCTCGCAGCGCACGCCGCGGCCGACCAGGCGCGGCAAACCTGATTTGCGTTCAAGCTCGGCGAGGCGCGGCGCCACCTCGGCCATGCCGCGCACGCGCAGCAGCGGGTTGAGGTCCTGCTCCGCCACCAGCTTCAGCCCGGCGGCCTCAAGGTGCGCAATCCAGCCCGCGCGGCTCGGCGCCACGGGGCAGCGCCAGAAGCGCTTGAAACGCGCGAGGCGCGCCGCCGCCTCGGCCGGCATCTCCTCCACCGGCATGTCGTCCACGATCACCAGATAGCCGCCGAGGTCGAGCGCGCCGGCAAGGTTCGCCATGGTGTGGGCGGGGTCGGCGCTGTGGATCAGGCTCTCGATCCCGTAGATCAGGTCATAGCGGCCGGGCGGCTTCTCGTCATAGCTGCCGACCTCGATCCGCACGCGTCCGACAAGGCCGCGCGCCGCGACCTCGGCCATGCCCCGCTCCGCCTGGATGGATGAGAGCGTCAGCCCAGTCCAACGCCCGCCCCGCTTCGGCGCGAGGTCCAGCATGGTGGCGCCATAGCCGCAGCCGGCATCGAGCGCGCGCGGCGTCGGCGACAGATCCAGCCCTCGCAGCATCAAGGAATGGATCACGAATGGCGAGGCTGGGCCGCCGCCCGGGTCGGTCAGGGCGCGGTGTACGGGAATGGCGCCGTGGCCTTCCACGGCACGGCGCTCATCGAACCAGCTCAGTTGGTCGAGCCAGCGGTAGTAGCGCGCCACCTGCTTGGCCTGGCGGGCGGCAGCTTGGGGGATCGGGGCTTGCTCGGGCATGCGCCTATCATGGCGCGCGGCGGCGAAAGCTCAACCCGGCTTGGCAACGCCCGAGAGTTCGGCGACGAGCGCGCCGAGGGAGGCGGAATCGAGCCCACCACGCCCGGAATTGACGGTGGCCTGCATCATCTGCCCGGCGAGCGCCGTGGCCGGCGCATAGACGCCGTGGTCGCGCATGGCGCCCGCCGAAAGCCGCAGATCCTTCAGCATGAGCTCGGCCCGGAAGCCCGGCGCGAAGGCGTTCTCGATCATGCGCTTCGCGTGGTTATCGAGCACGAAGCTGCGCGCGCTGCCGCCCGAAAGGGCGCGCTGCATGGCAGCCAGGTCGAGCCCCGCCTTGGCGCCGAGCGCCAGCGCCTCGGCCACCGCCAGCATCGTCGCGCCCACGATCAATTGATTGGCCGATTTGCAGAGCTGCCCCGCGCCGGCCGGGCCGAGATGCGTCAACGTCCTGCCCACCGCGCGGAATACCGGCTCGGCGCGCGCAAAGGCTGCCGCATCGCCGCCGACCATGCAGGTCAGCGTGCCGTCCCGCGCGCCGCCGGGGCCGCCGGAGACCGGACTGTCGAGCAGCGTCGCACCCGTCGCGGCCAGCAGGCGTGCCGCGAATGCGGTGGCGGATGTTGCGGCGATGGTCGAGAAATCCACCACCACCGTCCCGGACGCCGCGCCCGACGCGACGCCGTTCGGCCCAAACAGAACACTCTCCACATCGGGCGTATCGGGCACGCAAATGCCGACGAAGGCCCTACCAAGCGCCGCCTCGGCGGCGGTGTCGACCCAGCGCGCGCCGGCGGCTTCCAGCGCCGCCGCGCGGCCGCGGGATCGGCTGGTGACAGTCACGACAAAACCCGCCTTGAGCAGGTTCGCGGCCATCGCCGCGCCCATCACGCCGAGGCCGATGAAAGCAACAGGGGCGGGCGGCGCGATGAGGGCGGTCATGTCGTCAGGTCCTTCGAATGGCGGCGCGGATGGCGTCGAGCAGCGCCTCCATGTCGCGCTGGAAATCGGGGCCGTTGGCGTAGCCATCGGGGTCGCCGGCGCGCTGCATGAAGCGTTGCCAGACCGGCGTGGCCATGCCCTGGCGAAAACGGTCGTGCAAATAGGTGATCATCTCCGGCGTCATGCCGGCGGGGCCGACCCAGCCCTTCATGTTCTCGGCGATGAGGTCGATGCCGATCTCGCGGAAGGTCGGGACGTCGGGGTATTGCGGATGGCGCGCGGCGGTGGTGACGGCCAGCGGCAGCATGTCGCCAGAGGCCACAAGCCCGCCCAGCTCGTCGCTCGCCTGCACGGCAAGGTCGATCTGGCCGGCGATCAGCGCCTGCTGCTGCGGCCCGCCGCCGGTATAGGGCACGTGCAGCAGCTCGATGTTCGCGCCGCGCTCCAGCAGCAGGAAGATGGAGTGCGACAGCGTCCCCACGCCCGAGGATCCATGCGTCAGACCACCGCGATTGGCGCGTGCCGCCTCGATCACCTGCTGGATGGTGGTGAAGCGCCCGCCGCGGCCGCGTGCGCAGACAAAATGCGCGTTGCGCGTCAGGCGAATCACGGCGTTGAAGCTGCGCTTGGGGTCATAGGGCAGCTCGCGATGCGCGGGCAGCGAGGTGGTTTCGGACCCGCCGGCGAGCAGCAGCGTGTGGCCATCCGGTGCCGTGCGCGCGAGCTGTTCGGCCGCCAGTGCGCCGCCCGCGCCGGGGCGGTTGACGACAACCAGGGGCACGGGAAACAGCGGCGTGCAGGCCTCGGCGATGGTGCGCGCGATGATGTCCGTGCCGCCGCCCGGCGCGAAGCCGACGACGAGCTGCATCGGGCGCGTCGGTTGCCAGCCGGCCTGCGCGCGCGCAACGAAAGGGGTGGCGAGGAGGGGTGCGGCGAGCAGCGCGCGGCGGCGGATCATGGAAGTTCTCCCGTTTGCCGTCGTTGCGGCGTGGCGGAAGCATGGCCGCGCCGGGCGAAGCGTGCAACCGCATGCTCAGAGCGTGATGCGTTCACGTTGGTTCACGCATCCCGCTTTGACCTTTTGTTTGATCGCGTGATTCCGCCCTCCGGTGCATTCGCGCCTCCGGCCATCACGCTCTGATCGGCGAAGCTGAAGCCGATGCCGGGCACATCGGGCACGATCAGCGCGCCCTTCTCGAACGCCGGATGGGTGGCGAAACGTGCACGCAGGGCGGCATGGGCGCCATGGACTTCGAGCATCCCGCCATGCGCGTGGCCGGCCATGGCGGGGAGATTCGCGGCTTCGAAACCGCCCGCGCCCGTCACCGGCACGCCATGCGCCTCAGCCATCGCGAGGATGCGCAGCACGGCGGTGAGGCCGCCGCAAAAGGCGGCGTTGGGTTGCAGAATGTCGAGCGCGCCGGCACTCAGCACGTCGCGGAACCAGGCCATCGACTGGATCATCTGGCCGGAGGCGAGCGGGATGGTGGTGGAGCGCCGCAGTTCCACAAGGCTCGGGATGTCGTTGCCGCGCACCGGCTCCTCGAAGAAGGCGATGTCCTGGTCAGCGACCATTGCAACGAGGCGCTTCGCCTCGGCGACGCTGAAGGCGCAATTGGCATCGAGCATGAGGGCCGCATCGCCAATGGCGCGCCGCACCGCGCGGATGCGTGCCGCCTCCTCGGTGAGCGGACGCGTGTTGCCCACGATCACCTTCACGCCGACGAAACCGGCGGCGAGTGCGGCCCCGCAGGCGGCCAGGAGTTCGGCCTCGCTGAAGGCTGGCAGGCCGGCGGTGGCATAAGCGGGGACCCGCGCGCGGGCACCGCCGATCAGCTTCGCCACAGGCTGGCCGAGCGCCTTGCCCTTGATGTCCCACAGCGCCAGATCGAGCGCCGAGAGTGCTGAAACGAACACGCCGGTCGAACCGCGCGGGTTGCAGCGGCGGGTCAGCGCGGCCGTGACGGCCTCATGCGCCATTGCGTCGAGTTGGCTTACGGCATCGGCAATCTCGCCATTCAGCAGGGCGGCGACCTGCGCCGCGAGGAAACGGCCGGTCATGCCCTCGCCAACCAGCCCATCGGCGGTGGTGACGCGCAGGCGCACGAAGGTCAGGCTTTCCTGCCCCGCATAGGCCTCGGCCGCGCGGGCGGGCGCGACGTGTTCGACGGTGGCGGAAAGGCGCATCATGTCAGCACGCCGTTTGTGGACCGCAACGCGATCCGAGGCCGCGAATGCGGCCCGCCCCAAGTGCGGCAAGCCAAGCGGCCGGAGGCCGCGCCCGGCGCAGGAGGGCGCCAAAAAATGGCGATGGTCATCCTACATGACCATTGCCATCAGCGCGTGGGGCGGGGCGGCGTCACGCTATAGTCGTAAAAGCCGCGGCCCGACTTGCGGCCGAGCCAGCCGGCCTCGACATGTTTTCGCAGCAGCGTGTTGGGCCGGTATTTCGGGTCGCCGATCCCTTCTTGCAAAACCTGCAAGACGGCGACGCAGGTGTCGAGGCCAATGAAATCGGCGAGCTCCAGCGGCCCCATCGGGTGGTTGCAGCCGAGCTTCATGCCGGCATCGATGGAGGCGACATCGCCCACACCTTCCTGCAGCGCGAAACAGGCCTCGTTGATCATCGGCATCAGGATTCGGTTGACGATGAAGGCCGGGTAATCGGCGGCATAGGCCACGGTCTTGCCGAGCCGCGTGGCGAGGTCGCCCACGGCCTCGACGGTCGCGTCCTCGGTGGCGAGGCCGCGGATTACCTCGACCAGCTTCATCAGCGGCACCGGGTTGAAGAAATGCATGCCAACGAAACGCCCCGGCCGATCGGTGGCGGCGGCAAGGCGCGTGATCGGGATGGAGGAGGTGTTGGAGGCCACCAGCGCATTCGCCTGCAGGTGCGGGGTGAGCGTGGCGAAGATCTTTTGCTTGAGGTCCTCGCGCTCGGTCGCGGCCTCGATCACCAGGTCGCAGGCGGCGAAGCCGGCGTAGTCGGTGGTGGTTACGATGCGGGCCATCGCCGCGTCGCGATCCGCGGCCGTGAGCGTCCCCTTCGACACCTGGCGGTCCATGTTCTTCGCCAGCGTCGCCATGCCGCGCGCCAGCGCCTCGGCCGAGATGTCGAGCATCACGACATCGAGCCCCGCCTGGGCCGCGACGTGCGCGATACCATTGCCCATCTGCCCGGCGCCGATGACGCCGAGCGTCTGGATCGTACTCACTTCTTATCCAGCGCAGCTTCGAGTTCGGGAATGACCTTGAAGACGTCGCCGACGAGGCCGTAATCGGCCACCTGGAAGATCGGCGCTTCCTCATCCTTGTTGATGGCGACGATGACCTTGCTGTCCTTCATCCCCGCCAGATGCTGGATCGCGCCCGAAATGCCGAAGGCCATGTAGAGCTCGGGTGCGACGATCTTGCCGGTCTGGCCGACTTGCATGTCGTTGGGCGCATAGCCCGCATCGACCGCGGCGCGCGAGGCGCCGATCGCCGCGCCGAGCCGGTCCGCGACACCATCGAGGATGTGGAAATTCTCCGCCGAGCCCATCGCGCGCCCGCCGGAGACCACGACGCGAGCGGCGGTGAGTTCCGGGCGTTCCAGCTTCACGATCTCGCTGCCCAGGAAGCGCGAAAGGCCGGAATCCTCGGCGGGT
>JBBSCP010000062.1:0-16471 GCA_038250135.1 Acetobacterales bacterium | reverse complement strand
TGGTTCATCACCACCACGCGGTCGGCCAGCGTCATCGCCTCGATCTGGTCGTGCGTGACATAGACGGTGGTGGTGCGCACCTTCTGGTGCACCTTCTTGATCTCGGTGCGCATCTGCACGCGCAGCTTGGCGTCGAGGTTGGACAGCGGTTCGTCGAACAGGAACACCTTCGGGTCGCGCACGATGGCGCGGCCCATGGCGACACGCTGGCGCTGCCCGCCGGACAGCGCCTTGGGCTTGCGCTCCAGCAGCGGTTCGATGTCGAGCATGCGGGCGGCGTTCATCACGCGGCGCTTGATCTCGTCCTTCGGGAATTTCCGCAGCGTCAGGCCGAAGGCCATGTTGTCGTACACTGACATATGCGGATACAGCGCGTAGTTCTGGAACACCATGGCGATGTCGCGGTCGCGCGGCGGAATGTCGTTCACCACCGTGCCGCCGATCGCGATCTCACCACCGGTGATCTCCTCCAGGCCCGCGATCATGCGCAGCGTGGTGGACTTGCCGCAGCCGGACGGGCCGACCAGGACCACGAATTCATGGTCGGCGATCTCCAGGTCGATGCCCTTCACCGCCTGCACGCCACCCTCATACGCCTTGACAACCTTACGGATCGAAATCTGCGCCATGGTGGTTCAGCCCTTTGTCGCGCCGGCGGTCAGGCCGGCGATATAGTAATCCATCAGGAAGGCATACACGATGACCGGTGGCAGCGCGGCAAGCAAGGCGCCCGCCATCAACTGCCCCCAGGCGAAGGTGTCGCCGCGGATCAGCTGGCTCACCACGCCGATGGTCAAGGGCATCTCATCGGGCCGCGTGATGAAGGCTGTGGGATAGACGAAGGCCGCCCAGCTGACGGTAAAGGCGAAGATGGTCGCCGCGATGATGCCGGGTAGCGCCACGGGACTGAAGATCCGCGTCAGCATCTGGGTCCAGGAGGCACCATCGATCAGCGCGGCCTCGTCCAGCTCCTTCGGGATGGAGGCGAAGTAGCCGATCATGATCCATGTGCAGAAAGGCACCGTCAGCGTGGGATAGACCAGAACCAAGCTCCAGGTGGAGTCGAGCAGGCCGAGCGAGCCCACGATCTGGTACAGCGGAATGAACAGCAGCGTATCCGGCACCAGATAGGTGAGGAAGACGCCGGTGGCCAGGAACTGGCTGCCCCAGAACCGCATGCGCGCCAGCGCGAAGGCGGCGAGCACCGAGATCACCATGGTGAGCGACACCACCAGCACCGTTACCTTGATGCTGTTCCAGAAGAACCCCATGAACATCGGGCTGGTCAGCAGGGCCCAGTAGTTGTCGAAGGTGGGATTGCGCACGATCCACGGATTGCCGGCCAGGTCGGCCACCTCCGCGCTGGTCTTCAGGCTGGTGATCAGCATGTAGAAGGGCGGCGCGAGCATGATGATCGCGGCGAAGATCAGCGAGACGTAGGCGGTGATCAGCGCCCAGCGGCGTTCCTTCCGCAGGCTGCCGGCGCGGTGGAAGATACCTGGCACGACGAGAGTTGTGGCCATCACGCTTCCTCCCGATTCCGGCGGGTCACGCCACGCAGCACGAAGAAGGCGATGAAGGCCAGGATCGGGAACATGAACAGCGACACCGCGGCACCGCGCGGGATGTTGCCGCTCAAGATGCCGACCTGGAAGGCGTAGCTGGCGAAGACATGCGTCAGGTCGCGCGGGCCACCATTGGTCAGCACGCGCACGATGTCGTAGTTGGCGAAGGTGACGATCAGGCTGAACAGCACGGTGATCGAGATGATGTTGCGCATCATCGGCAGCGTGATGTAGCGCAGCCGCTGCCAACTGGTGGCGCCATCGATGGCCGCCGCCTCATACAGCTGTTCCGGCACCGATTTCAGCGCCGCCAGGTACATGATCATGAAGAACGGCGCGCCGTACCAGACATTGACGATGATGACCGATATCCGCGCCCACCAGGGCTCGCCCAGCCAGGGCACGGAGGGCACGGCGAAGATCGCCAGCACCCAGTTGATCGAGGAATAGGAGGGCTCGAACATCCACCACCAGCCGAGCGTGGAGAGGGCCGGCGGAATCACCCAGGGTACCAGCAGCATGCCGCGCCATTTGCGCTGCCCCTTGGTGGGCAGGTGGTGCAGCATATGGGCCAGCCAGAAGCCGATCAGCGCCTTCAGGATCACCGCCGTGACGGCGAAGAAGCAGGATTGCCAGATCACCAGGCGGAAGGTATCGGAATCCAGCAGGATCAGAAAATTCTCCAGGCCGATGAAGGTCGTCATCCGCCGGTTCAGCGTGGAGAGGTAGATCGCGTAGGCGGCTGGCCACACCACTAACCCGCCGATCACAGCGATCAGCGGCAGCGTCATCAGGAAGGCGATGGTCGATCGTCGGCGCGCGAAGCGTTGCAGCGTGGTGCTGCCCGGCGCGCGCGCGCTTGCCTGCATGATGGTCGTGCCGTCGGCCATCCGTGTTCCCCCTGATGCGAAGCCGGGGCGCGCCGCAGCACGCCCCGGCGAAACGCGGCCCCGTTCAGCCGCCGCGGCGCATGTTGGTGATCTCACGCTCGAGCCAGGCGAGCGCCACCTCCACCGTCTCGCCACCCTGCGCGACGCGCGCGATGACCTTGGTGTTGAGCGCCTGGATGTACATCTGGCTGGCCAGTTCCGGCGGTGCCGGCGAGAAGGCGATCGAGGTCTGCGCTTGATGGTGGGCCTTCGACGGATAGTTGAACAGCGTGCCGCTGGGCGGGCCTTCGGTCTCCCACACCTTGAAGTCGCTCATGCTCGCGAAGGGCGGGATGTCGTAGCCAGCGCTGCGGATCGTGGTCGCCTCTGCCGCCTCGCGCGAGGAAATGAATTCGAGGAAGGATTTCGCCGCGGCCTTGTTGCGCCCGAAGGCCCAGATGCCGGTGTTGAAGGGCAGGTAGGCGATGAAGCGGCCACGCGGGCCGGAGGGCATCGGGATGGTCCAGCATTGCTCGGCCACCTGCGGCGCGTCGCGCTTGGCCACCGCCCAGGCGGAGGGCGGGTTGAAGATCAGCGCCGACCGACCGGAGATCAGCGACCGATTGTTGCTGCCATCGTCCCAGGCCCAGACGTCATTGGGCAGGAAGCGGCTGATGCGCACCGCCATGTCGATCGCGGTCCGCAATTCGGCATTGCCGCGGATGGTGGGATTGCCACGCTCATCGGTCATGCGCGCGCCATAGGACAGGAACAGCGCACCCACCCAATCCACCGCATCGGTGAACTGGCCCATCGGCAGGCCGAAGGGGAAGCCCGCGGCATGGCACCGCTGGGCGGCGGCCAGGAAGGTGTCCCAGGTCCAGTTGTCGGCGCCCGGCCCGCGTTCGTTGCGGGCCGGCCACATCGCACGGACGTCGAGGCCGGCATGCTGCTGCAACAGGTCGAAACGGCAGAGGGCCGGCTTGTTCTGGGTGCCCGAGGTGGCGGGCACGCCGCGCCAGGCGCCGTTGCGCTTGGCCAGGAATTCGGCAACCGGGTTGATCGGCCCATTGGCGGCGATCAGGCGGCCGATCACGTCATCGACAGGCTCCAGTTGATCGGCATAGGCGCCGACATCCCAGGCGGTGAGCGAGATCCCGTCATGCCCGCTGCGCGCCTGCGCCTGCGCGGCCGCGGTCAATTGCAGCTGGTTGCCGGTAGTGTTGATGAAATCCAGCGTCAGGTTGACGCGATTGCGCTCGGCCCAGGCGGTGCCGAGGGTGCGGAGCGCGTCATTGCCGCCGGGCACCCAATGGTCCCAGAAGGCGAAACGCAGCGAGCCGCCGGTACCTTGCGCGAAGACCGCCGGCGAGGCGAGTGCGGTCGCGGCGATGCCCGTTGCGGTAAGCAGCGCGTCGCGGCGCGTGATGCCATGGTACGTCATTTCGCTAACCCTCCTGTTTTGTTGGGCCGGCTTTCCGGTCCCGCGCTTTCTTGGCCGAGCACCCTAGGCAGAAGCAGCTTCCCACCGCAAGCGCGCGTCGGGTGGCAGGTGAGAGCGGCGCGGATTGACCGCGGAGGCCGCGCAGTCGAAGCATGGCCGATGAGCTCCACGGATTTCGACGTTCTTGTGATCGGGGCCGGCATCGCCGGCGCCACCGCCGCCGCCGCGGTTGCTGCCACCGGCCGGCGCGTCGCGCTGATGGAGGCCGAGGAGAGTGCCGGCTACCACAGCACCGGCCGGTCCGCCGCCATCTGGATCCTCAACTACGGTCCGCCCGATGTGCGCATCCTGACGCGCGCCTCCCGCGCCTTTTTCGAAGCACCCGGCGAGGGTTTCGCCCCCGCGCCGCTGCTGGCGCGGCGCCCCGTGGTGACGCTCGCGCCCGAGGCGGATCGCGCACACCTCGGGCAAATGATCGCCGAGGGCGAGGGGATCGAGCCCATTGCGGTCGCCCAGGTCGCCGCGATTGTGCCGCCGCTGCGGCGCGACTACGCCGTGGCCGCCGCGATCGAGCGTGAGGCCTTCGACATCGATGTTGCGGGCCTGCATGCCGGCTTCCTGAAGCAGCTCCGCCAAGTGGGCGGCGTGCTCGCGCTGCGCGCCCGCGCGGGACGGATCTGGCACGCGGCCGGGCTGTGGCAGGCGGAGAGCACCACCGGCGAGGCGTTCCGCGCGAAGGTGATCGTCAACGCCGCCGGCGCCTGGGGCGATGCGGTGGCGACCATCGCAGGGCTCGCGCCGCTCGGCCTGCAACCCAAGCGCCGTACCGCGCTGATCATCGATCCCGGCGCGCATGATTGCGCCGACTGGCCGCTGCTCGGCGATGTCGGCCATACTTGGTACGTGCGGCCTGAGGCGCGGCGGAAGCTGATGGTCTCGCCCGCCGACGAGACCGACATGGACCCGCACGACGTGCAGCCCGATGAGCTCGACGTTGCCATCGCCGTGGACCGTATGCAGCAGGCGCTGGACATCCCGGTGCACCGCGTGGAGCATCGCTGGGCGGGACTGCGCAGCTTCACGCCGGACCGTTCCCTCGCCATCGGTTTCGACCGCCACGCGCCGGGGTTCCTGTGGATGATCGGTCAGGGCGGCTATGGCATCCAGACCTCGCCGGCGGCGGGCCGGCTGGTGGCGGGGCTGATCGCCGGCGCGGTCGCGTCCGATCTCGCGCCCGCCGTTCCGCTGCTCGACCCCCACCGATTCATGAGGGCCTGACCATGGCACAACTTCTGCCCACCCATGACGATGTCCGCGCCGCCGCCGCACGCATCGCCCCCCACATCGTCCGCACGCCGATGCTGCGCCATGCGCTGCTCGACAGCCTCACCGGCGGCACCATCCTGGTCAAACCCGAGCCATTGCAGCGCACCGGAAGCTTCAAGCTGCGCGGCGCCACCAATGCCGCCTTGCGGCTGCCGCAGGCGGCGCGGGCGGGCGGCGTGGTCACGCATTCGTCCGGCAATCACGGCCAGGCGGTGGCCTGCGCCTGCGCGCTGCTCGGCATGAAGGCGCTGGTCGCCATGCCGATGGACGCACCCGCCATCAAGGTCGAGAGCACGCGTCGCTGGGGGGCCGAGATCACCTTTTTCGACCGCAAGACGACGGACCGCGAGACGCTGGCCACCAGCCTGGCCGAGGAGCGCGGCGGCACGGTGCTGCCGCCCTTCGACCATGCCGACGTCATCGCCGGCCAGGGCACGCTGGCGCTGGAGCTGATCGAGGATGCGCTCGCGGCGGGCCTCACGCTGGATGAGATGGCGGTGTGCACCGGCGGCGGCGGGCTGATCGCCGGCTGCGCCCTGGCACTGGAGGGTGCCTCGCCGAACACGCGCCTGCATGCGGTGGAGCCCGAGGGCTGGGACGACACGCGCCGTTCGCTCGAAGCCGGCGAGCGCCTCGCCAATGATGGCCAGGGCGAGACCTTGTGCGATGCGCTGCTGTCGATGCGCCCGGGCGCGCTGACCTTCGCGGTCAACCAGCCGCGCCTGACGAGTGGCGTGGTGGTGACGCCGGCCGAGGTGTTCCGCGCGATGCGCTTCGCCTTCGAGCACCTGAAGATCGTTGTGGAGCCCGGCGGCGCCGTGGCGCTCGCCGCTGTACTGGCCGGCAAGATCGAGACACGCGGGCGGGTGGTCGGCGTGGTGGTCAGCGGCGGCAACGTGGACCCGGCGGTGTTTCAGCGGGCGTTTGCGAGCTGAATCACTCCTCCCGTCGGCCGCCGACGGACTCCACCGTCACGGCCAGCGCGCCTGGCGCTGCCGCGCCCTCGCGCTGCCGGCGCTTCAGCACGAGCGGTACGATGAAGACGATCACCGCCAGCAGGATGATGACGATTAAAGGATAGTTCGGGTTGTCTGGCCGTGCGGACCAGACCGGGATCAACGTCAGCAGGAGCAGGCAGATGCCCGTCGTCACATAGTAGCCGACCATCGCCTTGCCCCCTCAGCCGAGATGCTTCGCCAGGAAGGCGAGGCTGCGTTCTTGGGCCAGCTTCTGGTCCGGCGCGCTGTAACTGTCGCGCTCGTCGCAGCCGAAGCCGTGGCCCGCACCTTCATACACGAAAATCTCCACCGCCGGTTGAGCTTGTTGTATGGCGTCGATGTCGGTGGACGGAATGGCGTGATCTATCTCGCCGAAATGCAGTTGTACGGGGCAATGCGGCGTCTCAGTGCGGGTGCCGGCGATACCGCCGCCATACCAGCCCACGGCCGCGGCAAAGCTGGTGGCGCGCGTCGCACCCCACCAAGCGACCGTGCCGCCCCAGCAATAGCCGATGATGCCGCGCGTCGCGCCCTTCGGCAGGGCGGCGGCGGCGGCCTCCACATCGAGCATCAAGCCCACTTCCGGCACCTCGCCCTTCAGCGTGCGGCCGCGCTGCACATCGGCGGGGCCGTAAGCGAGCTCGGTGCCGCGCGCCACCCGGTCGAACAGGGCGGGCGCGACCACGGCATAGCCTTCGGCGGCGAAGGCGTCGCAGATCCGGCGCATGTTGTTGTTCACGCCGAAGATCTCCTGCACCACCACCAGCGCGCGCTTCGCGTCGGCTGGGCCGGCGGCATAGGCGGCCAAGCGGTGGCCGTCGGCGGCGGTCAGTTCGATCACCATATCATTCCCTACGGGCGGTTCGCGCGTTAGTCTCGCGCCATGGGCGATCCCGTCAACCTCAACCAGGCGCGCAAGGCGGCGGCGAAGCGCGCGGCCGAGGCGCAGGCCGCCGCCAACCGGGTGAAATTCGGCCGCACCAAGGCGGAGAGGCTTGCCGATCGCGCGGCCGAGGCGCGCCGCGCGGCGCTGCTCGCTGGCGCGAAGCGCAAGGAACCGGGCCTCACCTGACCAGGCACATACCGCTCCCGCGGTATTGGCCAAGGTGGAGCAAGTCGCCGCGCGGGGAGGCCTCGGCGCCGACTTCGTGTTTGCTCAGCCTCGCCAGCGCGCACCCTCGATGAGGGGCGCGGCGCCGCGGTTGACGCTATGGCGGCGGTGCGCGCATCGCTCCAAACCACGCGAGTCTTCGTAGGCTATGACAACAGCGATCCGCACGCGATCGCGGATCGCCTGGCCGATGCCGTGGTCGCGCGAGCGCCGGTCGCCGCTGCCCCCGGGTATCAGCGGCGGGCCAGAAGCGATCGCCACAGCAAGGCTGCGGCGGCTGCCGCAGCATCGCTGGCGATCTGCCAAGCAAAGCTGGCCCCCGCAGTACCGCGCAAACTGCCGCCGATGGCCCGCAGATAAGGCCCAGCCAGGGTGGCCGCGTCAGACCCATGTGCCGCGGCCATCGCGATCAAGGCAACGATTGCGACCTCTCGCCAGAAACGACGTGCCCACTGCATGACGCTCAGCCTCGTACGGGATGACGAGCAGACCTAACAACCGACGCCGTCTCTGCTCTACCTGCCCGCCACATATGAGCCGTGATGCGCGCCACCCCCGCGTTCGTCGGATTGGCGCAGTAATCTCGCGGCGCTCCGTGTGCCAAAGTCCCCGCGTGTCGCTTCGCCAGCGAAGCCCCTGCGCACTCTAAGGATCGATACCGCGCCAGGAAAAGGGGTCTAACCCATTGAAAAATAATGGTGCCGACTCGGGGAATTGAACCCCGGACCTACTGATTACGAATCAGTTGCTCTACCCCTGAGCTAAGTCGGCACACCATGCGGCCGCGCTATAGCGCCGACAGGGCCGGCATACAACCCGCCTCACGCACCCCAAACCTTTCCCCACCCGCTCCACCACCACCCAGGGCCCAGGGCTGGAGGCCGCCTATGCCACCGGCGCGGTCGAGACTGTCCAATGGGCACGCGTCGGCCCCGCCGTTCGCGCGCGGGTGGCGCAGGTGCTGTTCGAGGAAGGCACGCGCGACACCGAGGGCCAGACCATGGCGCGCCTCGATGACCGGCAAGCGCAGTCGCTGGCCGATGAAGCCGAGGCACGCGCCCGAACCCTCGTCTCCCGCGACATCGCCGCCCACGCCATCCAGCGGCTCGATGACTACCTCGTGCGCGCGCCCAGTGCGGGCGTGGTGCTGCGCCGTGACGTGGAAGTGGGTGAAGTCGTGGACACCCCCGCCAGCCTGTTCTGGATCGGCGAGCCCAGGCCGCTGCGCATCACGGCCGAGGTGGATGAGGAGGACATCGCCCGCATCGCCATCGGCCAGCGCGTGCTGCTGCGCGCCGATGCCTTCGCCGGTCGCCTCCTGACCGCGGAGGTCGCTCAGATCACACCCAAGGGCGATACCTCGCGCAAAGCCTATCGCGTGCGCCTCGCGCTGCGTCCGATGATCGAGCCCTCCGGAGCGTTCCTGCCTCCGGCCATCGTGCTCTACTGCATTATCCGCTCACGTTGAATCAACGTGAGCGGATGGCACTGTAGGGCTGCGCCGGCGTGGCTGAGCCGCTTCAGGCCAGCACCGGGGTCGCGCGGCCCATGGCGCCGCGCAGCACGTCCAGCACCCGGCGGCTTGATTCTGACGGCGTGGCAACCAACGCCTCGAAGCAAAGCGCCGCCTCCGTACGGTGGCCGGCGAAGCCCATCGACCAGTCACCAAAGTCGCGCCGGGAAACCGGCCCGGCTTCCAGCAGCACCACCCGATCGTGGCGCGTATCCATCTGGATATGCTCGAACAGCGCTTCCACAGCCGCCATGGGGCCTTCCAGCGACTGCGCGAAGCAGTCGTTGCTGAACAACAGCGCGCCGGTCACGCCCGTCGCCGGGTTGCGGCGACGCGAGGCGCCAAGGATAGCCAGGACGGCTGCCTCGGTCTCCGCTGGCGGCACCAGGCTGCGGCTGACATAGACCAATCTGAGGAGGTCAGGGGATGTGCTCATCATGGGGTTTCCTGCAGCAAGGGGGCCCCGACAACCAGCCGGGCAATGGTTTGTGGAATGGCTGAGGCCGGCAGCGGCCGCCCCAGGAGGTAGCCTTGCACCTCGTCGCAGCCTTCGCGCCGCAGACTGTTCAGCTGCGCTGCGGTCTCCACGCCTTCCGCCGTGGTGCGGATACCCATGCTGCTTCCCATCGCGGC
Source organism: Acetobacterales bacterium (assembly GCA_038250135.1). Classification (GTDB taxonomy): domain Bacteria; phylum Pseudomonadota; class Alphaproteobacteria; order Acetobacterales; family Acetobacteraceae; genus Falsiroseomonas. The sequence goes on along the minus strand of JBBSCP010000062.1, from coordinate 7,012 downwards.
GATTGCCCGCACGACCGCATCGTCATTGACGAAGCTGCGGTCGATTTTCAATCGGTCGAAGGGGAAGCTGCGCAACTGCGACAGCGACGAATAACCGGTGCCGAAGTCGTCCAGCGAAATCAACACGCCCATCGCCTTCAGCGTGGTGAGCTGTGCGGTCACGATGCCGCGGGGGTCCTTCAGCAAGGCCGATTCCGTGATCTCCAATTCCAGCCGTGGTCCGGGCAGGCCAGCCCCTTCCAGCGCAGCCTCGACGATGCTGACCAGCCGGCCGCATTCGAACTGCTGCGCCGCCACATTCACCGCCACGGTCATCGTGCCCGGCCAGCGGGCTGCCTCGGCGCAGGCGGTGCGCAGCACCCATTCGCCCAACGTCGATATCAACCGTATTTCCTCGGCCAGCGGAATGAAATCGGCCGGAGGTACCAAACCGCGCAGCGGGTGGCGCCAGCGCAGTAGCGCCTCAAAGCCGCTGAGTTGACCGATCTTAAGGTCGTATTGCGGTTGGTAGAACAGTTCCAGTTGGCCGAGCATGAGCGCCGCGCGCAGATCCTGCTCAGTTTGGCGCCGCAGGTCCGCCCGTTGCTGCAACGTTGGCGAGAACAAGCCGACACGGCCGCGGCCGTTGCCCTTGGCTTGGTACAGCGCCATGTCGGCGCGCCCGATCAGCGCGTCGACGGTCGTACAGTCAGGCTCTGCAAAAGCGAGGCCCACGCTGGCGCCGACATTGGCCGCTTGACCCTGCACCAAGTAGGGCCGCGCCAGCAGATCCACCAGCCGCTCCGCAACCATGGCGGCGACCTCGGGCGCCACAGGCGCGGCCAACAGCACGGCGAATTCATCACCGCCCAGGCGGGCCGCCACATCTGTACCGCGCACCGCAGCGCGCAGGCGCTTGGCGGCAATGCGGAGCAGGGCATCGCCGGCAGGGTGGCCGAGCGAATCGTTCACAGCCTTGAAGCGGTCCAGGTCCACCATCAGCACCGCGGGGCCGGAGGTATCCTGCTTCCAGTCCGCCAGGGCCGCTTCCAGCCTTGCGTGAAATGCGCTGCGGTTGACCAGCCCGGTCAGGGCGTCGGTCGGCATCCGCGCTGGGCAAGCCGCGCAAAGCGCCCCCCCGCGGTCCGTCTCGGGCGAGGCTTCAATGATGTTCCCCAACTTGAACCCCCGTCGTACCAAGGCATCGCCGGCCAGACGCTGCGGCGCCTGTTAGTCGCACGACGGGGGTTACGATTTATTGAACAGACCTGGTGCGAAAGTGGCCAGATTCTTGGTGATGCCGCCAAGTCTCAGCCGTCTCGTTCGATGCGATGATCGAGAGCGAATCGATACTTGCGGTCAGCACCACCCCGGTCGCCGACGGCCCGGGCGGTTTGTTCGGCCCTTGGCGCTGCGCGATGCGGGGCAGGCGCTGCCTGCCCCGCATCGGGTCACGCGACGGGTAATTGCTGCGGGCTGGTCCAGCCGATCATGCCGACCGACTGGCACGACCCGCAGATCGGCCCCCAGCTTTCATGCTCCGCGCCGCAATGGCCGCAGCGCCAGCGGGCTTCGGGGGCCGCATTGGCAGCGCTGCGCAGCCAGCGGGACTGGGCGGCGCGGCCTTCGGGCGTATCGCCCTTCTCCTGCTCCTCAAGGTCGGCCAAAATCAGATAGGCACGTCGATCCGCCGGCCCGGTGGCCAGCAGCGCGTCGAGTTCCTGCCGCGCACGCCCGGTCAGCCCGGCCTCCAGCGCCGCACGGGCCACCAGTATTCGGCTTTCCGCGTGGCGCGGCTTGCCTTGCGCCAGCGCCTCGGCTGCCTTCATGCGGGGTAGCGGCTCGGTGATGCCCTCCAGATAGGCCACGGCGAGGTCGGGATGCGGCTGCCTTGTCCAGCCTTCCTCCAGCGACGCCTTGGCGCGGCGCGGGCTGCCCGCGGCACGATGCCGCGCAGCGACGGCCAGCGCTGCCGGGGCGAAGCCGGGGTCGGCGCGGAAGGCCTGGCGCTCGAGGTCGGTCGCCTTGCGTTCGTCGTTCTCCTGCCCGGAGGCGGCCAGGGCGAGCGCGGCCTGAGTGGCGCCGGGCGGGGAGAGCGCCAGCGCCTCACGCCAGTCGCGGGTGCGGATGGCCAAGGTTTCGCGTTCCTGCCGCAGCCAGGCGGCGCCGGGCTGGGCGGATTCGGCCTCACGCGCAAGGCGTTGGGCGGTCGGCCAGTCCTGGCGCTGGATCGCCTGCCGCAGCAGGCCACGCAGGCCGAGGAAGCGCGCGTCGGGCAGTTGGGCCAGCGCCTCGAAAGCGGCCGAGGCGGCATCCTCCCGGCCAGCGAGGCGTTCTGCCTCCGCCACCAGCATCAGCGTCTGCGGCGTGTCGCCAAGACCGATCCGGGCACGCCCGGCCTCAAGCCGCGCCAGGTCCGGCGCGCCGGCGGCAAGCGCCACCAGGGTGCGAGTCACCGCGGCCTGGCCCTGGCCCTGGCGCTTGGCGGCGCTGCGGGCGCGCAGCCTCGCCGGCCAACGGCGCATCGCGCCGATCGCCAGCAGCAGCAGGTGCAGCGCCAGGAACAGCAAGGCCGCGAAGACCAGGGCGAGCGGCAGGGCGATGGCGATCTCGGCGCCGCCGACCCGCAACTCGACCACGCCGCCGAGCCGCACCATCCAGAGCAGGCCGGCCACGCCGGCGGCCAGCAGAATCAGGTAGAATAGGGCACTGCGCATCGGCTCTGTCCTCAGCCCGCGGCCAGGGTGCGTAGCGCGGCGCGTGCCGCGACCAGCGCCTCGGCCTCACCGATCCAGCCGCGCATCGCCTCCTTCGCCTGGGGCGACAGGCGGGCGAGGCGGGCGAGCGCGCCCTCCAGGTCGCCGGCTTCCACGGCACGGCGGGCGCGTTCGATCTCGGCCAGGGCGGCATCGCCCCAGACCACGTCCTCGCCCCGGCGCACGGTCACCATGTTGCCCAGGCGCGATAGCGCGGCGTCGAGCGTGGTGGTGCCGTCGCGCACGCCATCGCTGGCGATGCGGCCGGCCCGTGCGGCGTCCTCGAAGGAAAGCCGCAGCGCGACCTCGGTGGTTGGGGCGGCGGTGGCGTAGCGGGCCAGCGCAGCCGGCGCGTTCGGCAGGCTGGCGAGCGCGGCACCAAGCGGGCGTCCCGCCTCCAGATCGGTGCGCAGCGCGTCCAGCGTGGCGAGCCGCGCGGCGCGACCCTCCAGCGCGGCGAAGCGCTGCGACATCGCCTCCAGCGCGGCGACGCGCTGCGACATCGCCTCCAGCGCGGCGACGCGCTGCAACATCGCCTCCAGCGCGGCGAGTCGGGCGGCCTGCGCCTCGATGGCGGCGGCGCGCTGGGCGAGTGCTGCTTCAAGCGCAGCCAAACGGCCCGCCTGCGCCTCGGCCGTGGTCGCGCGCTGCGCGAGGGCTGCCTCGGCGGCGGCGAGGCGGGCGGTGAGCGGCGTGAGATCAGGAGCGGGCGGTACCACCGGCGCCGGGCGACCCTCCAACCCGGCGATCCGGGCGGCGAGCGGGCCAAGATCCGGCGCGGCGGCGGCGGGGCGCCCCTCCAGCGCGGCCAGGCGGGCGGTGAGTGGCGAGAGGTCCGGCGTGGGCGGTGCCACCGGGCCGGGGCGGGTTTCGAGGGCTGCGATCCGGGCGGCCAGCAAGGATTCCTGCGCCGGCGAGGCCTCTGGCATGGGGCGGCCGAGCAGCCACAGCACGGCGCCCACCAGCACCAGGCCGGCGACGGCGATCGGCAGCGCCGCGGGGTCCAGGCGGAAGGCCTTGGGGGTTTCGCCGCGAGGGGGGGTGGAGGTCGGCTGGCTCATGGCTCTCCTGACACGGTCGGGCGGCCCTGCCGGTCAGCCCGGCCGAGCAGCGCCAGCAGCGCATTCTCCCCCGGGGATTCAGCGATCACGATCCCTCGCCAGGTGAGCGGCGCCAGAGCCTCAGCGGCGATGGCGGCAACCCGGGGCGAGATCACGATCGCCTCCAGCCGCGCGAGGGAGGTTGCGTGGCCGGCAGTTCGGAACAGGTTGATGGCACAGGCCGCCGAGCGTGGCGAGTGAAAGAGAATTTTTGAAAGGCCGCCCAGAGTCAATGCTGCCAAAGCCGCGGCGGGCAGGCTGCCTGCCGGCGTGGCGGCGTAGGCGAGCTGCCGGATCACCCGGAATCCAGACCCCCGTAAGGCATCGGCGAGGTCCAGCGCGTAACCCTGCCCGACCGCCAGCAGCAGCGGCGGCCCGGCTGGGTCGAGCCGCAGCGCGGCCAAGGCAGCGAGACTTTCCGCATTGCCCTCGGCAGCCCAAACCGGCGCCCAGCCGGCGGCTCGCGCGACCTCGGCCGAGCCGGCGCCAACAGCCAGCAAGGGCAGACCGGGGATCGGCGACGGCAGGGCGCGGGCGCCGGCGCGGCTGGTAACCAGCACGGCCTGGCAGCGCGGCAGGGCGAAGCGGCGCGGCGTCAGCACCAGGGAGGGCGCCAGAACGGGCGTCCAGCCGAGGGAAGCGACCCGGGCCGCCGTCTCCGTGCCACCCGGCTCGGGCCTTGTGACGAGGACGCCCGCCGGCATCAGCCGAAGATGTCGGCGGGGCTGTCGCGGCGCAGGCTCTCGCCGAGCTCGCGCCCAAGCGCCCGGGCATCGCTGGCGAGGCCCACGGCGCTGCGCTTGAGCAGGAAGCTGCCATCGGCGCGGGCGACCAGGCCCGTCAGGTGCAGCCTGCCGTCTGGCATCAATCGGGCGTGGCCGCCGATGGGCGTACGGCAGGAACCATCCAGCGCGGCGAGCAGCGCGCGCTCGGCTGTGGAGACGGCGGCGGCCTCCCGGTCCTCGATCGCGGAGAGCAGGTCGAGCAGTTCGCCATCATCGGCGCGCACGGTGACGCCGACGATGCCCTGGCCGGCGGCGGGAACCATGGCTTCGGGGTCCAGCACCACCGCGGCCGCGGCCTCCAGCCCCAACCGGCGCAGGCCGGCGAGTGCCAGCAGCGAGGCGGCAGGGCCATCCCCGGCGCGCACCTTGTCGATTCTGGATTGCACATTGCCGCGGATCAGTTCGATCCGCAGATCCGGCCGCGCCGCCAGGATCTGGCTTTGCCGGCGGAGCGATCCGGTGCCGATCACGGCACCCGCGGGCAGGCAGGCGAAGGGCTCGGCCGGGTCGGGCGCGTGGCAGCTCGGGCCGAGGATCAGCGCATCGCGCGCATCCTCCCGCCGCAGCGTGCAGGCGAGGACAATGCCCGGCGGCATCTCGGTTTCGAGGTCCTTCAGACTGTGGACGGCGAAATCGATGCGGTGGTCAAGCAGCGCCTCATGGATTTCCTTGGCGAACAGACCCTTGCCGCCAATGTCGGCGAGGCGCTTGTCCTGGATCCGGTCGCCGGAGGTGGCGATGGCGTGTTCCTCGAACGCCTTGGCGTCGCGCAGCACCGGGCAGAAATGCGTGATGATGCTGAGGAAATGCCGCGTCTGCCACAACGCCAGCGGGCTGTTGCGCGTGCCGACGCGCAGCGGCAGGGCGCGCTGATGGGGTTTCACCGAGGCCTCGCCAGGGGTGGGGTGAGACGTGGCGGGATGGGAAGTGGCGGGGGGATGGGCTACCGACATGCTGGCCACATAGGGCCAGCATCGAAAGGACGTAAGTGGGCGCGCGCCAAAACGCCATGCCAGAGGTCGGGCAGAGCGTGCAGAACGGCGATCTGATTCTCGGGATCGAGAGTTCCTGCGACGAAACCGCCGCCGCGATCCTGCGCGCCGACGGGACCATCCTGGCCGAGGCGGTGCTGAGCCAATTGGCCGAGCACACGCCCTATGGCGGTGTGGTGCCTGAAATCGCCGCGCGCGCGCATCTGGCGCATCTGCCTTCGCTCGTGCGGCATGTGCTGGACCAGGCCGGGGTTGGGCCGGGCGATCTCGCCGCGGTGGCGGCCACGGCCGGGCCGGGGCTGATCGGCGGGCTGATCGTGGGCGCCACGCTGGGCAAGGGAATCGCGATCGCACGGGGCATCCCCTACCTCGCGATCAACCATCTGGAGGGGCATGCGCTGACGCCGCGCCTGCCCGGCGTGCATCCGGGCGGGCTGGAATTTCCCTACCTGCTGTTGCTGCTCTCGGGCGGGCATTGCCAATGCGTGGCGGTGGAGGGTGTGGGCCGGCATGTGCGGCTCGGCACCACGCTCGACGATGCGGTGGGCGAGGCCTTCGACAAATCCGCCAAGCTGCTCGGCCTGCCCTGGCCCGGCGGGCCGCACCTTGAGCGGCTGGCGTCTAGCGGCGACGCCACGCGCTTCGCCCTGCCGCGGCCGCTGCTGGGCCGCGCGGGCTGCGATTTCTCCTTCAGCGGGTTGAAGACCGCCGTGGCGCAGGTGGTGGCGAAGGGGCTCGATGCGCCGGGCCGGGCCGACCTCGCCGCGAGTTTCCAGGCGGCGGTGGCGGCGACGCTGGCCGACCGTGCCGCGCATGCGCTGGCGATGGCGCCGGCCTCCACCGCGCTGGTCGTGGCCGGCGGCGTCGCCGCCAACCAGGCAGTTCGCGCCGCGCTGGTCGGGGTCGCCGCGAAGGCCGGCCTGCCGCTTGTCGCGCCGCCCTTGCGCCTGTGCACCGACAACGCCGTGATGATCGCCTGGGCCGGCATCGAGCGCCTGCGTGCCGGCCTGACCGATGCACTCGACCACGCGCCCCGGCCGAGATGGCCGCTGGCCGAGCTCAGCGCATGAGGACCTGACCATCAACTACCGCCACGCCTTCCATGCCGGCAATTTCTGCGACGTGATGAAGCACGCGCTGCTGGTCGCGCTGCTGCGCGGCCTGCTGGCGAAGGACAAGCCGTTCGGCGTGCTCGACACCCATGCCGGCATCGGCAGCTACGACCTCGCCGCGACGCCCGCCACGCGCACCAATGAGGCGCAGGACGGCATTCACCGCCTCGCGGACATCACCGAAGGCCCGCTGGCCGATTACCTCGCTTTGGTCCGCGCCGCCGGCTATCCGCGCCACTACCCGGGCTCCCCCGCGCTGATCCGCGCGCTACTGCGGCCGACCGACCG
>JBBSCP010000061.1:0-16504 GCA_038250135.1 Acetobacterales bacterium | reverse complement strand
GCGTCACGGTAAGGCTGCTCTCGCGCGATGGGCTGACGGTGATCGGCACCGACGTCACGGATGGCGCTGGCCTCTATGGCTTTGGCGCTCTGGCGCCGGGCGACTATCGCGTTCAGTTCCTGGCGCCCGCCGACAAGGCCTTCTCAAAGCAGGATCTCGGCCCGGACGGGTTGGACAGCGATGCGGATCGTACCACCGGCATCACCGGCATCATCACCCTCAGTTCGGGTGAGAACGACAGCACCGTCGATGCGGGCCTCGTGGAGCTCGGTGACCTCACCGGTCGCGTCTGGGTGGATCGCGACGGCGATGGGCTGGAGGAGTTGGGTGAGGCCTCGCGCGCCGGCATTCTGGTGCGTCTGCTGAACGCCGATGGCAGCCTCACCGGCCGCACGGAGACGACGGGGCCGGACGGCACCTACCTGTTCGAGGAAGTCATCGCCGGCGACTATCGCGTCGAGTTTGTCATCCCGCCCGGATTGCGGCTGACGCAGCCCAATGTGCCGGGCGATGATGCGATCGACAGCGATCCCAGCAGCGGCACCGGCATTACCGGCATCGTTTCGGTCTTACCCGCGACGACCACGCGCGATGTCGATGCTGGCGTCTATGTGCCGGCCTCGATCGGTGATCGCGTGTGGCACGACCTCGACGCCGATGGCATACAGGACGGCAACGAGCCTGGCCTCGCCAACGTTACGGTCCAGCTGCTGGCGGCCGATGGCGTCACGGTGCTCGCCACCGATATCACCGATGGCGGCGGCATCTATGGCTTCGACGGGCTGGCGCCGGGCCAGTATGGCGTTCGGGTGACGAGGCCAGCGGGCTTCGAACTTTCGCAGCGCGACCGCTCGCCCAACGATGCGCTCGACAGCGATGCGAACAGCGTCGGCGTAATTGCGCCGATGATGGTCTTCTCGGGTGATGTGCGCACCGATCTCGATGCCGGCCTGTTCCAGCGCGTGGCGATCGGCGACCGTGTTTGGCTCGATACCGACCGCGACGGCGTACAGGATGTTGGCGAGCTGGGCGCGCGCGGCACCACGGTTCGGCTGCTCGATGCCGCTGGCGCTGTCATCGCCTTCACGGTCACCGACACCAATGGCACCTACAACTTCCGTGACTTGCTGCCAGGGACCTACAGCGTTCAGTTCATGGCGCCGGTCGGCACGGTGTTCACCCTGGCCAATCGCGGCGGCAACGACGATGCCGACAGCGACGTCAACATGGTCACGGGTATTTCCCAGAAGGTCACGCTGACCTCCGGGCAGGTCGACAATTCGCTCGATGCCGGGCTGCTCATCGGTGGTTCGATCGGCGACCGCGTCTGGGCCGACCTTGACCGCGATGGCCAGCAGGATGCCGAGGAGCCTGGCATCGCCGGCGCCACGGTGCGGCTGCTCAACCGGGACGGCTCGGTGGTGATCACCACCACCACCACCGATGCCAGCGGCTTTTACACCTTCGGCAATCTCCGTCCGGCCGGCTACATCCTGGAGTTCGTGACGCCAGCCGCGCATGCGCCGACAGGTGTCGACATCGGCCCCGATCTGACGGACAGCGATGCCGGTGCCGGCGGGCGCTCGGGTGTGATCTCCGTGCTCGGAGGGCTGCACGTGCGCACAGTCGATGCGGGCTTCATTCCGAGCGTGGTCGATACCTGCGACCTGCCGACCACGCTGCTGACCCCCGGCAATGACGGCCATGTCGGCACTGCCGGTGGCGACCAAGTCGATGGCCTCGGCGGCAACGACAACATCCACGGGCTTGGCGGCAATGACTGCCTGATCGGCAATGACGGCGACGATGCCGTCATCGGCCATGACGGTGACGACAAGATCCATGGCGGTGCCGGTAATGACAACCTGCATGGCAATGACGGGCGCGACCATGTCTTCGGTGGCGACGGCGACGACGTGATCGAAGGCGGCAACGACAATGACTGGATCGAGGGCGGTGCCGGCAACGACAACATGCAGGGCGAAGCCGGCGACGACGTGGTGCTCGGTGGTGCGGGCGATGACATCGTCGTGGGCAACCAGGGCAATGACACGGTGTTCGGCGGCTCGGGCAACGACACGGTGTCGGGCCATGAGGGCAATGATGTGATCGGCGGGGGCACGGATAATGGCCGCGTCAGCCTCGTTGCGGGCAAGATCACCGGCCTCGTGCTCGGCGATACGGTGTTCGGCGATGGCGATGCCGATCGGTTCATCTACCAGCGTGGCGACGGCGTGGATTGGCTGGTCGACTTCAACCCCACCACCGGCGATACGCTGACCATCCATGGCCATGCCGGCTTCACCGCGGTACAGAACATCAACGGCCAGACCATCCTGTATCTCGGCGTGAACAGCGCCATCGTGCTGAACGTGGCCTATCCGGCCAGCAGCCTCGTGGGTCCCTTCCCGGGAATTACCTTCGTGCCCGGCACGCTGGTGGCGCCGGAGGTTCCCGCCGAGCGTGGCGCCATCCAGGGTGGCATCGGCAATGACAGCCTGGTCGGTGGTAGGGGCAACGACCTGATCGAGGGTCTGCAGGGCAATGACACGCTGGTCGGCAATGGCGGCAACGATACGTTGCGCGGCCAGGCCGGCAATGATTGGCTGCTTGGTGGCGCCGGCGCCGATGCGCTGGATGGCGGCACCGGCATCGATACGGCCAGCTACGCCAATGCCACGGGTTCGGTCGTGATCTCGTTGGCCGGCGGGCCTAATTCGGGTGGCTTCGGCGTGGGCGATACCATCGTCAATGTCGAGAACCTCGTCGGCTCCAACTTCACCGATCGACTGACCGGCGATGCGGGCGCGAACCGGATCGTCGGCGGTGGCGGCAACGACACACTTATTGGCGGCGGCGGCGGCGACCAGCTGGTTGGCGGCGTCGGGCAGGATTCACTGATCGGCGGCCTGGGCGCGGACCGCTTCATCTGGGGCGGCCTGGCCGAGAGCGCGGTCGCCATGCCGGATGTGGTTGCCGACTTCTCCTGGGCGCAGGGCGACAAGTTCGACCTGTCGCTGATCGACGCCAATCTGGCGCTGGGCGGCAACCAGGCCTTTTTGTTCATGGGTGGCGCGGTGTTTGCCGGCGGTGGCCAGGGCTCGATTCGCGCCACGCAACAGGGTGGCGATACGGTGATCGAGATCGACCAGGGCAATGGTGGCGCGGCCGAGGCGGCGATCCGCCTGGTCGGCCTGCACACCCTGGCGGCGAGCGACTTCATCCTCTGAGCGTCAGGGTGGCCTGCCGCGGGGGCGGCAGGCCACCCTTTCAGGCGGGTGGCCCCGGCTGAGCGATCAGCCGCGGGTCACCCGCGGCCTTCCCCGGCGCACGACTTTCGCGCCCCCGCCGCGCACGGCGCTGCCCTCGGCTTCCATCTCGCGCGCCGTGCTCGCATCGGCCTCGGCAGCCTCCTGTGGCGTCTCGAGCGGTGGCGGGGGTGCTCCGGCAATCAGCGGCTCCAGCGTGCCATAGGTTTCGAAGAAGCCGGAGCCGGGGCGACGCACCAGATGCGGCGCGCCCTCCACCATGAAGACGCGGCGTTGCATGGTGAGCCGGGCCACCTGGTCGGGGGTGGCGGCGGTGAAGGTGCAGCCCGCGGCGCGTGCGGCGCGAACCTGTTCTGTCGTGAGTTCCATGAGCGCGGTTTAGCACGGGTGGCGCGCGCGGGTAGGGGGCGGCTCATACCATCCCCACCGCCATGCCATCGCGCTGCGGGTCCGCGCCCCCCTCCAGCAAGCCGTCCCACATCGCGATGCCGTGAGGCGCGGCGAAGGGGTAGGAGTGGAAGGCGCGCTTCACAGTCTCACCTTGCGCCACAAGCTGTCGCTCCACGGCGCGGGGAATACGGTTGGAGATGTCGATGGCGGGCCCGGTGGCGCTGAAGCGCGGCGCCTGCACGGCTTCCTGCATGCCCATGCCGAAATCGAGCAGATTCACCAGCACCTGCAGCAGCGCGATGCCGATCCACGCCCCGCCCGGCGCGCCGAGCGTCGCCACCGCGCGGCCCTCCTGGAACACGATGGTCGGCGCCATGGAGGAGAATCGCTTCTTGCCCGGCGCGATGGACCCGGCGCGGCCGGGGCGCGGATCGTACCAGTTCATCGCGCCGTTCAGCATGAAGCCGGTGCCCGGCACGATGACGCCGGAGGGCACGCCGAGCGTGTGCGTCAGGCTCGCCACCATGCCCTGCGCGTCGGTGCAGGAGATCGTGGTCGTATCCTTCGCCGTGCCGGTGATGGCAGGCATCTGCGACGTCGTGCCGGCGCGAATGCGCGCGGCGCACTCGGCCGTGTGGCCATCGGAGAGCAGCCAGTCGAGCGGCGGCGGATGCGTCGCCGGGTCGCCGATATGCGTCTCGCGTTCGGTCAGCGCGATTCGCATCGCGGCGGCCAGCGTGCGGATATAGGCGGCACTGTTGTGGCCCATGGCGACGAGGTCGAACGGCTCCAGCATCCGCAGCAGCTGCGCGATCACGATGCCGCCGGAGGGTGGCGCCGGCAGCGATACCTCGAAGCCGCGATAGGGGATGCGCAACGCCGCGCTCTCCGTCACGCGCAAGCCGGCGAGATCGGCGGCGGAGAGCAGCCCGCCCTTTGCCTGCATGTCGGCGATGATGCGCGCGGCGAGGGTGCCGGTGTAGAAGCTTTCCACCCCATCGCGCGCCAGGTCGCGCAGCGTGGCGGCGAGGGCCGGGTTACGCACCGTCTCGCCCGGGCGCCTGGGCGTACCATCGGCGCGAAGGTAGAGCGCCGCGCCCTCCGCCGTGAAGGCAAGCTTGGCGGGGTAGTCGAGCCGCCCATAGGCGGCCTCGTTCGCCGTCATCATCGTGTGGACATGCGGGCGGATGATCCAGCCTTGTTCGGCAAAGTCGATCGCGTGGGCAAACAGCGAGGTCCAGGGCAGGCGCCCCCAGCGCGCATGTGCGCGTTCGAACAGCCGCAGGATGCCCGGCGTGGTGACGGCGCTGTGGCCGACCTCATTGGCGCGGTTGGCGAGGATGAAGCCGTAGCCATCCGCCGCGTCGCGCAGGTACTCACCCTCCCACATCGCGGGCGTGCAGGCGCCGGGACAGGTGGAGAGGCCATCGAGCACGGTGGTGGCGCCGCTCGCGGGGTCGTGCAGTTGCAGGACGCCAAGACCACCGATGCCACACATCAGCGGGTCCACCACACCCTGCGTCAGCGCGCAGGCGAGCAGCGCATCGACTGCGCTGCCACCCTTGGCGAGCACCGCCCCCCCGGCTTCCGCCGCCTCGGGCTGGGGTGCCACGATCATGGCACTGGGGGCAGGCAGGCGGCGGGGCGGGCGGGGCATGGCGGTGACTCCTCCACGCCAAGCCTAGACCCGTGTCGCGGCGGATGACGAGCCTTGGCACCAGTGCCGCCTGGCCGCACTGGATGGCGAAAGCCGTGCGGCCACAGCTCCAGCCGGCCTTCTGGGGGATTGCGCTGTTCCGCCGGGATATCAATGTGCGGACGAGCGCCGCACCGGGTCTGGCGGCGGGGGGGCATTGGCGTGGTGCTGGGTGACACGATCAACTTCTTTCGATGGGAAAGGCCGGCCTCCGTGCTGGTCGCCATCCTGGCCGAGGGCTCGGTGGCGGCGACCATCGTCCCGCGGATCCGCTTGCGGCTGATATGAGCGACCGCTACGACCTTCTCGTCATCGGTGGCGGCATCAACGGCGTGGGCATCGCGCGCGACGCGCAGGGCAGGGGCCTCGCCACCTGCCTCGTCGAGCGCGGCGACCTCGCCGGCGCCACCTCCTCCAACTCGTCCAAGCTGATCCATGGCGGCCTGCGCTACCTGGAACAGTATGAATTCCGCCTGGTGCGGGAGGCGCTGGCCGAGCGCGAGGTGCTGCTGCGCATCGCGCCGCACATCGTCTGGCCGATGCGCTTCGTGCTGCCGCACCGGCCGGAGATGCGCCCGCGCTGGATGATCCGCGCCGGACTGTTCCTCTACGATCACCTCGCACGCCGAGTGAGCCTGCCAGGCGCCGAGGGGCTCGACCTTCGCAGCCATGCCTTCGGCGCGCCGCTGAATCCGGCGATCACCGCCGGCTTCGCCTATTCCGATTGCTGGGTCGAGGATTCGCGCCTCGTCGTGCTCAACGCCAAGGATGCGCTGCGTCGCGGCGCTGCCATCCGCACGCGCACGGCCTTCATGGGTGCCGAGCGCGATGCCGAGGGCTGGACCTGCCACCTGCGCGACGCCACGGGCCATGAGTCCACGCTGCGCGCTCGCGCGTTGGCCAATGCCGCCGGCCCCTGGGTGCTCGCGGCGCAGGACGCCGCCCATGCGCGCCCGGCCGGCAGCGTGCGGCTGATCCGCGGCAGCCACATCGTGCTGCCGGCGCTCTATGCGGGCGAGCAGGCCTATATCCTGCAGAACGATGATCGCCGCGTGGTCTTCGTCATCCCCTACGAGGGCCGCTTCTCGCTGGTCGGCACCACCGACGTGCCGCATGAGGGCGATGCCGCCACCGCGCACTGCACGGCGGAGGAAGCGGCCTATCTGTGCGAGGCCGTCTCGAAGCAGTTCCGCATGCCGATCACGCCGGCCGACATCGTCTGGTCCTATTCGGGCGTGCGGCCGCTCCACGATGACGGCGCGGACAACCCCTCCGCCGTGACTCGCGACTATGTGCTGAAGCTCGATACCGAGGGCGCGCCGGTGCTGAGCATCTATGGCGGCAAGATCACCACCTACCGCAAACTGGCGGAGGAGGCCGTCGCCAAGCTCAGTGCGGCACTCGGGCGCCATGGCCCGTCCTGGACCGATTCTCCGCCGCTGCCGGGCGGTGAGTTCGCCGGGCACACGCTGCCTGACTTCGAAGCCGGCTTCGCCACGCGCCATCCCTGGCTGCCGGCCGAGCTGCGCGCCCGATTGCTGCGCGCCTATGGCGCCGAGACGGCCGAGCTGCTCGGCGACGCCCGCAGCCTCGCCGATCTGGGCCGCGATTACGGCGCCGGACTCACCGCGCGCGAACTCGATTGGCTGCGGCGCGAGGAATGGGCCGAGACCGCCGAGGATGTCCTCTGGCGCCGTTCGCGCCTCGGCCTGCACATGACGATCGGTGAGCGTGAGGCCGTGGCCGCCGCGATGGGTGCTTGAACGCTGGCATTTCGCGCGCCCGTCGCGCTAGCCTGTCCGTCTCGTATCCAAGGGGCATCGACATGGCTTTCCCGCGTCCTCTGGCTCTGCTGCTGCTGGGTGGCAGCGCGTTGTGCCTGCTGCCGGCTGTGGCGCATGCGGATGCGATCGACGGGCATTGGTGCACCGAAGGCGGGCTGCGCATGACCATCCAGGGCCCAGCCTTCGTCTCCCCGGGCGGGCGCACGCTGCAGGGCGATTACGACCGCCACGGCTTCTCCTACGACGCCCCGGCGGGCGAACCTGGGGCTGGCGGGCGGGTAGATCTGCGCCTCCAGAATGACACCCTGGTGCGGGCGCAGGCGAGCGCCGGCACGATCGAGCCGATCTGGCGCCGCTGCGGCCCGCCGGTGAGCTGACCGGTTGCGCCCGCTGATCTAGCCCCTAGACTGTGCGCGAAGCGACATCATGTTCGCATCGCGGACTCGGGAGAATGGGGTGCAGAGGCGGCTAGGGGTCATCGTGAACCCCATCGCGGGCATGGGTGGGCGTGTCGGGCTGAAAGGCACCGATGGGGCCGAAACCCTGGCGTGCGCCGTCGCTCTCGGTGCCCAGCCGCTGGCTGAATCGCGGGCCATCCGCGCGCTTCGGCGCTTGGCCGAGAACGTCGTTTGTGCCGTGCTCGCCGCGCCAGGGACGATGGGCGAGGACGCCGTCGGTGCTGCCGGGCTGGCCTGCGAAGCGCTGCCAGGTGAAGCCCGCGGCACTACCTCCGCCGCCGATACGCGAACTGCGGCGGCGCGGCTGCTCACAGCGGGCGTGGACCTCATCCTGTTCGCCGGCGGCGATGGCACGGCGCGGGACGTGCTGGCGGCCGTTGGCACCGCGGTGCCGATCCTCGGCATCCCGACCGGGGTGAAGATGCACTCCGGCGTCTTCGGCACGAGCCCCGAAGCGGCCGGCGACGTCGCCGCGCAATTCCTGCGCGAAGGTTCGGGCCTGGTCGAGGCCGAGGTGATGGACCTCGACGAGGCGGCGCTGCACGAAGGCCGCGTCGCCGCGCGCCTGTTCGGCACGGCGATGATCCCCCGCGCACGCGCCGGCGTGCAATCCCGCAAGGGCCCTGCCATGCCCGGCGACGAGGATGCGCTGGACGCCTTGGCACGGCGCCTCGCACGTGAATGGCCGGCGGACCGGTTGCTGATCTTCGGCTGTGGCACCACCACGCGGCGCCTGAAGCGCGCGATGGGCTTCGATGGCACGTTGCTTGGCATCGACGTGGTGCTCGCCGGGCGCCTGATCGCCGCGGACGCGACGGAACGGCAATTGCTCAACCTGCTGGATCGCGCCGAGGGTGCGACCATCGTGGTGAGCGCCACTGGCGGCCAGGGCTTCCTGTTCGGCCGCGGCAACCAGCAGATCAGCGCGGAGGTTCTGCGGCGGGTCGGGCGCCAAAACATCATGGTGGTGACCGGCGCGCAGAAGCTGATCGCGCTCAACCCGCCGGTGCTGCATGTCGATACCGGTGATGCCGAACTCGACCGAAATCTCGCGGGCTATATCGGCGTGCACACTGCGCCGGGCCAGCGGATGATGATGAAGATCGCATAGGGGAGAGGGATCGATGACAGTCGAGAGCGCGCATCCATGGATGGCGAATTCAACGCCAGAGGCGAAGGCCGCGATGCTGCGCAAGATCGGCGCACCAAGCATCGAGAGCCTGTTTGCGCAGATCCCGGAGGATCACCGCTTCCGCGGCACGCTCGATCTGCCGCCGGCGCTCGCCTCCGAGGTCGCGCTGAAGCGGCACATGCTCGGCCTGCTCAAGAAGAACGCGGATTGCGAGACCAACCTCTCCTTCCTCGGCGCTGGCATCTGGCAGCATCACGTGCCGGCCGTGGTGGATGAGATCGCCGGGCGCAGCGAATTCCTGACGAATGTCTGGGGCACTCCGATGTCCGACCACGGCCGCAACCAGGCCTGGTTCGAATTCTGCTCGCAACTCGGCGAGCTGATCGGCCTGGAGTTCGTCGGCCTGCCCGTCTATTCCTGGGGCTGCGCCATCGGCTACGCCGTGCGCATGGCGGCTCGGATGAACGGGCGCCGCGAAGTGCTCGTGCCCGCGAGCATGGACCCCGAACGCCTCGACGTACTGCGGCAGTATGCCGAACCCGAGGGATCGGCTGGGCATATCGCGGTGGTGCCGGTGGCCTTCGATGCGGCGACGGGACTGCTTGACCTTGCTGACCTCAAAAGCAAAATCTCCGCCAGGACCGGCGCCGTGTATTTCGAGAATCCGGGCTTTCTCGGCGTGATCGAAACGCAGGGTGCCGCCATCGCCGCGATGGCGCGCGCGGTGGGGGCGGAGTGTATCGTCGGCGTCGATCCGATCTCGCTTGGCGTGCTCGCTCCGCCCGCCGAATATGGCGCCGACTTGGTGGTGGGCACGATCCAGACGCTCGGGGTGCATATGAGTTGCGGCGGTGGCGCGGGCGGCTTCATCGCCTCGCGCGACGAGGAACGTTATGCGCGCGAATATCCCACGCTGAACATCTCGATCGCGCCCACTGTGAACCGCGGCGAATGGGGTTTTGCGCTCAGCCTCTCGCATCAGTCGAGCTACGGCATGCGCGAGGAAGGCAAGGACTGGACGGGCAATTCCGTCTACCTTCACGCCATCGCCGCCAGCGCCTACATGACGTTGATGGGGCCGAAGGGTTTCGCCGAGATCGGCGAGCGGATCCTGCAGCGCACGGCGCATGCGGCGAATTTGCTGGGGAATGTGAAGGGCGTGCGCCCGCGCTTCACGCAGGGGCTGTTCAAGGAAGTCGTGCTCGACTTCACGGCGACCGGCAGGAGCGTGAGCGCGATCAACAAGGCGCTGCTGGCGCAGGGCATGTTCGGCGGGCGCGACCTGTCGGACCTGCCGGGCTTCGAGGGCTGCGCGCTTTATGCCTTCACGGAAATCCACACGGCCGAGGATGTACGACGCCTCGCCACCGCACTGACGGAGATCGTGACATGAGCCCCGCGCCGAAGCTTTACCGGCAAGCGAGCTGGCATGAACCGGTGGTGATGGCGCTCGGCGCGCCAGGCCGGCGGGGGCTCCTGTTCCCCGCGGTGGAATCCGAGGTCGCCGCGCTTGGCGACACGGCCTCCCTGGTGCCGGCTTCCATGCGCCGGCGCAACGCGCCCGCGCTGCCGGAGATGACCGAGCACGACACGCTGCGTCACTATCTGCGCCTGTCGCAACAGATCCTCGGCATGGTCGGCATCAGCCTGTTCGGCACCTGCACGATGAAGTACAACCCAAGGATGTCGGAGGCGATGGGGCTGCGCCCGCAGATGGCCGCGCTGCATCCGCTTCAGGACGCCTCGACGCTTCAGGGCGTGCTGGAGATTCTCTGGAACTTCGACAATATCCTGCGCGCTCTGTCGGGCATGGACCGCTTCACCTTCCAGGCGGCGGGCGGGGCGGACGCGGCCTATACGCATGTGTGCGTCACGCGCGGCTGGCTGGCGTCGCGAGGCGAACTCGGCGAGCGTGATGAGATCGTCACGTCGATCCAGGCACATCCCTGCAACCCCGCCACGGCGGCCGCGGCGGGCTTCAAGGTCATCACCCTGCCGCTCGAAGAAGGCGGCTATCCGAGCCTGGATGCGCTCAGGGCCTCGTTGGGTCCGCGCACCGCGGCGCTGATGATCGGCAACCCCGACGACATGGGCATCTACAATCCACAGATGAAGGAATGGGTGCGGCTGACGAAGGAAGCCGGCGCGCTCGCCTTCTACGACCATGCAAATTTCAACGGCGTGATGGGCAAGATTCGCGCCCGCGACCTCGGCTTCGATGCCTGCATGTTCATGCTGCACAAGACTTTCGGTGGGCCGAAGGGCGGTGGCGGCCCGGCCGTTGGCGCTTACGGTTGTTCGGCCGAGCTTGAACCGTTCCTGCCCAGGCCGCTGGTCGCGAAGCGCTCGGATGGCAGCTTCGCGCTTGACGTGCCGGCGCACAGCGTTGGCAAGGTGCGTGAGTTTCTCGGCAATGTTCACATCGTGATGCGCGCCTATGCCTGGGCACGCGGCATGGGTGCCGCTGGCATCCACGAGGCATCGGACCTCTCGGTGCTGGCGAACAACTACATGCAGAAGGGGCTCTCGGCCATTCGCGGCGTCGCCGTCTCCAATCCTGATGTCGAAGGCCCGCGCATGGAAATGACGCGCTACGGCGTCGGCCCCTTGAAGCAGGATACCGGGATCGGCGTGGTCGAACTCGGCAACCGCATGACCGACTACGGCATCGATGCGCCCTGGCTCTCGCATGAGCCCTGGGTCGTGCCGGAACCCTTCACGCCTGAAGCCGGGGAGCTTTGGTCCAAGGAGGACATCGACACCTGGGTCGCTGTCGTCGCCAAGGTTTGCGAGGAAGCCTACAGCGATCCCGATCTCGTGCGGACCGCGCCGCATCATGCCGCGATCGGCAAGGTGCTCGCGGAGGGCTGCGAGGATCCGGCGCGCTGGGCCACCACCTGGCGCGCCTTCCAGCGCAAGCATGGTGACGCCGCGCGCCAGGCGGCAGAGTGAGCAGCTTCCGGTGGATGAATGCGGCGGGCACTGTCGAGGTGCCGCTGCGCGAGGGCCAGAGCCTCGCCGCGGCACTCACCGCAGCCGGCATCCGCAGCTTCCGCGAGACGCGGCGAGAGGGGCCGGGGCGTGGCGTGTTCTGTGGCATGGGCGTGTGCCAGGACTGCCTCGTGGTCGTGGAGGGCGAGCCCAACCAGCGCGCCTGCATGACCAAGGCGAAGCCCGGCATGGAGGTGGCACGCCAGACTTTCCCCGGCGTGCCTGCGCTGCCGCGTGAGGCTGCGACGCGGCCGGGCGAGGCGCCCGCCATGCCTCGTGTCGAGCCGGTGGATCTGCTGGTTTTGGGCGGCGGCGCCGCCGGGCTGACCGCCGCCATCACGGCGCGCCGTGCGGGCCTCGATGTGCTGCTCGTGGATGAGCGCGTGGCAGCCGGTGGGCAGTACTACAAGCAGGCCGCGCCGGGCCTCGTTGCGCCGATGTTGGATGCGCAGCAGCGTGAGGGTGCGGCGCTCGTGGCAGCGGCCGAGGCTTCTGGCGCGCACCTCCTGCGCGGTGCGGAAGTTTGGGGTGCCTTCGCGCCCGACAGCCTCGCAGTTTTCGACGGCAACACAACCAGACTCTTCGCGCCGCGTGCGCTGATCGTCGCCACTGGCGCGCAGGAACGTGGCTTGCCGCTGCCCGGCTGGACGCTGCCCGGCGTGATGACGGTGGGCGCTGCGCAGACGCTCTGGCGCAGCTACCGCGTGACGCCAGGCAAGCGCGTGCTTGTCGCCGGCAATGGCCCGTTGAATCTGCAGGTCGCGGTTGAACTTGCCGAGGCGGGATGCGACGTCGTGGCCGTCGCCGATTCCGCGTCGATGCGTTCGATCCGAGCGGGCTTTGCGATGTTCGCGGCCGGTCCTTCACTATCGCTGCGCGGCATTGGCTATCTGTCTGCACTCCTGCGCCACCGCATCGCATTGAAGCGTCAGGCGCTGTTGGTGCGGGTGAGTCAGCAGGATGGCGCGCTACTCGCCACCTTGCGTGGTCCGGGCGGCGAGCAGGATTTCGCCGTTGATGCGGTGCTGATGGGCTATGGCTTCCTGCCCGCGAATGAGGTGCTGCGTGCGCTCGGCGCCGCGGCCGATCACGATGCGCGGCGCGGTCATCTCGTGATGCGGCGCGACGCGGAGGCGATGACGAGTCTCGACGGCGTCTACGCCATCGGCGATTGCGCGGGCCTCGGCGGCGCGCCTGCGGCGCGTGAGGAAGGCGTGATCGCGGCTCTGGCCGCGGCGCGCCGGCTCGGGCGCAGCATCCCGGCAGAACTCGATCGCGAAGGTGCAGCGGCACGAGCACGACTCGCGAAGCATCGCCAATTCCAGAAGGCGCTGTGGCGTTTCTTCGATGCGCCTCGCCCCGGGCTTGCGCTCGCCGAAGACGCCACGCTGATCTGCCGTTGCGAGGAAGTGACGAAAGGCGAGATCGCGGCCGTCATGGCCGACGGCGCCCCGGCGATTGGCGAGGTGAAGCGCCGAACGCGCTGCGGCATGGGTCGTTGCCAGGGCCGCTATTGCGCGCCGGTGCTCGCCGAATGGCTGGCCGAGGCACAAGGCAGGCCGCTCGATGATCGCGCCCTGTTCGCACCACGCGCGCCGGTGAAGCCCATCGCCATCGCGGACATCGTGGCCCTCGGCCCGCGATGAACCAGACTGAGGTGGATGTCGCCATCATCGGTGGCGGCATCGTCGGCTTGTGCACGGCGCTGGAGTTGGCGCGTGCGGGGCAGGGCGTCGTCGTGCTCGATGACGGGCGTCACAGTGGCACCACGGCTAATGCGGGCAGCCTGCATGTCCAGATGCAGTCGCGCTTCATCCGCATGTATCCTGAGCAGGTCGCGGGACTTGAAGCCTCGCTGCCGATGTATGTCGCCGCCGCTGCGTTGTGGGCGCAACTGACGCAGGATCTGGGCGCAGATGTCGAACTGCGCGCCAGCGGCGGGCTGATGGTGGCGGAGGACGAAGCGGCCTATGAATTCCTCGCCGCCAAATGCGCGCGCGAGGCTGCGCTGGGGCTGCGCGTCCATATGCTGCGCCAGGCGGAACTGGAACGCATCGCGCCCTATCTCGGTCCCGCGGTGATCGGCGCGGAACTCTGCGAGCATGAGGGCAAGCTGAACCCGTTATTGGCGAACCAGGCGGTGCGGCGCGCCATGCTCTCGGCCGGCGCCGTGCATCGCCCTGAGACGCGGGTGGCGCGCCTCACGCGCGAGGGCGCGTCCTGGCAGGTCCAAACGGCGCAAGGTACGTGGCGCGCTGGTCGCGTCGTGGTTGCGGCGGGCGCGGGTACGGCGGCGTTGGTGGCACCGCTTGGCTTGTGCGTGCCGACGGTGGCCGAGCCGCTGCACATGAACGTCACCGAGGCGACAGGGCCGCTCGTCGGCCATCTCGTGCAGCACGCGGAGCGCATGATCACGATGAAGCAGTTGGCGGCCGGCCAGGTGGTGATCGGCGGCGGTTGGCCCGCGCGTCTCGCCGCCGACGATGGACATCCGCAAATCGAAGCAAGCAGCCTGTTCGGCAACCTCGGCCTCGCGCAGCATCTGGTACCGAAGGTCGGGCGGCTGCGGTTGATCCGCAGCTGGGCGGGAATCAACACGACAGCTGACGGACAATCCATTCTTGGCGAATCGCCGCAGCAGCTCGGGCTGTTCTTCGCCGTGCCAGGCGATGCGGGTTACACGCTTGGCCCGCTCGTCGGCAGGCTCGCGGCGGCGGCGCTGCTCGGGCGTGACGGCGGTTTTGACATCGCGCGATTCACGCCCGCGCGCTTCGCCTGATCAGTCGAGCGCCGCCTGGATTCGCGCGGCAGCATCGAGCATCTCGGCGACAAAGCGCGTGCGCAGCTCCTCGATCGGCACGCGGCTGGTCGGCCCGCAAATGTTGATGGCGCCGACCGTCACGCCATCGCGCCCGCGCAGCGGGACGGAGAGGCTGCGCAGGCCGAGCTCCAGTTCCTCATCCACCACTGCCCAGCCCTGACGGCGCGCCTGTTCCACCTGTTCGCGAAGCTTCGACTTGGCGGTGATGGTACGCGGCGTGCGTGGCTCGGGCTTGATCTCCTCCAGCGCGCGCTCCACGGCCTCAGGTGTGAGGCCTGCAAGCAACACCCGGCCGACCGAGGTGCAATAGGCCGGCGTGCGGCTGCCGACTCGCAGATCGACATTCACCAGGTGTCGGGCTGAAGGAATGTGCAGCACGTACAACACCTCCGCCCCATCGAGCACCGCGCCGTAGCAGCTCTCGCCCAGCCGGTCAGAGATTTGCGCCAGGATGGGCCGGGCAACATCCCAGATGCGCGCCGCGGCCAGCACGGAGTGACCGAGCTCCAGCAGCTTGGGCGTGAGGGCGAAGCGCTTGCCGTCCGATTCGGCGTAGCCGGCATGTACCAGCGTCAGCAGGAAGCGTCGGGCGCTGGCACGGGTCAGGCCCGAGAACTCCGCCACCTCGCTGAGCGTCATGCGTGGCCGGGCGCGGCTGAAGGCGCGCAACACCTCGAACAGGCGCAGCACGGAATGCACCATCTCACGGTCGGCGCCGCGGGCCTCATCGGCTCCGTGCAACACGAGGTCGCGCGGCAATTGCATTTCGACAGGCGGGCGGGGGTGATCCATGCTGAGGCGTCCGTTGGCTTGGGTGCCATCCTGCGGCGTGTTCGTCCTGCGAACAAGATGCTGATTATCTGCCCGCGATGCGTCCGCAGCCTCTTGCCGGGCCGGCAGTGTTCCTGTTCACTCTGCGGCAGTTGTTCGCAATTCGGCGCCGCCCGGGGGCAGCGCCAGACGGGGGAGAGCGTTTCATGTCCATCCTCACTAAGGGCGACGTCACGCGTCGCGCGCTTGGCGGGCTTGCTGCGGCGGCTGCCGTCGCGGCACCTGGAGTCGCCCGCGCGCAGGCGCCGACGACGCTGCGCTGGTGGTCGCCACAGACTGCACCAGCCCAACGTGAGGCCTACAATTTCCAGATCCGCACCTTCGAGGAAGCGAATCCGGGCGTGCGCGTGGCGTTCGAAGCCACGAGCGATGAAGGATATCCCGCGCAGATGGCGGCCGCCTTCGCTTCGGGTCAGGTGCCGAGCGTGGTGACGCATCTGCCCTCCTTCGCCGTGTCGAACTATTGGCAGGCCGGGCTGCTCGAGCCGTTCAACGACGTGATCGACACGATCGGCCCGCAGAATTTCTACGATGGTGCAAACCGCATCTATGAGATTACGCCTGGCCAGTATGCCGGCACCGGCATCGGCAACACGGCGGCGAATGCGATGTGGTTGCGGCGCGATCTGATGGAGCGCGCCGGCATCGCAGCCACGCCGCGCACTTGGGACCAGCTTCGCGACGCCTGCCGCCGCATGCAGGGCGGCGGGGTGTTTGGCGTGCCGCTGCCCTATGGCCGCAACTCGATGACCAGCCTGATCTTCATCTGCTTCGTGCACGGTGCGGGCGGGCAGATCTTCACGCCGGACCTCCAGGTTGCGGTCAATAGCGACGCCTTCCGCAACGCGCTCGAGTTCTACAAGTCAATGCGTGAGCTCGCGCCGCCGGGCGCCACCAGCTATTCCTGGGGTGAGAGCCTGACCGCTTTCGTCTCTGGTGCGACGGCGACGGGTATCTACGCGGGCCGCGTGTTGGCCAATGTTGCGGCGCAGAATCCCCGCATCGCGCCTTTCGTCACCGCGCATGAATATCCAACCGTCTCGGCCAGCGTGCCGCACTGGACCTTCAACGACTTCCCAAGCGTGATGATCCCGAAGGTCGCGCCCAACATGCCGCTGGCCAAGCGATTTGC
>JBBSCP010000060.1:0-16567 GCA_038250135.1 Acetobacterales bacterium | reverse complement strand
GCGCGCTGCGCTGCCGCGCTGGAGACCCGCTGGCCCGGCGGCGCCTCGGCTTCGGTGCGCGCGCGCGTGGCGCATGAGCTGCGGCTGATCGACCAGCTCGGCTACGCGCCCTATTTCCTCACGGTGCATGAGATCGTGCGCTTCGCCCGCGAGCAGCCCAAGCCGATCCTCTGCCAGGGCCGCGGCTCGGCGGCGAATTCGGCCGTGTGCTACGTGCTCGGCGTCACCGCCGTCGATCCCGCGCAGCACGATCTGCTGTTCGAGCGATTCATCTCCGCCAGCCGCGGCGAGCCGCCCGACATCGACATCGATTTCGAGCATGAGCGGCGCGAGGAGGTGATCCAGCATTTGTATCAACGCTACGGCCGCGACCGCGCGGCGATCTGCGCCACCGTCATCCGCTACCGCGCCCGCAGCGCGATCCGCGAGGTCGGCCGCGCCATGGGCCTCACCGCCGACATCACCGGGCACCTCGCCAAGGCGAGCTGGGGGCCGGGGCGCATCCTGGAACTGCGCGACCTGGCCGAGCAGGAGGGGCTCGACACCACCGACCCGCGCCTCGGCCTGACGCTCGACCTGGCGCAGGAGTTGATCGACTTCCCGCGCCACGGCGCCACCCATGTCGGCGGCTTCGTCATCACGCGCGGCCCGCTGGTGGAACTCGCGGTGGTGACGCGCGCGGCGATGGAGGACCGCACCATCCTCGAATGGGACAAGGACGACATCGACGCGCTGGGCATCCTGAAGGTGGATGTGCTCGGCCTTGGCATGCTGTCGTGCCTGCGGCGCGGCTTCGACCTGCTGCGCGCCCATGCGCGCCAGGATCTCGACCTTGCGAGCCTGCCCAAGGAATGCCCCGACACCTACGCGATGCTGCGCCGCGCCGACAGCGTGGGCGTGTTCCAGGTGGAAAGCCGGGCGCAGATGAACATGCTGCCGCGGCTGCGCCCCTCGACCTTCTACGACCTGGTGATCGAGGTCGCGATCGTCCGCCCGGGGCCGATCGCGGGCGACATGGTGCACCCCTATCTGCGCCGGAAGTCGGGCCAGGAGCGCGAGGAATACCCCGCCCCAGCGCCGGAGCACGGCCCGCCGGACGAACTCCGCCAGGTGCTCGGCAAGACGCTCGGCGTGCCGCTGTTCCAGGAACAGGCGATGCGCATCGCCATCGTCGCCGCCGGCTTCACCCCGGACGAGGCCGACCAGCTCCGCCGCGCCATGGCCACCTTCAAGGCGCATGGGCAGGTGCAGAAATACCAGGAAAAGCTGGTCTCGGGCATGGTGCGCCGCGGCTATGCCCAGGACTTCGCCGAGCGAGTCTTCAAGCAGATCGAGGGTTTCGGCAGCTACGGCTTCCCCGAAAGCCATGCGGCGAGCTTCGCGCATCTGGTCTATGCGTCGAGCTGGATCAAATGCCACCACCCCGGCGTCTTTGCCTGCGCGCTGCTGAACAGCCAGCCGATGGGTTTCTACGCGCCCGCGCAGATCGTGCGCGACGCGCGCGAGCATGGCGTGCGGATACGCCCCGTCGATATCAATGCCAGCGACTGGGACTGCTCGCTGGAGCCTGAGGCCGGCAGCGCCAACGGGCTCGCGCTGCGGCTCGGCCTTCGAATGGTCACGGGGCTGCCGGCGGAGGAGGCCGCGGCGATCCTCGCCGTACGCGCGGCACGCAACGGCGCACCCTTCGATTCGGTGGAGGATATGGTGCGCCGCGCCGGCGCCGGGCGACGCGCGCTGGGCGCGCTGGCGGCCTCCGATGCTTTCGCCGGCATGGGCCTGGCGCGGCGCGAGGCGGCGTGGTCGGCGCGCGGCATGGCGGGCGCGCCGCATGACCTGCCGCTGTTTGCCTGCGCCGCCGATCGGCTGGCGGATGAACCGCCGCTGATGCCCGAGCCTGCGGCCGATTTCGCACCTTCGCAGCCGGGCGAGCAGGTGGTGGAGGATTACCGCAGCCTCGGCCTGACGCTACGGCAGCACCCGCTGGCGCTGCTGCGGCCGCAGCTTTCGGCACTCGGCCAGGCCGACACAGGCAGGCTGCGGGAGGCGCGCCAGGGCTCGACGATTCGCCTCGCCGGCCTCGTGCTGATGCGCCAGCGCCCGGGAACGGCAAAGGGCGTGGTGTTCCTGACCATCGAGGATGAGCACGGGGTCGGTAACCTGGTGGTCTACCCCGACGTCGCGCTGCGCCACCGCGCCGCGCTGATCGGCGGACGGCTGCTGCTGGCGGAAGGGCGGGTGGAGCGCGTGGTGGAACATGCCGAGGTGCCGATCACACACCTGATCGTCCGGCGCCTCACGGACCGATCGGACCTGCTGGATGGGCTTTTGCAGGATAGCGCGGCCGGCAGCGCCTGGGCGGAGCGCAATATCGGTCGCGCCGACGAGGTCCGCCGCCCGGACCCCGGCAACCGCGCCCCCAAGGCCGCGCTGCCCGCCAGCCGCGACTTCCGTTAGAGCGGGATGCGTTCACCTTCGTTCACGCATCACGCTCTAACTATTTATTTGATCGCGTGATTCAGCCCTGCGGTGCCTTCGCACCTTCGGCCATCACGCTCAACTGTTCGTTTGATCGCGTGATTCAGCCCTGCGGTGCCTTCGCACCTTCGGCCATCACGCTCAGAACGCGATCTGCACCTTCATCGCGCGCCGGCGGTCCGACGCCAGCGCGAAGGCACGTTCGGCCTCGGCCACCGGCACCACTTCCGTCAACATCGGCGAGGGATCGATGCGTCCGGCGGCCAACACTTCCAGAGCATGGCCGAATTCGTGGTGGAAGCGAAAGCTGCCCGTGAGTCGCACCTCGCGCGCCACCAAGGCGCCGAGCGGCAGGGCGATGTCACCGCCAAGGCCGAGCTGCACCATCACCGCGCCCGGCCGCGCCGCAGCCAGGCCGGCAGCCAGCGCGGGCGCGCTGCCGGAGGCCTCGAACACCACGTCGAAATACCCCTTCCCAGCCGCATAGGGCGCCAGCGCGTCAGGGTTCTCGGCCACGGCGTGCGTCGTGTCGGCGCCCATGGCGCGCGCGATGGCGAGCGGTTCGGGCAGCAGATCCGTCACCACCACCTCCCGCGCACCGCCGAGCCGTGCCACCGCCACGCAAAGCACGCCGATGGGGCCCGAGCCCGTGACCAGCACGCGCGCGCCCAGCAAAGGGCCGGCCTGCGACGCGGCGTGAAGCACGACGGAGAGCGGCTCGGCGAAAGCGGCGCGCTCGACGCCCAACCTCGCGGGCAGCTTCACGGCGCGCGCAGCCTCGGTGGTGAAGTGGGTGCGGAAGGCGCCGCCGACATGCGGGGTGCGCATCGCGCTGCCGAGGAAGCGCATCTCCAGGCAATGATTCGGCCGCCCGGCGAGGCATTGCGCGCAGGCGCCGCAGGGCAGCGAGGGGTTCACCGCCACGGCATCGCCGGGCCCCACATGGGTGACGCCCTGCCCCACCGCCTCGACCACGCCGGCCGCCTCATGCCCGAGCACCATCGGCGCGCGCAGCTTCACCGCGCCGAAGCCGCCAGCGTGGAAGTAGTGCAGATCGGAACCGCAGATGCCGCCCCTCTCGATGCGAATTCGCACCTCGCCTGGCGCGGGATCGGGCGCTGCCAAATCCTCGACACGCAGATCATGCGCGGCATGGATGACAACCGTGAGATTCACGAAACCACCTCCGTCAGCAGCGGCCGGCCATCCATCTTCGCCTCCAGATTCTCGCGCATCAGCCGCCCCATATCCTGGCGCGTCTCGACCGTGCCCGAGGCCGCGTGCGGTTGCAGGACCAAGTTGGGAAACGACAAGAATTCCTCATCGATGCGCGGCTCGTTGAGGAACACGTCGAGGCCTGCCGCGCCGATATGCCCATCGCGCAGCGCCGCCAGCAGCGCCGCCTCATCCACCACGCTGCCGCGGGAGACGTTGACGAAAACCGCCCCCTGTCGAAGTGCCGCAATGGCCTTCGCGTCCACCAACCCGCGAGTCGTCGGCCCGCCCATGGCGGAGACCACCAGCACATCCACCTGGGCCGCGAGCGCGGCCGGCGTGGGGTAGTGGGTGTAGGCCACGCCCGGCTTCGCGCTGCGCCCGGAATAGCTGATCGCCATGCCGAAAGCCTCGGCACGGCGCGCGATGGCGGTGCCGATGCGCCCCAACCCCACGATGCCCAGACGCTTGCCGAAAACGCGCGTGGTCAGCGGGAAACTGCCGCGATGCGCCCAGGCGCCGTTGCGCACCCAGGCATCGCCCTGGGGAATCCGGCGCGCGGCGGCGAGCATCAGCCCCATCGCCATGTCGGCCACTTCCTCGGTCAGCACGTCGGGCGTGTTGGTCACGGGGATGCCCCGCGCCTTCGCCGCGGCGAGGTCGATGGCATCCACGCCCACGCCGTAGCACGCGATGATCTCGCAGTGTGGCAACGCATCCATCAGCGCCGCATCGGCACCGATCTCGCCCTTGGTGGAAATGGCGCGGATGCTGGCCGCGTGCTGCTTCAGCAGCGCGGCTTTCTCTGTGGCCGCGTAATACAAATGCAGCGTGAAACGCCCCGCCAGCGCCTTCAGATCCCAGTCGGGCAACTCGCCCACCACCAACAGCCCCGGCTTGTCCAGCATGCGTTTTCCCCCCAACGTCGGTTCAACCACAGAACAGGAGGGCTCCATGCCGCAAGGGCTGTTCGACCTCAAGGGTCGGCGCGCTTTGATCACCGGATCGAGCAAGGGGATCGGCTTTGCCCTCGCCCGTGGCCTCGCCGAGGCTGGTGCGGCCGTGGTGCTGAACGGGCGCGACCCCAAGGCGCTCGGCGCTGCCACCGCCACGCTGCGTGCCGAGGGGCATGACGTGACGGAAGCGGGCTTCGACGTGACCGACATCGGCCGCGTCGATGCCGCCATCGCCGATCTCGAATCGCGCCTCGGCGCCATCGATATTCTCGTGAACAATGCCGGCATCAATCGCCGCTTCCCCGCCACCGAAGTGACGCCCGAGACCTGGCGCGAGGTGATGTCCACCAACGTGGACGCGGTGTTCTTCGTCGCACAGGCCTGCGCGCGGCGGATGATCGCGCGTGGGGCGGGCAAGATCGTCAACATCGCCAGCGTGCAGAGCGAACTCGGCCGCGCCACCATCACGCCCTATGCGGCGAGCAAGGGGGCGGTGCGGATGCTCACGCGCTCGCTCTGCGCCGAATGGGCGAGGCATGGCATCCAGGTGAACGCCATCGCGCCGGGCTATTACGCCACCGAACTCACCGATGCGCTGGTGCAGGATCCGGCCTTCACCGAATGGCTGTGCAAGCGCGTGCCGGCCGGGCGCTGGGGCAAGGTGGAGGAGCTGGTCGGCGCTGCGGTGTTCCTTTCCTCGCGCGGCTCGGATTTCGTCAATGGCCATCTGCTGTATGTCGATGGCGGGATGACGGCGGTTGTCTGAGGAAACCGGCCGCCTCGACGGACGCCTGGCCTATGCGCGCCTCACCGGCTCGGGGCCGGGCGTGGTGTTCCTCGGCGGCTTCCGCAGCGACATGGAAGGCTCGAAGGCACTCGCGCTGCGCGACCATTGCGCAGCACGGAGCCGCGCCTTCCTCCGCTTCGACTATTCCGGCCACGGCACGAGCGCGGGACGCTTCGAGGACGGCACCATCGGACAATGGGCCAAGGATGCGCTCAGCGTGTTCGACGCGCTGACGCAGGGGCCGCAGATCCTCATCGGCTCCTCGATGGGCGGCTGGATCGCGCTGCTGCTGGCCCGCGCGCGCCCGGCACGCGTGGCCGGATTCATCGGCATCGCGCCCGCGCCCGATTTCACCGAGTTGCTGATGTGGCCGGCCTTCAATGAAGCGCAGCGGAGCGAGATCAAGACCCGCGGCGTGCTGCATCTGCCGAGCCAATATGGCGAGCCCACACCGATCACCCGCGCGCTGATCGAGGATGGCGCCGCCCATAATGTCCTCGACACGCCAATCGCCCTGCCCGCGCCGATGCGCATCCTGCAAGGCATGGCCGACCCCGACGTGCCCTGGAAGCACGCGCTGCGGCTGATGGAGGCATTTCAGGGCGGCGACGCGCGGCTGATCCTGATCAAGGATGGCGACCACCGCCTGTCGCGCCCCGAAGACCTGCGCCTGCTGTGCGAAACCCTCGATCAGCTCTCGCCCGAGAGGATCGCCGCCAGCCCCTCGCGGTAGGTCGGATAGCGCCAGGCGATGCCGAGCGCGGCGCGCGTGCCGGCCGAGGAGACGCGGCGGTTCTCGGACCAGAAGGACAGGCCCATCGGCGACATGCGTGCCGCTGCCTGCTCGAAGCTCATCTCTGGCGGCGGGACGATGCCGAGCAGCCTGGCACCCTCCGCTGCCAACTCGGCCGAACTCGCCGGCTCGTCATCCACCAGATGCAGGACGCGGATGCCCGCCGGTTTCCGCGCGCCGGCGACCAGCGCGAGCGCGATGTCGTCGCGGTGGATGCGGCTGAAGGAATGGCCGGGTTTCATCACGCGCTTCGCCACGCCGGCGCGGAGTTCATCCAGCACGCTGCGCCCGGGCCCATAGATGCCGCCCGCCCGGAAAATATCGAGCGCCACGCCGCGTGGCCCCGCCACCGCGCGCCACTGTTCCTCCGCCGCGACGCGCCTTGCCGAGCGCGCCTTGCCCGGCGCCGGGGGCGTGGCCTCATCCACCCAGGCGCCGCCGCGATCGCCATAGACGCCGGTGGTGGAGATGTAGCCGATCCAGCGCAGACCGGTGGCTTGGGCAATCGCCGCGCCATGCGCCGCCAGCACGGGGTCGCCGGCGTCGTCAGGGGCCGCCGTGATGACCAGGTGCGTTGCCGCGCGGATCGCCGACCCCGCCGCGGCAAAAGCCACCACCGCAACGCCGGCCGGCGCCCGCGCGCGGGCAGGATCGCGCGTCGTGCCGATCACTGCAAAGCCGGCCGCTTGAGCCTCCGCCGCGATCGCGCCGCCGCTGTAGCCGAGCCCGGCCACCACCATTCGCATCTGTTCCATGCAGCCCATCTGCGCCGTCCCGACACGGTGTGGAAGGGGGATGCGCGCCGGAACTGGCGCAACCGCACCTGCCTCGGTACAAGGGTACATGCGCCGCCAGACCCGCACAGTGCTACTCGGCGTCTTTGCCGCCGCGGCGCTATCGGCGTTGGCGGCTGGCGTGTGGATGACCGTGGCGCCAACCGTCGCCCTCACCGCCGAGGAGGACACGCTCCCGACACCGCCCGAACCGCCGCGCCTGGCAGATGGCCCGGATTTCGACCGCTGCCTCACCCTGCTGCGCGAAGACCCCGAAGGCGCGCGCCGCTTCGCCGATGCCTGGGATTTGCTCGGCGGCGGCGAAGGCGCACGGCAATGCCAGGCGCTGTCGCTGATCGCACTCGGCGAGCCCGCCCTGGCGGCGCAGCGGCTGGAGGCGCTCGCAAGCCGCTCGCGCGCCGGCAATCCCGCCCGCGCCGCGGTCTATGCGCAGGCGACGCAGGCCTGGCTGATGGCGGGCGATGCGAATCGCGCGGTCGGCAGCGCCACCCTGGCGCTGACCCTGATGCCCGACGACGCCGAAGCGCTGACCGATCGTGCCCTCGCCCTCGGCATTACGGGCCGCTTCCGCGAGGCGATCGAGGATCTCGACCGCGCGCTGAGCCTGACGCCGGACAGGGCCGAGGCGCTGGTCTTCCGCGCCGCCGCCTATCGCCAGACCGATCGCGTGGACTTCGCCATGCGTGACGTCACGCGGGCGCTGGCGATCGAGCCCGAGAATGCCGAGGCGCTGCTGGAGCGCGGCATCCTGCGCCAGCTCCGCGGTGATCCTGGCGGTGCCCGGGAGGATTGGGAGCGCGCCATCCGACTGTCCCCCAACAGCGCCACAGCGGATCTCGCCGCGCAGAATCTGGCGCTGAATGAGGCCGGGCCACTGCGGCGGTAGCGAGGCTCAGAAGTCGAGGTCGGCGTAATGGGCCGGCGGCTCCAGACCGCTCACCCGGTCGGCCAGCAGCGGGCGGAAGCAGGGGCGCGACTTGACGCGCGCGTACCAGGACTTGGCGCCGTCATGCGCCTTCCAATTGACGTCGCCGATATAGTCGAGCGCTGAAATCTGCCCAGCCGCGGCGAGGTCGGCGAGCGACAGGTGCGGCCCGGCCAGCCAGCCGCGAGTCTCGGCCAGCCAGCCGATGTAGTCGAAATGCGGCTTGAGGTTCGCATAGCCCGCGCGCAGCGCCGCCGCATCGGGGTTGCCGCGGCCGAGCAGGCGTTTCATCTGCTTCTCGTACAGCAGGTTGCGCGTCACCTCGGGGTAGAATTTGTGGTCGAACCAATCGACCAGCCGGCGCACCTCGGCGCGCTCGGCCAGCGTCCGGCCCATCAGCGGCATGTCGGGGTAGGCTTCGTCGAGATACTCGCAGATCGCATAGGATTCCGCGATGGCGAGGCCGTTGCTCTCGCACAGCACGGGCACGGTGGCGGCCGGGTTCATGGCGAGGAATTCCTCGCGCCGCTCCCACACCCGCTCGAGCCGCAGATCGAAGGGCAGGCGCTTTTCCATCAGTGCGAGCCGCACCTTCCTGGAGAAGGGCGAAAGGGGGATGTGGTAGAGAATCCGCATGCGACAGTGCCAGAACCGGGGTCGCCAAAGCTATGCCACGCGACGCCGGACCGGCCAACCCGCCCCGCGCCCACCGAGCGCGGTGGCGGGGGGCAGGCGCAGCCGCTTCGTGGTTCAGCCGGCGCGATAGGCCTCGATCAGGCGCCTGCCGTCATCGCCGGCACGCGTCACCCACTCCTCCGTCATCTGTGTGCTGACGCGGCGCAGCCCGGCCAGGAACTCCTCCGTCGGCGGCAGCACCTGCATGCCGCGCTGGCCGAGTGTCGCCTCCGTGGTGCGCTGCGCCTCGGCGGAAATCTCGTAGCCACGGCGCTCGGCGGTGGCGGCGGCGGCACGCACCGCCTCCTGATCGGCGGACGAGAGCGCTTCCAGCGAACGGCGGCTGACCAGCACGGCGTTCTTGGTCATCGAGAAGCCGAGCGGTGTGAAGACGCGCGCGTAGTCCCAGGCCGAGGTGTCCACGCCGGTCTGGGCCGAGGTGATCTGCGCCTGCACCACGCCCGTGGCGAAAGCCTGCGCGAGTTCCGCCGCCTGCACCAGCGTGGGCTGCGCGCCGACGATGGTCGCGAAGCGGTTGGTAGCCGGGCTGAAGGTGCGGAAGCGCAGGCCGCGCAGGCCTTCGATGGAGGTGATCGGCGCCTGGGCATAAAGGCCCGCCGGCGGCCAGGGCACCATATAGAGCAGGCTCAGCCCCTGGCGGGCCAGGCGGGCCTCGATGAACGGGCGCTGCAGATCCGCGAGCTTCTTCGCCTCGGCGAAATTCGTGACCAGCTGGGGAATGGCGTCGGCGTCGAAGAACACATCCTCGTTGGCGTAGGCTGTGAGCAGGATCTCGCCAAGCTGCACCTGGCCGGTCTGCACGCCGCGCTTGATCTGGGGCATCGGCAGCAGGCTGGCGTTGGAGTGCAGCTGCACCGTCACGCGCCCGCCGAGGGTTTGCTCCACCTCGGTCACGAACTGGCGGATGTTGCGGGTGTGGAAATTGCCGTCCGGGTAGGCGGTGGCCATCTGCCAGCGCGCACCGGCCCCCTGGGCGGAAGCACCGCCGGCAGCGAGGGTTGCGGCGCCGGTGGCGATCAGGGCGCGACGGTTCAGCATGGCGGGGCTCTTTCCTGTTGAAGATGCCCGAGCATCGCCCCCAAAGGAGTGCCCTCGCAACCCCCGGGCGGCGCCGGAAGGCGCTTCAACGATTGATCGATCCCGATTGGCCATCCCGGTCCCCGCTCGCAGCGACATTCCAACAGCCGGAGGCCTTCAACGATTGATCAATCCCTCTTGGCTAAACCGATGCCGGACAACAGCCGGGATTCCGTCGCATGCTGCCAGTCAACCTGACCCAGCTATTGCCGGCGGCACCGCTTGGACGGCTCAGCGCGATCATGGCGCTGGTGCTGCTGCTCGGCATGCTGCCCACACTCGGGCTGCTGTGGATGGTCGCGGCGGCAGGGGCTGAGGATGCGAAGCAGGAAGTCCGTTTCCGCCTGACCCAGACAGCGCAG
The DNA here is from genome assembly GCA_038250135.1 of Acetobacterales bacterium. Classification (GTDB taxonomy): domain Bacteria; phylum Pseudomonadota; class Alphaproteobacteria; order Acetobacterales; family Acetobacteraceae; genus Falsiroseomonas. The sequence goes on along the minus strand of JBBSCP010000060.1, from coordinate 6,484 downwards.
CTCGCAGCCGGATTGCAGAGCGATGCCATTGCCAGCGTGCGCCATGCGCTGATGCTGCTCGGCCAGCAGCCGCTCGACTGGGCGGAGGAGGAAAGTTCCTGCACCGCCGGCGCGCGCGCCATGGCGCACCAGAATTCCTTCATATCCAGCTTCGCCGTGATCCGGCTCGACGGCACGGTGCTCTGCTCGGCGAGCGGCCAGGGACACGGCCTGAACCTGGCGGACCGGCCGCATGTCGAGGCGGCGCTGCAGGGCGGCGGCTTTGTCGTAGGGGTGCCGAGCGAGTTGCGCACCACCGGGCGCTTGGTGCTGCCCATGGCGCATCGCGCCACTGGCAGCGCGACTGGCGCCAACCCACCCGCGGTCTTCGTCGCGACCCTGGACATGGAGCGTATCGGGCAGCGATTCGTCAGCGTGTTGAACGAAGAATCGCGTGCGGCCGATGGGCGGATAAAGGTGCATGATGCCGCCGGGCGATTGCTCGCCACCTATCCGCCGCGGTCTGGCGCGCGAGCAGAGCTGCCGCTCGACCAGCAACTGGTGGCCGGACCATTCGGCAGCTTCGAACACCAGGCCGGCGACGGGCGCCAGCGCCTGATGGGCTACGCCCATGCGGCCGAGGGCGGCACGATCTACGTCGCAACCCTGGTCACCAACCTGATGCTGGCGCCCGCCCATGCGCGTTTCTGGTTGGTGCTGGGTTTAGGCGTGCTGGCCGGGGCGCTCGGCCTGGTTGCCGCGCTGTACATCGCGCGGGTGCGGATCCTGCGTCCGCTGGCGGTGCTGACCGCCTTCGCCGCGCAGGCCAGCAGCGGCCGCGCAAGCGAGACCCCGCGCCTGCCTGGCGAGTTCGACCTGCTGCGCCGCGCGATGACCAGCATGATCGAGGACGTGGCCTGCCGGGAGCTGCGCCTCAACCAGGCCAACACCGAGCTGCAACGCCTGGCGGAGCGTGACGCTCTGACCGGCATCGCGAACCGCCGCAGCTTCAATTCCGCCCTCGCCGAGGCCTGGGCGCGCGGCCTGACCGACCAGGAACACGTGGCGCTGGTGATCCTGGACGTCGACCACTTCAAGAAATTCAACGACCGCTACGGGCATCTGCCCGGCGATGCCTGCCTCTGCAAGGTGGCCGATTCGATCGATGGCGTGCGGCTGCGTGAGCAGGACATGGTCGCCCGGCTTGGCGGCGAGGAATTCGTGATGCTCCTGCCGCGCACCGACAGCGAAGGCGCGCTGGTGGTGGCAGAGCGCGCGCTGGCGGCAATCCGCGCCCGCATGATCCTGCATGAGGATGGCCTGGACGGCGCGGTGACGGCCAGCGCCGGCGTCGCCGCCTGCGTGCCGATCCGCGGCATGGATCCTTTGGCCCTGTTGGCCGCGGCGGATACCGCGCTCTATGCCGCGAAGGCGCGCGGCCGCGACCAGGCGCTCACCGCCAGCAGCCTCACGGTCTCCGCACCCGGCTGAGCCAGGACGCTGCCCGGCACGACGGCCACCGCGCTACAGCGGAAAGTCGCGCGCCGGGTCGATGCCGGCGGCCTCGATGAATTTTCGCATCTCGACCACCTCCTGCTTCGACAGGCTGTGCTGCGTGTCGTGGAAGCCGTGCGAGTTGCCGCCCAGCGTGACCTTGATGTGGCCATGGCCGCCGTGATTCACCTCGCCCCCCAGGCCCTCGAAGACAGCCATGACATGCTTCGGGTCGATGTTGGCGCTGACGGGGTGGGCGAACAGCGCGTGCAGCACTTTGCGATGCTGGTGGTTCATGCGGGCGTGATCCTCTGTGATGGCCAATTCGGGAAAATCGGGCCGTTGGCCGCTTCCCGTCCTTGACCTGGGTCAACGCGCGCCAGGCATTGCGGGTTTCAGCCCGCCCCCCTTCAGCCCGCTCCCTCGACGAAGTGGCGCAACTCCTCCGCCTCGTGCTCGGCCTCGGCGATGCGCGCCTTCACGAGATCCCCGATCGAGACCATGCCGGCCAGCGAGCCGTCCTCGGCCAGCACCGGCAGGTGGCGAACGCGGCGGTCCGTCATCAACGCCAGCGCCTCAGTGCATTGGCTGCGCGGTGTCACGGTGTGCAGCGAGCGTGTCATGATCTGCGCCGCGGGCAACGCGACGGCGCCCGCCCCATGGCTCGCCATGGCGCGGACGATGTCGCGTTCGCTCACGATGCCAAGTACATCGCCCCCAGCATCGCGCACCAGCACCGCGCCGATGCGCTGCTCCGACAGGGTTCGGGCGACGGTGCCGAGATCATCGTGCACGCCGACCGAAACGACAGCCGAGCCCTTGTCCCGCAGGATGGCGGCGATGCTGATCATGGTGCTTCCTTCCCCATTCGGCCGCACGCTCGCGCGCCGCCGGGGGCCGAGCCTGCCAGGAGAAAGGGCGCGACTTCAAGCTTTCTCGTCAGGCGCCGTGGCGGAGGTAAGCTGCGTGCGCACCAGTTCGGCAAAGCGACCGCCGAGGGCCACAAGCTCCTCGAAGCTGCCGCGCTCCATCACTTCGCCGGCCTCGAAGACCAGGATCTCGTCGGCGTCGCGCACGGTGGAGAGGCGATGCGCGATGACGAAGGTGGTGCGCCCGTTCATCAGCGCCCGCAGCGCCTTCTGCACACGCGCTTCCGTCGCCGTATCCAGCGCGGAGGTCGCCTCGTCCAGGATCAGCACCGGCGGGTCCTTCAGCAGCGCGCGCGCGATGGCAATGCGCTGACGCTGGCCGCCGGACAGCGATGATCCGCGCTCCCCCACCATCGTGTCGTAGCCCTGCGGCTTGCGGATGATGAAGTCGTGCGCCTCGGCCATGCGGCAGGCGCGCTCGATTTCCTCCTGCGTCGCATCTGGCCGGCCGGCCAGCAGATTGTCGCGGATCGAGCGGTTGAACAACAGGCTTTCCTGGAACACCACGCCGACATTGCGGCGCAGGCTGTCGAGCGTGAGGTCGCGCAGATCCTCGCCATCGAGCGTGACGCGCCCTTCCACCGGGTCCCACAGCCGCTGCATCAGCGCCATGGCGGTGGATTTGCCGGCACCGGTCTGGCCGACCAGCGCGATGGTACGCCCCGGTGTCGCGTGCATCGACACATTGGCCAGGATGCGCGGCCCGCCGGGATAGGCGAAGGCCACGTTCTCGAACACCACCTCGCCCTTCGAGCGGCCCATGGTGCGCGCGGCGGGCTTCTCGGGCACCGTGCTGCGGGCATCGAGCACGGCGAACATCTGCTCGAGTGCCGGCAGTTGGAACACCAGGCGCGAGATGAAGCCGACCGCACCTTCGAGCCGCCCGATCAGCAGCGTCGCAAAGCCCATGAACGAGACGATGTCCCCAACCGAAGCCTTGCCGCGCATGTGCAGCAGCGTGCCCAGCACGAAGATCGCGATGACGGTGATGGTGCTGGCCGCGCGCGTCAGCACGGCGACCAGCGCCCACCAGTTCAACACCGGGAATTGATGGTCCAGCACCTGGCGCACGATGTTGCCGAACAGCCGCGCCTCCGACGCGAGGCGCGAGAAGGATTGCACGACCACGACGTTGGACAGGGTATCCTGCGCATTGCCGGCGAGCTGGCTGTGCAGTTGCTCGACCTGGTTCTGCGCCGATTCCGTCTTGCGGATCACCCAGGCGGAGACCACGGCGTAGACCGCCACCAGGATGATCAGCAGCAGGCCGAGCCGCCAATTCATCACCAGCGTCAGCGGCAGCAGCACGATGGCGGCGATGAAGGTGGTGAGATGTTCGCGAAAGAAGCTCAGCCAGAGGCCGAACAAATTGTCCGTGCCGACCAGCATCACCTTCATCAGCCGGCCGGATTGCGTATCGCCATGGAAGGACAGCGGCAGCGACAGCACATGCTCGAAGAAGCGCGACATCATGGTCAGGCGGTTGCGATGTGCCATGCGGTCCGCCAGCAGCGCCACGGCCACATTGGCGCCGATGGCCGAAAGCCCGACCGCACCCCACAGCACCAGCAGCGCCACCGCCTCAGTCCACATCGCCGCCTCGGTCATGCGAGAGGAACGCGACAGCAGGTCGATGAGCCGGCCGAAAATGACCGGCTCGAGGAATTGCAGCCCGGCCAAGGCGAGGGCGCCCACAGCCAGGCCGTAGGCGACGAATCGATCCGGGGCGAGCAAGCGGAGCACCCGTCCGTAGACCCTCAAAAAATGCATCCAGACCCTTTCCGCAGGCCCCCTCCGCTGCCGCCGGGCCTTGGCGCGAGCCTCCGGCAAAGCGAAGCGCCTTGCAAGCTTCGCCAAGGCGCGGCAGCAATGGGGCAACGCGAAGTGCTCCGGCAGCAAGCCCGGCCCGCGGGAGGAGACACGAACATGACCATCACCCGTCGCGCCGTGCTTGCCGCCGCCGGCCTGCTGGCCGCCCCTGGATTGCTGCGTGCCCAAGCGGTTTGGGCGCCGACACGCCCGGTGCGTATCGTGGTGGGCTTCCCGCCCGCCGGTACCACCGACATCGCCGCCCGCCTGCTGGCCGAGCCGCTGTCGCGCCGCCTGGGCCAGACGGTCACGGTGGAGAACCGGCCCGGCGCTGGCGGCAATCTCGGCAATGACGTGGTGGCCAAGGCCGAGCCCGATGGCCATACCCTGCTGATGCAGACCATCTCGGGTGGCGCCATCAACTACTCGCTCTATGGCGCGCGCATGCCGGTGAAGCCCGAAGACCTGGCCGCGGTGGCGCTGATGCTGCGCGTGCCGAACGCGATCTTCGTCAACCCGACCCTGCCGGTGCGCACGCTGCGCGAACTGGTGGACTACGCGAAGGCGCGGCCAGGCGTGCTCAATATCGGCAGCTCTGGCGCCGGCACCTCACTGCACATGACCGGCGAGTTGTTGAAGCTCGAAGCGGGCATCGACATAACCCATGTGCCCTTCCGCGGCGCCGGCCCGATGATGCTGGAAATCATCGCCGGGCGCGTCGAGGTGGGCGTGGACAATCTGCCGAGCGTCATCGGCCATCTGCGCGAGGGCCGGCTTCGCCCGCTGGCCGTGACCACCGCCACGCGCAGCCCGGCGATGCCCGAGGTGCCGACGACGGCGGAGGCGGGTTTCGCCGGCGTGGAGGCTACGGCCTGGTTCGGCCTGCAAGGCCCCGCGCGCATGCCGCGCGCTGCGATCCAGCGCATTTCGGATGCGATGAACGAGATCATCCGCGAGCCCGACATGGTCCGCCGCCTTGCCGATCTCGGCGGCATGGAACCGGCACTGCGGCCCGATGGCGGCACCAGCCCCGAGGGCTTCGACGCCTTCATCAAATCCGAAATCATCAAATGGGGCGCGGTCGTGCAGCGTTCCGGCGCGAGGGTCGAATGAATCACATGATCGTCACACGTCGCAGGGCGTTGGGCACGGCGCTCGCCCTGCCCTTCATCAGCACCGCTCGCGCCCAAACCTGGGCACCCACGCGCCCGGTGCGGATCGTCGTGCCCTTCCAGGGCGGCGGCGCGACCGACCTCACCGCGCGGCTGCTCGCCGAGCGCCTCACGCCGATGCTCGGCCAGCCTGTGGTGGTGGATAATCGCCCCGGGGCTGGCGGCAATCTCGGCGCCGAGAACATCGCGCGGAGCGAGCCCGATGGCCACTCGCTGCTGATGTGCACGATCGGCACGGCGAGCATCAACCAATTCCTCTACAGCCGCATGCCCTTCCGGCAGGATGAGTTGGCGGCGGTGGCGCTGGTGAACCTGGTGGCGAACGGCATCATCGTGCACCCCTCCGTACCGGCGACGAACCTTGCCGAGCTGATCGCCCATGCGAAGGCCAATCCAGGGCGGATCAACTACGGCACGCCCGGCAACGGTACCTCCGGCCATCTCTCGGGCGAATATCTGAAGGTACGGGCCGGGATCGATGTCACACATGTGCCCTATCGCGGCACCGGCGGCGTGGTGCCGGATTTGCTCAGCGGCAACATCCAGATGGCGGTGGACAATCTGCCGGCCTACCTCCAGCACGTCCGCGCCGGCACGCTGAAGCTGCTCGCCGTGACCTCCGCGCAGCGCTGGTTTGCGGTGCCGGAGACGCCCACGGTGCAGGAGGCGGGCATTGCGAATTTCGAGGCCGTCGCGTGGTTCGGCGTGCAGGCTCCGGCGCGCATGCCAGCCGCCATCATGGCGCGCTATGCCTCCGCGATCGCCGAGATTTCGGCCGACCCGGCGGTGATCGCGCGCCAGCGCCAGATTGGCGCGGAACCCCGCCCGCTCGGACCCGCGGAGTTCGAAGCCTTCATCCGCGCCGAGAACGAGAAATGGCGCGAAGTGGTGAGGGTTTCCGGCGCAAAACTTGATTGATCGCGCCAAGTCACGTTTCATCGTGTCAATTACTTGCAGAATAATTCATTTTATGGGCCGAATCGTACCATAGGCGCCAGAAGCGGTAGTGATGATGAGTTCGAATATTTGACGGCTTTCGTCACCCGCTCGGCGGTGGCCTATCGTGCCGCTCAACGCATTGCAGGCCGGCCGCGCGCGCCG
>JBBSCP010000059.1:0-16935 GCA_038250135.1 Acetobacterales bacterium | reverse complement strand
GGGCAGAGGCCGGCTGGCAGCCAACTGAGTTGCACGCCGGCCGGCTCGCCTTGGATGCTGCGCTGCCGCTCGAGCCGCCAAACCGGTGCGCCACGCGGCAGCGTCAGGGCCTCCGCCACCTCGGCCGAGGCGGGGACGCGGCGCAGCCCGAGCAGCCGGCAGCCGGCATCGAGCGGCGGCCCGTCGGCACGGAAGCGGCGGTAGGAGCCGGCGATGGCACCTTCATGCTTCGGCGCGCGCGCGAAGGAGCCACGGCCCTGCTGGCGGTCGATCAGCCCCTCCCGCGCCAATTCGTGCAGGGCGTGGCGCAGCGTGCCACGGCTGACGCCGAAATGGAGGCACAATTCGGGCTCGCCCTGCATGGCGGTGCCGGGCGGCCAATGGCCGGCACGCAGCAGGCGCGCGAGGTGGGACCGCACCTGGTGATGCAGCGGCAGCATCGCCTCACGCTCGAAGCGCGGCAGCAGGGGCGGCGCGGCGGACTCTACGCGCGGCGATGAAGCCTCGGGGGGTGAGCAGGCGGGCTCGGCAGTCGCGCGGCGCGGCATCGTGGATCCCTCCCGGTCAAACATTCATACGTTTGAATGGATGCGTCAACGGACATGATTTTTCCCCGCCGCGCCACGAAGATTGATTGCGATATCCGCGCCGCTGTCCCATCGTGATGCGGCGGGCAACCGCGCGGAGGAGGAAATGACATGGCATCCAACAACGTTCCGCTCGGCCGGCGCATGGTCCTTGGCGCTGGCGGGGTGCTCGCCGCCGGGCTGACGCGCGCGGCGTTTGCCCAGGGCGGGCCGCAGGCGCGCGTGGCGCCCATCACCATCGTGATCAACCAGTCGCCCTGGCTCGACAGCTTTCGTCGCTCGGTCGAGCAGTATGAGCGCGAGACCGACGCGAAGGTCGATCTCGACGTGCAGCCCTTCGCCGGCTCGCTCGAGAAGCAACGCAATTCGGTGCGCGCGTCACGCGGCACCGCCGACTTGCTGGTGATGAATTCGGGCTGGTTCGCCGAGATGTATTTCGGTGGCTTCGTGGAGCCGATCCACGCGATCGAGCCCGGCTTTCGGCTCGACCCCGAGGTCTACACGCTCGGCGACACCATTTATTTCGACGCCGACACACGGACCATGACGCCGCGTGGACGGCTGATGGCCTTGCCGATCGCGCCCATCGTGCCCCTCACCTACTACCGCGCGGACCTCTACCGCGAGGCCGGGATCGAGGGCGCGCCGCTGACCTTCGCGCAGCTTGAGGCCAATGCCCGGCGGCTGCACCGCCCGCCACGCATGGTCGGAATCGTGCAGCGCGGCGCGCGTGGGCCGCATACCGTGGCCTTCGACTTCTACCCCTATTTGTATGGCCATGGCGGCAGCATTTTCCGCAACCAGGCGGAGAACGACTACACCGTCACGCTGAATGCGGCGGAGGGGCGCACGGCGCTCGACTACTACATCCGCCTCGCACGCGAATGCGGGCATCCGCGCACCGCCGCACTCGACCAGGCGGAGGTGATCCAGAACGTCGTCACCGGCCGTGCCGCACATATGCTGACCGTGGTCGCCGCCTGGTCGCAGATGGATGACCGCGATCGCTCGGCCGTGGTGGACAAGATCGAGTTCGCGCCGACGCCGGCGTTGCCCGGCCGGCCGACGGCGCCGGGCCTCGGCCATTTCGTCGGCGGCGTTGCGCGTAACATCCCCGATGACCGCAAGCGCGCGACCGTGCAGTTTCTCGCCTGGTTCCAGACGAAAGATGCGCAGATCGCGCTGGCGCGGCATGGCGGCATGCCGGTGCACGCCGCCGCCTATCGCGACCCGATCGCGGAGGATCGGCGCTATCGCTGGATGAAGCCGCTGGCGGAATCGCTGCGCCACGCGGTCAACATCTACCAGTTCCCCGAAGCATCCGAGGTGATCGCGGTGCTTGAGCTCGGGCTCAACCGCGCCATCGCCGGGGAGATCACGTCGGTCGTGGCACTCAACGATATGGCGAGGCAGATCCACACGGTAATGGCCGCGCGCGGCTACCGAACCGGGCAGGCGGAGCCGCTGCGCTGAACACTCCGCCGCGGGTGCGCATCCAGCCGCGGGACCCGGATGCGATGTGGCGCTGGGCGACGCTGTCTCCCGCGCTGGTGCTGCTGCTGGCCCTTGGCCTGCTGCCGGTGCTGAATCTCGTGGTGCTGGGCTTCTTCGACGTACGCTGGGCCGATGGTCGCGCCAGTTGGAGCTTCGTCGGCACGCGGCACTATGCGGCGCTCGCCGGCGATGCGCTGTTCGGCGCGTCGATCGCCAACACGATGTTGTTCGCGCTCGGCGCCGTGGCCGGGCAGATGCTGCTGGGTTTCGCGCTGGCGCTGCTGTGCAGCAAGGTGACGCGCGGGCGGGTTTTCTGGCGTGCTTTGTTCATCCTGCCGGTGCTGATGCCGGGCATCGTGATCGGTGCCATGTGGAAGCTGCTGCTGAACCCCGATTTCGGCGCGATCGGCCAGTTGTTCGAACTGGTGGGCCTGCAGCCGGTGGATTGGCTGGGCAATGCGCGCATCGCGTTGTTCTCCGTCGTGCTGGTGGATGTCTGGCACTGGACGCCGTTCTGCTTCCTGCTGTTCCTCGCCGGGCTGGAATCGCTGCCGCGCGACGTCTATGAGGCCGCGACGGTCGATGGCGCGGATGCCTGGCAGGAGTTATGGCACATCACGCTGCCGCTGATGTGGCCGACCATCGTGGTCACCTTCGTGTTCCGCCTCGTGCTCGCGTTCAAGGTGTTCGACGAGGTCTATCTGCTGACCGGCGGCGGCCCCGGCACCGCGACCGAAGTGGTCTCCTTCACCATCTACCAGCGCTTCTTCACCGAGGATCGCGCCGGCTACGGCGCGGCGATGGCGGTCGCGGTGATCTTCCTGATCTTCCTGATGCTCGCGGCCGCCGCCGCCGCGCGCCGAAGGGTGCAGGCGGCATGAGGGCGCTGCGGCGCGAGGTCGTGCTGCAAGTGCTGCTCCTGCTGTGCGGGCTTGTCGTCGTGCTGCCGTTCCTGTGGGTCGTCGCTGCGGGGTTCCGCACGCAGATTTCGCTGCTGATGGGGGATTTCTGGTTCACACCGAGCCTGGCCGCTTTCCAGGAGGTGTTGTTCTCCAAGACCTCGGCGTTCCTGCACAATGCGCGCAACTCGGTCATCATTGGCCTGGCCAGTACCGCGGTGAGCCTGGTGGCCGCCACGCTCGGTGCCTGGTCGCTGCACCGGATGCGCTGGCCGCGCTGGTGGGTGCACCTGCTGCTGCTTTGGGCGCTGGTGTTGCAGATGATCCCGCCGGTGGCGCTGGCGGGGGGGTGGTTCGTGATGGCGCGCGGCGTCGGCCTCGACAATACGCTAATCGGGCTGATCCTGGCGCACGCCACGCTCAACCTGCCGATGGCGCTGTGGATGATGGGGGTCTTCGTGCGCGACGTGCCGCAAGATCTGGTGGAGGCGGCTCGGCTCGATGGCGCCTCGACGCCGGTGCTGCTGTGGCGCGTGGTGCTGCCGCTGGTGGCGCCCGGCTTCGCCGCCGCGGGTGTACTGTGCTTCGTATTTTCGTGGAACGAGTTCGCGGTGGCGCTCAATCTTTCGATGCGTGACACCGCGACCGTCCCGGTGGCTATCGCGAAATTCGCGCAGGATTTCGAGATCCGCTACGTGCAGATGGCTGCCGCCGCCTCTCTCTCGGCAATCCCCGCCCTTCTCCTGCTGCTGGTGGCGCAGCGCTGGATCGTGAAGGGCCTGACGCTCGGAGCCGTGAAATGAAGGCTGTGCTCGTGCTGTTCGACAGCCTCAACCGGCACATCCTGGGCTGTCATGGCGGCACGCGGGTGCCGACACCGAATTTCGACCGGCTGGCGCGGCGCAGCGTGCGCTTCGACAACCACCATGTCGGCAGCCTGCCCTGCATGCCTGCGCGGCGCGACCTGCTGACCGGCCGGCTGTCCTTCCAGCACCGCTCTTGGGGACCACTCGAGCCGTTCGACGAGGCCTTCCCGGAAATCCTGCACGGCGCGGGCATCTACAGCCACCTGGTGACCGACCATTTCCACTACTGGGAGGATGGCGGCGCCACCTATCACACGCGCTATGACACGCATGAATTCATCCGCGGGCAGGAAGGCGACCGCTGGAAGGCGATGGTTCAACCGCACTGGGAAAGACTGCGCGAGATGTACCATGCGCGGCAGTTCAGCACCGAGCGTCGGAAGTACCTCTCGCAGAACATCATCAACCGCGAATTCATCCGCGAGGAGCAGGATTTCCCCTCGGTCAAATGCATGGCCGCCGGCCTCGATTTTCTCGCAAGCAACGGGCAATCCGACGGCTGGTTCCTGCAGATCGAGACCTTCGACCCGCATGAGCCCTTCACCGCCCCGGCGCGCTTCCGCGAAGGCTTTCCGACCGATTGGCGCGGCCCGATCCGCGACTGGCCGCGCTATGGCCGCGTCGATGAGATGCCCGAGGAATGCGAGGAGTTGCGAGCGAACTACTACGCCGTGGTGGCGCTGTGCGACCACCTGCTCGGCCAGTTGCTCGACGTGTTCGACGCGCAGGATCTGTGGCGCGACACCGCGCTGGCGGTCACCACCGACCACGGCTTCCTGCTCGGCGAACACGATTTCTGGGCGAAGAACCGGATGAACCTGTACCAGGAGGTCGCGCATATCCCCTTGCTGGTGCATGACCCGCGCGCACCCGCCGCGCCGGGGGAATCCTGCGCGGCACTGACGCAGACGACGGACCTCGCCGCCACCTTCCTCGACCTGTTCGGCGATGCCCCGACGCCGCTGATGGAGGGCATTCCGCTGCGGCTTGCGCGCGACGGCTCGGCACGGCGGGAGGCGCTGCTGTATGGCTATTTCGGCGGCGCCGTGAACGTCACCGACGGGCGCTACACCTACCACCGCTTCCCGCCAGACCTGCACCGGCAGGAGATCCACCAATACACGCTGATGCCGACGCATATCTTCGCGCCCTTCAGCCTGGAGGAGTTGGCCGATGCGCGGCTGGCCGGGCCGCTGCCCTTCACGCGGGGCGCGAAGGTGCTGCAGGTGCCGGTGATCGAACGCTCGCCCTTCTACGATCTGTACGGCCCGGGCGCACTGCTGGAGGATACGACGCGACTCTATGACCTGGCGGCCGATCCCGGCCAGCTGACGCCGCTCGACGCGCCGGCGGAGGAAGCGCGACTGATGGCCGTGATGGCGCGGCTGATGGCGGCGAACCACGCGCCGCCTGAAGCCTTCACGCGCCTCGGCCTGACGGCGCCCTGAGGCCCTCGCGCATGCGCCCGCCGCCCGGCCTGCTGGCCACGTAACCGCTGCACGGCCGCCTGCCCTTCACGCCGACGCGCATCACCCTGGCACGCGAGCGCACCGATGGTGTGCTGTAGGTCGAGGGCGAGATCATCGAGGCGCGACTCGGCGGGCCGGCCTTCCTGCTGCGCCGGCGGATCGAGGCCGAGGCGGGCGGCGCCGTGCTGCGCGTCCGCGACGTGGTGGAGAATATCGGCCCGAGCCCGGCGCCGCACGCCGTGCTGTACCATCTCAATCTCGGCTGGCCGTTGCTGGCGCCGGACAGTGTGGTGACGCTGGATGGCGCGCCGCTGGGCGCGCCGCTCGCCCCGGGCGATCCGGCGGCGAGGCCTGCGGTGACGTGCCACGGCACGACCACCGGCGTGGCCCGTGTGGCCTCGCCGGAAGGCGTTGCGCTGACGCTGCGGTTCGATGTCGCGACGCTGCCCTTCCTGCAACTCTGGCACGACCTGCGGCCCGGCGTGGCGGTTCTGGGGCTGGAGCCCTGCTCGACCGATCGCGGCGCGGCGCTGCCCTGGCTCGCACCGGGCGACACGCGCCGTGACGCGCTCGACATCGCGTTGGACGATGGTGCGGGCGCCGCTACCGAAACGCAGAGTTGACGCTGGGCCATGAGGGCGCCTAGCGTTCGTTTCAAATGGAGGAAACGGGCAACCATGGCAGCAACACGCTTTGGCCTTGGCGTCGCCTTGTCGACACCGGTCGACGAGGCCGGCGGCATCGATCCTGTCCGCCTTGTCGACCATGCCCGCTGGTGCCTCGCGGCAAGCTGCGACGTTCTGACCCTGTTCGGAACCACCGGCGAGGGCGCCTCCTTCGGCCTGCCCGAACGTCGGCGTGGCTTTGCTGCTCTGGCCGCTGCGGGCATTCCCGCATCGCGCCTGGTCTGCGGCATCGCCGCCGCATCGATCGAGGATGCCGCCGCACAATCGGCACAGGCGATCGAGGCCGGTTGCCGCGGCCTGCTGGTGGCGCCGCCCTTTTACTTCCATGGCGCGCCGGAGGCGGGTGTCGAGGCTTGGCTCGGTGCGCTGCTGGGCAGCCTGCCGGCACCCACGGACGTGCTGCTGTACCACATCCCCTCGATGACCGGCGTGGGGCTTTCGCCCGCGCTGATCGGGCGGCTGCGCGCGGCGTTTCCGGGGCTGGTCGCGGGGGTGAAGGATTCCTCGTGCGACTGGAACAATACCGCGGCGCTGTTGGCTGCGCATCGCGACCTGATGGTGCTCGTGGGCGATGAACGCGACCTCGCGCGCGCGGTGCGAGAGGGTGGATCGGGCACGATCTGCGGTCTCGCGAACCTGATCCCCGACCGGCTCGGCAAGGTGGCGCGCGAGGGGCTCGACGATGCCGCGATCAGTCCGTTGGTGGAGGCCATCCGGCAGCATCCGGTGATCCCGGCGGTCAAGGCGGCGCTGGCGCATCTGAAGCGCGATGCGGGCTGGGCGCGCATGCGTGCACCGCTCGTGGCGCTGCCGGCGGCCGATGCCAGGACGCTCGGCGCCGCGCTCGACGCGATCCTGCATCCCGTACCGGCCTGATCGATCACGTCCAGGGAGGACAGCACAATGACCAAGGCGACCTCGATCTACCGCCGCGCGGCGCTGGCCAGCGGCCTCGCCGCCGCCGCCATCCTCGGCCGGCCCGCCGCGGCGCAGACCGTGCTGCGCTGGGGCGAGACGCAGCCCGCCGTGCACCCCGCCGCGCGCATGATCGAGCGCGCGGCCGCGACGATCCGCGAGCGCAGCGGCGGGCGCATCCAGGTGCAGGGCTTCCCCGCCGGGCAGCTTGGCTCGACGCGCGACATGATCGAGGCGACCTCCTCCGGCGCGCAGACCATGGTGACCGAGGGCGCGGCTTCGCTCGGCCAGTTCGTGCCGGCCTATTCGCTGATCGAGGCGCCCTATCTGTGGCGCGATGCCGCCCATATGGCGCGCGCCCTGGCCTCGCCGGTGATGGAGGATCTGAACCGCCATCTGGTGGAACGTCGGCAGATGCGTGTGATCGCCAATACCTATTACGGCAAACGGCACCTGACGACGAAGGACCGCGCCGTGCGCACGGCGGAGGATATGCGCGGCTTCCGCCTGCGCGTGCCGGAGGTGGACACCTTCCGCGCCATGGCGGAGGCCTGGGGCGCGCGCGCCACGCCGATCAATTTCAATGAGCTGTATCTGGCGCTGTCGCAGGGCGCGGTGGATGGGCAGGAGAATCCGCTGCCGACGATCCACGGCGCCAAGCTGTTCGAGGTGCAGCGCTTCCTGGTTCTGACCGGCCACATCATCACGCCCCGCATGGTGGTGGTGAATGAGGGCGCCTGGATGCGCCTGCCGGCTGCCGACCGCGACCTGGTGGCCACTGCGGTGCGCGAGGCCGCCGCCTGGCAGGATGAGGAGCTGGCGCGCAGCGAGGCTTCGTTGATCGACACGCTGAAGGCGTCGAACATGACGGTGATCGAGCCCGATATCGAAAGCTTCCGCCGCCCGGTGCTGGCCACCGTGCCGGCGCGCTTTGAGGCGCGCTGGGGACGCGGGATGTTCGAACGCCTGGCGGCGATGTGAGCCGCCCATGCTGAGCCTGCGGCGCGCCGCCGATGGCGCGACGCGCTGGGCGCTGGTGGTCGTGCTGCTGTCGCTGCTGGGCGTCATCGTGCTCGGCGTGGTGATGCGCGCCTTGAACGAGCCGCTGTCCTGGACCGATGAGGGCGCGCGCTACCTGATGGTGTGGCTCGCGCTGCTGGGCTGGATTCTGGCGGCGCGGCGACGCGCGCATATTCGCATCACCGTGCTGCTCGACCGTCTGCCCGGCGTGGCACGGCGCGCGGCGGAGGTGCTGATCCAGGCCAGCGTCGCGCTGTTCGGCGGCCTGCTGGTGTGGCACGGCGTGACACTGGTGGAGCGCAACTGGGACCTCGACACCGTCAGCCTGCCGGTCTCAGCCGCTTTCCTGTATCTGCCGCTGTTGCCGGCCGGGGCGGCGCTGGTGCTGCAGGCGCTGGCCGAGGGCGCCGCGGCGTGGCGCGGCGGCCCGCTGGGCTCGGGCGAAAAGCCGCTGTGAGCGCCGCATGGTATCCCTGATGCTGGAGATCCTGGCGGTCTGGGTGGTGGCGCTGCTGCTCGGCGTGCCGCTGTTCGCCTCGATGGGGCTCGCGGCCTTCGCCTTCGTGACGCTCGGCGGCATCACGCCCTCGATCGTGCCGCAGAAGATCGCGCAAGCGGCCAATTCCTTTCCCATCCTCGCAGCGCCGCTGTTCATCCTGATGGGCAACATCATGAACTCGGCCGGCATTACTAAGCGCATCTTCGCCTTCGCCACCGCGGTAGTTGGCTGGCTGCGCGGCGGGCTGTGCCACGCCAACATCCTGGCCAGCGTGATTTTTGCGGGCATGTCGGGCAGCGCGGTCGCCGATGCGGGCGGCGTCGGCACGCTCGAGATCAAGGCAATGAAGGACGAGGGCTATGATGCCGAGACCGCCGCCGCCATCACCGCCGCCTCGGCCACCATCGGGCCGATCATTCCGCCCTCACTGCCGATGGTCATCTACGGCATCTCGGCCGACGTCTCGATCGGGCGGCTGTTCCTCGCCGGCATCATCCCCGGCCTGCTGATGGCAGGCGCGCTGATGCTGATGGTCTCGGAACTGGCGCGAAGACGGGGCATGCCGCGCCACCCATTCCCCGGGCTGGGCGGCGTCTGGCGCGCCTTCTGCGCCGCCTTCTGGGCCTTGATGACGCCGGTCCTGCTGTTCGGTGGCATGCTCTCGGGCTGGTTCACACCGACCGAAGCGGCGGGCGTCGCCGCGGTTTATGCGTTGATCCTCGGCCTGTTCGTCTATCGCGACTTCGAGATCCGTGACCTGCCGCGCATCGCCGCCGAAACGGCCGAGACCACCGGCGTGGTGTTGGCACTGGTGATGTGCGCCGGCGCTCTGGGTTGGTGCCTGTCGCTGTCACGCGTGCCGCAGACCGCAGCGCCCTGGCTGATCGAGGCGATCGGCAACCCGCTGGTGTTCCTGCTGATGGTGAACCTGCTGCTGCTGTTCGTCGGCTGCTTCATGGAGGCGCTGGCGGCGATGCTGATTCTGATCCCGATTCTGGTGCCGGCGGCGATCGGCTTGGGCATCGACCCGATCCAGTTCGGCGTGATCTTCGTGCTGAACCTGATGATCGGCACCATCACGCCGCCGGTGGGCGTGGTGCTGTTCATCACCAGCCGCATCGCGGACGTGTCTTTCGAGCGTATGAGCCGGGCGATCCTGCCCTGGTTGATTCCGCTGGTCGGCGTGCTGATCGCCATCACGCTCTGGCCGCCGCTGACCACCTGGCTGCCGGGGTTGCTGATGCCATGAAGGTGCGCGCGCTGGAAGCCTGTTGGACTTAACGCGCCGCCTTTGCCAGGGGCAGAATCCGCAGCCGCCGCTTCGCTTCCCCCCGCCGGATTCGCTCTGCGTAAGTAGCTTCCACCCGGTCGACCGCGACAGCGGTTTCCTCATGCCGCCCTCGGTGGACGAGGCACCGGACGGGGCAGTAGTGGACACTGCTCCCATACAGCCGCAGCAACCCCGCGCCGGCAGCGCCTTCCGTGGTTGGGGGTTGGGCGTTGGGCGCCCCAGGTTGTCCTCATCGTCGATTAGGGCGTCTGCTACCTGGCGATGCTTCGGCGATGAGGTCGCCGTTGATCGACCGGGTTTCGATCTTGGTGGTTCAAGCGGCAAAACGAGCACGCGAGCAGGTCGGCGCCTTGGGCAGGATGCGTTTGAGAGTCACCGCGATGCAGCCTGCCGGCGCGACGAGGAAAAAGCACATAAAGTGAAGACCCGCCGGGAGGGCTCTTGAGCTATACGCGGACCTCAGAGGGACAGTGAATGAACCTGCGAGAATTTCCCTGGCGGCGAATGGTCGTGCTGTTTGTCGGCGCTGCCGCCATCGCGCTCCTGTACGTGCTATTCACCAAAACCGAACTCGCTTTGTTGTTGACGGACCCGCAGGCACTGCATCGATGGGTCCGGGATGTGGGGTGGCTCGGGCCGGTTGCCCTGATGGGACTCATGGCGTTGGCCATTGTCGTAAGCCCATTGCCCAGCGCCCCGATCGCATTGGCGGCTGGAGCCGCCTATGGGCATATTTGGGGAACAGTATACGTCACCACAGGCGCATTAGCGGGTGCCTTGACGGCCTTTGGGATCGCCCGCGTCCTTGGCGGCGAGGCGATGCAGCGTTGGTTCGGCGACAGGCTGTCCGTCGGGCTTTTAGGATCCCAGAACCGTCTGATGCTGCTGGTGTTCGGCCTGCGATTGCTACCTTTCGTCTCCTTCGATCTGGTGAGTTACGCTGCCGGATTGACGCCGCTGGCGACGTGGCGCTTCGCCCTCGCGTCGCTGGCCGGCATCGTGCCGATAAGTTTTCTCCTGACTCATTTCGGCGACCGGCTTGTCGGCGAAGAATTGGAAAGCGTGGCGCTCGCAATCCTGGCCCTCGGTTTGGTGACAGGAGTCTTCGCGTTTTTCGCCGGAAGGTATCGCGGCCGCCGCCGTTGAAAATTGCACTCTCAAGCCGACAGGCGCCCCTTCCCGTATGGAAAAGCCGCTCGACATCCATACGGCGATCATGAAGGCCAACGGCGTCGCAGCCGCAGCAAATATATTGTGATTAAGTAACGGAGGAAGAGGCATGGACACCAGGCATGTGGATGTCGCGATCATCGGTGCCGGCACGGCCGGTCTGAATGCGCGACGCGAAGTCGAGAAACAGGGTGGGCGCCCGCTGATGATCGAGGGCGGCGCCTACGGCACAACCTGCGCACGCGTCGGCTGCATGCCCTCAAAGCTGCTGATCGCCGCCGCCGAGGTGGCGCACGCCGTGGCCGGCGCCGCACAGTTCGGCTTGCCCGCCACCGCGCGCATCGACGGCCCAGCGGTGATGGCCCGCGTGCAGCGCGAACGCGACCGCTTCGTCGGCTTCGTCGTCACCGACACCGAGGCGATCGCGGCCGAGGAAAGGCTGCTCGGCCAGGCGCGCTTCACGGGCCCCACCACGCTCGAGGTCGGCGGCCATACGTGCGTCAAGGCCCGCGCGGTGATCGTCGCGACCGGCAGCACACCCTTCGTGCCGTCACCCTTCGAGGCCGTGCGCGCGCATCTGCTGACCAGCGACGATGTCTTTGACCTGCCCGACCTGCCTGAGAGCCTCGCGGTGATTGGCGCCGGTGTGATCGCCTTGGAACTTGGCCAGGCGATGCAGCGCCTCGGCGTGAGTGTCGCCTTCTTTTCGCCCGCAGAGGCGGTCGGGCCACTCACCGACCCGGAGGTCGCACGTGTGGCCCGGCGCGACCTCAGCGCCGAACTCGACCTGCGCCTCGGCACGCAGATGCTGGCGGCGACGCCCGAGGCCGGCGGCCTGCGGCTGCGCTGGCGCGACATCGACGGCACCGAGCAGGAGGAACGCTTTGCGCGCGTCCTGGTCGCGGCAGGGCGGCGGCCGAATGTCGCCGGGCTGAACCTGGCGGCGACCGGGCTCGCCCTCGACCAGGCGGGCCTGCCGGCCGCCGATCCCGGCACCGCGCAATGCGGCGATGCGCCGATCTTCCTGGCCGGCGACGTTGCCGGTGACATCCCGCTGCTGCACGAAGCCGCAGACGAGGGGCGAATCGCCGGCGCCAACGCGATGCGGTGGCCGGCTGTGCAGCGTGCCGTGCGGCGCACGCCACTCGCCATCGCCTTCACCGACCCGCAGATGGCGATGGCAGGGCTGCGCCACGACCTGCTGCCCGCCGGCGCCCATGCGATTGGCCAGGTCTCCTTCGAGAACCAGGGGCGTGCGCGCGTCATGGCGCGCAACCGCGGCCTGCTGCGCGTCTATGCATCGACCACCGATTGCACGCTGATCGGCGCCGAAATGTTCGGTCCCGGCGCCGAGCACATGGCGCATCTGCTGGCCTGGTCTGTACAGCAGCGGCTGAGCGTGCCGCAGGCGCTCGCCATGCCCTTCTATCATCCGGTGCTGGAAGAAGGGCTGCGCACCGCGCTGCGAGACCTGGCGGCGCAGTTGGGCGTCCTCGGGCAATGCCGGCCCGAGGATTTGGCCGATGCGCCAGGGGCGTAGCATGGCGCGGCTCGGCCGGGGCGGCGCGCGACAGCGTCCGGCGGTTCGCGGATCGATGAGGCGCTCGAGCGTTTTCGACGGTGTTCGATCGGCACCGATGCGGCGTGCGAGCTTCCGGGTGTCGGTGGTTGGCAGTTTCGCCGCGTACGCTTCGATGACGAGGGCGCGCGGCCGAGCTCGGTCGGATGGGCGGGCTGTATCCGGACCGCGTTCGGATTTCACGGTCAAGCTTTTCCACGGCGTGCTGATCGCAGAGGGCAACGACAAGCTCTGCTGCTTCGTCACCCCTTTGGCACCCCTTCGGCGTTGCAGGCGGCGGGGCTGGTGCGCAAGGCCGCCCGGCGTGGCGTGCATCGCAAGAAGCGCGAGCGCCGGCCGCTGCCGGGCATGCTGCTGTGACAGGATGGCTCGACCCATGCCTGGCTGCCCGATACGCCGGAGAATCGGGACCTGATTGTCACATTCGACGACATGGCCGGCCAGATCGCCTCGATCTTCCTGACCGAGCGGGAGGATACGACGTCGTGTTTCGGGGGGCTGGCGCAGACCATCGCTCGGCGTGGCCTGTTTGGCGGCGAGCCGGTATCTGCGCGACGTCTTCGTGGGCGAGTTCAATGGCCGCTGCGGCGTGCCGGCGGCCGAGGTGGGCAAGGCCTTCGTCGCCGGTGCCGGACCGGATCTGGCCGACACGTTGTGCGTGCAGGAGGATCGCCGGGTCGGGCACGACAACTGCCTGGCCTGGCGCGGTAGGTCGCGGCGAATTTCGCAACAGGCGCCTCGCCACCATCATGTCGGTGCCACGGTTCGCGTGTGTGAGCAGCCCGATGGCCGGCTATTGATCTTCGATGGCCCGCGCTGCCCGGCCCACTTCGACGCCGCCGGCCCCGGCGCGCTGGCAGCCCATCGCGTAGACCATCCAGCGGCCGCATGACCCAAAACAGCACGCCCGCCGCACCCCAAAAGCGCCACTGAAAAAACTAAAGAGGACATTCGACTTGGCTTATCCAGCCGACATCTTCACGCGTCAGCGACAGTCCGGCCGTCAGCCGCCGGGCTTCTTCGGCAGGATGTCGGCGATTTCCCCCTCCTCAATCGGGTGGCGAGCAGCCTCGCGCTCAATCACCAGCTTCTGGTGCGGATAGGGGATCTCGATGCCCAGCCGATCGAAGCGCTGCTTGATGCGGCGGTTGAACTCGCGCCCCACCGACCAGCGCGAGGCCGGCTCGGTCTTGATCCGGGCGCGGATCGTCACGCCGGAATCGGCCAGCCGCTCCACCCCCAGCACGTCGAGGTCGTCGCGGATCTGCGGGCCGAATTTCGGGTCCGCGCGCACCTCCGCGCCGACCTCGCGCAGTACGCCCACCACGCGGTCGGTGTCCTCGCCATAGGCGACGTTCACGTCGAGCACGGCGAAGGAGAAGTCGCGCGTCATGTTGGTGACCGTGGTCACGGCGCTGAACGGGATGATGTGCACGCTGCCATCGAGCGAGCGCAGCTTGATCGAGCGGATGGAAAGCTGTTCCACCACGCCCGACAGCCCGCCCACCTGCACCACATCGCCCACCGCCACCGCATCCTCGAACAGCAGAAAGACCCCGGTGATGACGTCGCGCACCAGGGTCTGCGAGCCGAAGCCGATGGCGAGGCCCACCACGCCGGCGCCGGCGATCAAGGGCGCAACGTTCACGCCGATCTCGGTCAGCACGTTCAGCGCCACGAACAGCACGATCGACACCGACAGCACGGTGCGCAGCATCGGCAGCAGCGTGCGCACCCTGGCCGAACGCGCCGCCTGCGCATCACGCGCCAGGCGATTCAGATAGCGCTGGATGGCGGCGTTGGTCAGCTCCCACACCGTCACCGCGACCAGGATCGTCACGCCCATCGACACCAGCGAAGACAGCAGCCTTGCGCCGAGCTTGCCGCGGCCGAACCAGGCGAAGGCGTCGATCCCCCAGGCCTCGAGCAGGAACAGCAGCGCCATCACCGCGATGAAGCCGGTGGCGAGGCCCTTCAGCACCGGCATGTAGCGGTTCGCCCGCGTCTCCAGCCCCGGGTAGCGGCGCGCCATCTCGGCGCTGATCTGGAAGCTGCGCACCAGGCCGCGGCGCATCAGCTCATCCGCGCCCTTGGCGAGTGCCACAATGAGCAGGGTGACGGCGGAGACGCGGATCAGCCGCTCGAACCCGTCGCGCACTTCGAGCGCCCAGACGCCCCACAGCGCCAGCAGCCACAGGATCGCCAGCAGGTGCCAGACATCTGCCACACGGTCGCGGAGGCTGCGGAACAGCAGGCGCATGCGGTCGGGCTTCGCCTCGCCCTCCCGCAGGTCGGGCGCGCGCAGCGCCTCAGCCATGCCGCCGCGGTTCTGCAGCACGACGATGACGAGCAGTAGCGACACGATCAGCGCCGAAAGCCGCAGCACGGCGTCATAGGCCGACCAAGGCAGGCCGAACAGCAGCCCGGCCTCGGCCACCGCGTAGCCGGAGATGCCGACAACGGCGATGCGCCTGATCCAGATGGTGATATAGGCCGCCGTCTCGTCCGAGGCCGGCATCAGCCGCAGATGCGCCGAGGCGGGCGAGAACAACACGCGTGAGCCCGCCATCAGCGCGCGCAGCGCCATGTAGGCATTGTTGGCGGTGAGCAGCACGAGCTCAGTGGTCGGCAGCGGGCGAACGAAGCCGATCATGCCGTAGGAGATCACGGCGAAGGCCGCGACAGGGGTCAGGTCCAGCACGAAGCGTGCGGCGACCAGCGGCACGCGCTTCACCCAGGTCCATCCATCGCCCTCCTCGGGGGCGAGGGAGTCAAGCCGCGCGGACCAGCGCCGCAGCGCGCGGGTGGTCAGCCATTCCGCCAGCAGGCCAAGGCCGAACAGCAAGGCGAGCTTCCAGGCGGCGTCCATCACGCGCACCTGCGTGACCGGGTCCCGCACCACGCCGGCGGCCCAGGAGGCGACGCCGGGCAGGTCGGTCAGCGCCTGCGCGGCGGTGACCAGGCTTTCCGTCAGGGCTTGCAGGCGCTGCGAGGCGCCGGTCAGCAGCTGCGCGCCCAACGTGTTGGGCGCAAGGATTTCCGCCACCGGGGAGGGGGCCTCGGGCACGGCTGCGGGGTTGGCCACCTGGGCTTCCAGGGCGCGCAGCAGCTCGGCACGGCGGGCATCGTCGCGCAGCGCCTCGATCAGCCGTTGCAGGTCGGTGTTCGGGGCGAGGGAGGCGGCCGGCGTCGGAGCCGGTACCGGGGCCTGGGCCTGGGCCTGGGCCTGGGCCGGGGCGAGGGCCGGGGCCGTGAGCGTCAGCAGCAGCGCCAGAAGGCGAAGAAATGCGGGCATGCCGGGGGTGAAGCGCGCCACGGGCCTCGTGGTCAACCCTTCATCGGCCGTGGGGCATGTTGCGGTGCAACCAAAGCGGGAACAGGATGGACGCCCGTGATCCCACCCGCTCCCCCCCTACGGTCGATCCTGCTGGCGCTGCTGGCGGTGCATGTCGCCGGCATGGGCGGGTTCCTGACGGTGCCGGTCCTCGCCCCCGCCATCGCCGCCGAGACCGGCCTGCCCGCCAGCCTGGCCGGGCTGCATACCGGCCTTGTCTATGCCGGGGCACTTGTGACGGGGCCGATGACAGGCCCGCTGATCCGCCGCTGGGGGGGTGTGCGGGTGTTGCAGGGCGGGCTGTTGCTGGTGGGCCTGGGCATCGCGCTGGCGGCGCTGGCGCATCCGCTGGCCCTGGCGCTCTCGGCCTTCGTCGCCGGGCTGGGCCATGGGCCGGTGACGCCGGGCAGCAGCCATTTGGTTGCCGCCCGCACGCCGCCGCGCCGGCGGGCCCTGGTGTTCAGCCTGAAACAATGCGGCGTACCGCTCGGTGCGATGGTGGTGGCGGCCAGCGCGCCGTTGATCGCGAATCATGCCGGCTGGCGGGCCGGCGTGCTGACCATGGCGGCGGCCGCCTTCCTCGTGGCCTTCGCCATGCAGCCGCTGCGCGCCGCGCTGGACGCCGAGCGCGACCCCGCCGCCGGCCGCGCCGGTTCGCGCGCCATATTGCGCGAGGCCGCCGCCTCGCTCGCCATGCTGCGGCGGGACCCGGCGCTGGCGCGCCTCACCGTAATGGCCTCGGCCTATGGCATCACGCAGTTCTGCTTCTCGACCTTCTTCGTTGCCTTCCAGGTGACGGGGCTCGGCGTGCCGCTGGCCGAGGCCGGGCTGCGGCTCGCCATCGCGCAGGCGGGCGGCGTGGCCGGGCGCATCGGCTGGGCGCTGCTGGCGGACCGCTTCGGGGCGCGCCCTGTGCTGGTGCTGTGCGGCGCCGGTACGCTGGTGGCGACCCTCGCACTTGCCGCCGCGGGCACGGACTGGCCCGGCATGGGCTGGCCCGGCATGGGCTGGCCCGGCATGGACTGGCCCGGCATGGTCGTGCTCGGCGCGGGGCTGCTGATGGGCATCACCGCGGTGGGCTGGAACGGCGTAATGCTGGCGGAGGCCGCGCGGCTCGCCCCCGCGG
>JBBSCP010000058.1:0-16957 GCA_038250135.1 Acetobacterales bacterium | reverse complement strand
TGTTCACCTTCGACGATCTGCAGCGCCTCGATGGTCCGGGCATCCAGGTGCTGCTGCGCGCCGTGCCGAAGGACAAGCTGACACTCGCGCTCAAGGGCGCTTCGGAGCCGTTGCGCGATATGTTCTTCCGCAATCTGTCCGAGCGCGCCTCGAAGCTGTTGAAGGATGATCTCGCCGGCCTGGGGCCGGTGAAGCTGCGGGAGGTGGATGAGGCGCAGGCGCTGATCGTCAGCGCCGCCAAGGACCTCGCGGCTCAGGGCCAGATCCAGATGAGTGACGGCCGCGACGATGAGATGATCTCATGAGATTGGCCCTCGCCCTGCCCGATCTGTCTCGGCCGAAGACGCCGCCACCGCTACCGCCACCCGATCCCGCCTTGCTCGCCGCGATCCGCGAGGAGGCAGAAGCCGCGGGCTATGCTCGCGGGCTGATCGACGGGCGCGAGGAGGGTGAGGCGACCAGGGCCCGCTCCATCGAGGCCGATGCCGCACGCTGCCTCGACGCCATCGCCATTTCGTTGCAGAATGCATCCTGTGCTGGTCGCGAGGCATCCGAGCAATCGGCCGAGGCGCTGGCGCGGCTGCTGTTCACCACCATGGATCTCGTCCTCGCACGGACCGTGGCGCGCGATGCTGCAACGATCATCGTCAATACCATGACGCCGCTGCTCGCAGCCATTGTCGATCGGCCGGAGGCGGAACTGCGCGTGTCACCCGAACTCGTCGCCACCATCACGCAGCGCATGCCATCGCACGGCCCACCGGTGATCGGCGATGTGGCGCTGCCGCTCGGCGATGCAGCGCTCACCTGGCGGGAGGGCGGACGCATTGTGTCGTTGTCCCGGCGCCGCAGCGCCGTGCATCACGCGCTACGCGAAGCTGGCTTTGAAATCGACGGGCTGGAGCAGAATACATGAACGGACAGGATGGCTTCGAAGCGGTTCCCGCCAATGAGGCGCAGCAGGGCAGCAGCAGCAGCGCCCCGCGCGACCTCGATGCGGTCTACGACATACCGGTGCAGGTCAGTGCCGTTCTCGGGCGTGCCACGATGCAGGTGTCGCAGCTGCTCAAGCTTGGCCGAGGGGCGGTCGTGGAGCTGGACCGCAAGCTGGGCGAGGCGGTCGACATCTACGTGAACAATCGCCTCGTCGCGCGCGGTGAAGTCGTGATGGTGGATGACAATCGGCTCGGCGTGACCATGACCGAAATCGTCAAAGCGGATCGTGGAGGCTGAGCCAGATGGCACGACTGCTCATCATCGGCTCGCTCGAAGGCGAACTTGGCGCGGCAGCACGAATTGCGATCACCCGCGGCGCCCGGCTCGGTTATGCGGACGGCGCTGTGGCGGGTCTGGCTCGCCTGCGCGCTGAGGGCGCGGATCTCGTACTCGCAGACCTGCGTCACGATGTCGCCTGGCTCGTGCAGGCCATGGCGACGGAGCGGATCGCTTGCCCGGTCGTCGCCTGCGGTCGCGCCGAAGACGCCGACGCTGCGGTGCGGGCGATCGAGGCCGGCGCCCGCGATTTCCTGCCGCTGCCCCCTGATGTCGATCTCATCATCGCCATGCTGCAGGCCGCGGGAGCCGAACCCGTGGTCGAAGGCCCGATCGCGCTCGACCCCGCCATGACCACGCTGCTGGCACGCGCGTCACAGATCGCCCGCGCCGATGCCTCCGTGCTGATTGCCGGCGAGAGCGGCACGGGCAAGGAAGTGCTGGCGCGGCACATCCATGCGACGAGCCGCCGCGCACGTGGCCCTTTCGTGGCCCTGAACTGTGCAGCGCTTCCGGAATCCCTGCTGGAGAGCGAACTTTTCGGCCACGAGAAAGGTGCCTTTTCGGGCGCCGTCGCCGCGCGTCGCGGCAAGTTCGAACAGGCCGATGGCGGCACGCTGCTGCTCGACGAAATCGGCGAGATGGACCCGCGGCTCCAGGCCAAGCTGTTGCGCGCCATCCAGGAGCGGGAGGTCGATCGGCTGGGCGGCACGGCGCCGGTCAAGGTTGATGTGCGACTGCTGGCAGCGACCAATCGGGACCTCGTCACTGAAGTCGCACGAGGGCGCTTCCGGGAGGACCTCTATTTCCGCCTGAACGTCGTTTCGCTGAGGCTGCCGCCGCTGCGTGATCGGCCAGCGGACATCATGCCACTCGCCGAGCATTTCTGCCTGCGCTTTGCGCGGGCGAACGGCGTGCCGGTCCGGCCCCTCTCGACGGCGGCCCGCGCCGCCCTGATGGCCCATCCCTGGCCAGGCAATGTGCGCGAGATCGAAAACGCCATGCACCGCGCCGTGCTTCTCGCGGAAGGGCGGGAGATCAGCCCCGAGGCGATCGAACTCGCCCCGGTTCGTGTCAGCGGGGCGCCAGCCACGCCAACCACCGACAGCGCGGCGTCGGCGCCCCCCACCACTGCAGCCAACCGCATCGCACCGCTTGTCGGGCGCCGGATGGAGGAGGTGGAGCGCGACCTGATCCTGGAGACCCTGTCGCACTGCCTCGGCAATCGCACGCGTGCGGCGGAAATTCTCGGAATTTCGATCCGCACCCTGCGTAACAAGCTCCAGGATTACCGCGCCTCGGGGCTGCCGGTGACGCCCGCCCCAGGCCAAGGCCCGCTCTCCCTGCCGGTCTATGGCTGAACCATGAACGCGTTCGCCATGCCGCTCTGGCTCTCACGGTTGCGCCTCACGGGCGACGTCGTCCTCGGGCTCGGTGTGATACTGCTGGTTGCGGTTCTGGTCGTGCCCCTGCCGGGTTGGCTGCTCGACGGCGGCATTGCGATGTCGATCACGACCTCGGTGCTGGTGCTGATGGTGGCGCTTTTCATGCGGCGCCCTCTCGACTTCACGAGCTTCCCGACCGTGCTGCTGCTGTCCACCCTGCTGCGGCTTGCGCTCAATGTCGCAACGACGCGCGCCATCCTGACCGGCGGGCATGAAGGCCCGCAGGCCGCGGGCCAGGTTGTCTATGCCTTTGGCGGCTTCCTCATGGGCGGCGACGTGCTCGTCGGCCTGATCGTCTTTGCCATCCTGCTCCTCGTGAACTTCGTGGTTGTGACGAAGGGCTCGGGCCGGATCGCCGAAGTTGCCGCGCGGTTCAGCCTCGATGCCATGCCCGGCAAGCAGATGGCCATCGATGCGGACCTCTCCGCAGGCGTGATCACCGAGGAAGATGCCCGGCGTCGCCGCCGCGAATTGGAGGAGGAAAGCGCCTTCTACGGCGCGATGGACGGTGCCGCCAAATTCGTTCGTGGCGACGCCATCGCCGGCCTAGTGACGACGCTGATCAACCTGCTCGCCGGTATCGCCATCGGCACCCTGCGCCATGGCCTGCCTTTCTCCGACGCGGTCACGACCTTCTCCGTTCTGACGGTCGGCGATGGCCTGGTCGGGCAAATCCCGTCCCTGCTCGTGTCACTGGCCGCGGGTATCGTGGTGACCAAGGGCGGCGTTGAGGGTCGCGCCGACCAGGCGCTCGCGCTGCAACTCGGTGGCGCGAAGCCCCTGGCCATTGCCGGCGGTGCGTCGATGCTGATGGGGCTGATGCCGGGCATGCCACTCCTGCCCTTCGTGATCTTGGCGGCCGCTGCCGGCTATGGCGCCTGGACCCAGCACAAGGCGGATTTGGCCCGCGCCATCGCCGAGTTGCCAAGACCCGCGCCGCCGCAGGAACCTCCGGCCAGCGACGCGTTGCGCATCGACCTGCTGCGACTGGAACTCGGCTACGGCCTGCTCAGCCTGGCGGCAGGAGACGCCGCGCGCCTTTCGGAGCAGATCCGCACCCTGCGTCGGCAAACCGCCCAGGAGATGGGTTTCGTGCTGCCCAGCGTTCGCATCCAGGACAATCTGCAACTGCCACCAGACACCTACGTCATTCGCGTGAAGGAGATCGAGGCCGCGCGCGGCAGCCTCAAGCCGCCAATGCATCTCGCAATCGATCCCTCGGGCAATCCGCCGCCGCTGCCGGGCGAGCGCGTGAAGGAGCCGACCTTCGGGCTGCCCGCCGCCTGGATCGAGGAGGTGCACCGCGAGGAGGCGCTGGCCATGGGATGCACCGTGGTCGATGCCGTCGGCGTGCTCGCCACCCACCTGACCGAGGTGACGCGGGAGAACATGGCCGAGATGCTCTCCTTCGCGGAAACCCAAAAGCTGCTCGACGAATTGCCGCCGGAGCACAAGCGTCTGGTCAATGAACTCATCCCGGCGCAGGCAAGTCTCGGCACCGTGCAGCGTGTGCTGCAGGGGCTGCTTGGCGAACGTGTGTCCATACGGGACCTGCCCACGATCCTCGAAGGCGTGCAGGAGGCCGCGGCGGGCGGTGCGCGAAGCCTCGCGCCGATGCTGGCCGCCGTGCGAACGCGCCTCGCGCGCCAGATCTCCGACGCAGCGCGTGGGCCTGCCGGCCACATCCCCATCATCGCCCTGTCGAATGATTGGGAGCAGGCCTTTGCCGAAGCCCTGATCGGGCCTGGCGAGGAGAAGCAACTTGCCATGCAGCCTTCACGGCTCTCGGCCTTCATGCATGCGCTGCGTGCCGCCTTCGATGCCGCGGCGGGTGCGGGTGAACCTGCCGTCCTCGTTTGCTCGGGCAGCATCCGCGCGCATGTGCGCGCCGTCGTGGAACGCTTCCGGCCGGCGACATCGGTGCTGGCGCATAATGAGGTCCACCCGCGCGTGCGCATCCGCACCATAGGCACGGTCTAGCGCATGCGCTTGAAGGTGGTGCGGGCCGCACGAATGTCGGACGCTTTGGCGCAGCTTCGCGCCGCGCTCGGGGATGAGGCCGTCATCCTCTCCACACGGCGGGTCAATGGTGGCGTCGAGGTGACGGCGGGCGAGGCGCCGGACGATGAGCCGCTGATGATCGCCCCGGATGCTGCCCCCGGGATAACCGCCATTCCGCCAGCCCTGGCGTGGCACAATGTGCCGCTGTTGCTGGCGGTCTCCCTGGCGAGCGGAAGCCTCGCGGGGGCGCTTGCCGGCAATCTCGCCTTTCAACCGATGCCGGACCCACCCTTGCTGATGGTTGGCCCACCCGGCGCGGGAAAGACCCTCACCACCGCAAAGCTTGCGACTCGCTGGGTGATGGAAGGGCTTCGACCGCTGCTGGTCACGGCGGATGGACGTCGTGCGGGCGCTACCGAGCAACTCGCCGCCTTTGCGCGCGTGCTCGGGCTGCCCCTGGCCGTGGCCGCCACCGCGTCTTCCCTCCGCAAGACCATGCAGCGGCGGCCAGAAGGACAGCCGGTGATCGTCGATCTGCCCGGCTGCAACCCGTTCGACCCGGCCGCCGCACGACACCTGGCGACATTGCTGGAGGCCGTGCAAGGAACGCCCATTCTGGTCCTCCCGGCCGGCCTCGATGCCGAGGAGGCCGCGGAAACTGCCCGCGCCTTCAGCCTGCTGGGGTGCCGGCACCTGCTGCCTACGCGGCTCGACATGGCGCGCAGGCTGGGCAGCGTTCTGAGTGCGGCCGCAGCCGGCTTGGCGCTGACGGAGGCCGGCATCGGGGCAGAGGCCGCGGATGGGCTGGCACCCATCACGCCCGACTGGCTGGCGGAGCGACTGCAAAGGGGAGCGGCAAGTTGAAGGGGCGCGTCATCGCGGTAGCTTCCGGCAAGGGCGGCGTGGGCAAGACCTGGCTGGCGATCACGCTGGCGCAGGCGCTGGCCGACGCCGGGCGGCGCGTGCTGCTGTTCGATGCCGATCTCGGGCTGGCCAATGCCGATGTGCAACTCGGCCTGGCGCCAAAGCGGGATCTATCGGCGGTCATCGCCGGGCGCGCGCGGGCTGAGGATGTGGTCATCGCGCATGGTAGCGGCTTCCACCTGCTGCCGGGGCGCGCCGGCTCCGGTGCGCTCGCCGGGCTGTCTGGCGCGGCCCTCGAGGCAATCATCGCCTTGCCGCAACGCCTGGCCTCGGCCTGGGACGATGTCGTGGTCGATCTCGGCGCCGGCGTGGAGGCACCTCAGCGTCGCCTCGCCGCGCAGGCGGACCTGCTGCTTGTCGTCGCCACGGAGGAACCGACAAGCCTGACGGATGCCTATGCCGTGCTGAAGCTGCACGCACAGGACGCGCCACAGGCGGCGGCACGCCTGGTGGTGAATTTCGCGCCGAGCATGGCGGCCGGTCTGCAGGTGCACGCCACGCTGGAGATGGCGACGCGCCGCTTCCTCAACCGCCCCGTGCCGCTGGCTGGCGTTCTGCGGCGCGATCCGAAGGTGCCGGATGCCATCCGTCACCAGACGCCGTTGCTGACACGGCATCCGGGCAGTCCTGCGGCGCGCGACGTCACGGCGCTGGCACGCTCGCTGCTCACGCCCGGCCAGCCATGATGGCGCGCCACCGCTGGGCGAGGATTCAGCAGGCGCATGCCGTGTCCGACAAGGGGCGCACCGTGTCGTAGACGGCATCCGGCGCCCTGAGCCTCGCGGGCCTGGCCACCTGCCACAGCAAGGTGCCGAACCGGCGATCGAGCCAGAGCACGCTCGATCCTTTCGGATCGATCTCGTGCTCTGGAAGCGATTGAATATACTGCACTATCCGCTCACCTTGATGCAAAGCGAGCGGATAGTGCAGCAGGGGAAGACAACCGCCGGCCAGCTTGATTGCGGACGGCGACGACCCATGCAGGATGATGGCCGAACCTTTCAGTCGTACTGCATCGCATGTCGCCGGATGTGGCCGGCGTTTCAGATGGTTGCGCGGGCAGGCGTCAGAAGCAGGAGCAAACCCGCCACCGGCGCCCCCTGCTCGTACCGCAGCACCGCACGTACCTGCCCCGAGGGCGTGAGGCCGGAGGCCCTGGCCAGCGCCAGCACATGCTCGGGATCATGCCGATAGCGAAGACCGGGGCCGAGCGCGAAGGGTTGCCCCTCCCCCACTTCCAGGCTGAAGACCGTATGGCCCGTCGGGCGCAACGCCTTCGCGAGGGCGCCGAAGGCCGGGGCCAGATCGCCCAGATAGTTCAGTACATCGGCGGCAGCGATCAGATCGAAGGCTGCGGAATGTTGCGGCAGCCATTCCAGGAGGTCCGCTTCGTGCAACGCATCGTAGAGTCCGCGCTGGCGCGCCTGGGCCAGCATGCGGGGCGAGAGGTCCAACCCCTCCAGCCGTCGGGCGAAGGGCTTCAGCACCACGCCCGACAGGCCGGTGCCGCAGCCGAGGTCGAGCACCCGCCGCTCACCGTTTGGCAAAATTCCCTGGGTTTGCAGCAGTGCCGCGATCAGCTTCGGTGTCTGGTAGCCCAGCCTGCCTTCAAGGTCTGCGTCGAAGCGGGTCGCGTATTGATCGAACAGGTCTCGCACATAAGGGGCTGGCGCGCGGCCAGGCGTTGCGGCCGCGCCGAGCGCTGCCATCAGGAAGCGTGCCTGTTCGGCGATCGATGGCGGCACCGCAGGCAAGGCGAGAAGGCGCGTCGTCGCTGCAATGGCGCCAGCCGCGTCGCCGACCTCGCGCAAGGCATGCGCCAGCGAAAGCCAGGGCTCGGCCGCCTCGGGTGCGAGGCGCGTGGCCTGGGTGAGGATCGGGATCGCCGTCGCTGCGTCGCCCTTGGCGCACAAGGCCTGGCCCAAATTGCGCAGCGTTGTCGCATCCGAAGGCCGCTGCGCCAGGGCGGCGCGGAATGTCGCGACTGCCTCATCGAGTTGCCCGGCCTCCGCAAGGGTGGCGCCGCGGCTCGCCAGGAAGACAGGGCTCTGCGGCATGCGTGACAGAGCCTGGGCCGAAAGCGCCAACGCAGCAACAAGATCACCACGCTGGCGTGCCGCAACCGAGAGCAGATTCAAGGCGTTCGCATCGCCCGGCCGCAGCTTCAGAACGCGGCGGTACAATCGCTCCGCCATATCGAGGTCGCCTCGGGCGTGGCGCGCGCCGCCTTGCCGCAGCAAATCGTCAGGCGAAGCTTGCGCCATGCCCCTTGCCTCCGCGATGCTCACCGGACATGGCGATTTCCCTCATTCCCCTCGTCAGGCCCGGGCGCGACCTGCGCGTAGACTTTCTCAGGGGCCTTGCGCTCTGGTTCATCTTCATCGACCACACGCCGGGCAATCTGCTCGGCCTCGCGACGCTGCGCAATGTGGCTTTCTGTGACGCGACAGAAGCCTTCGTGCTTCTGGCCGGCTTTGCCGCCGGCATCGCTTACGGCCGAATCATGGAGCGGGAGGGCTGGCTACAGGCCGCGGGCCGCGTCATGGGGCGCGTGGGCACGCTCTATGTCGCGCACATCTTCCTGTTCGTGGTGTTCACCGCGCAGGTCGGCTTTTCGGCTGCCGCACTCGATCAGGCTGCCTATCTCGACGAGTTGGCGCTCGACCCCTTCACACAGGAACCCTATCGCGCCCTGCTCGAGGCGTTGCTGCTGCGCTACCAGCCGGCCTTCCTGGATATCCTGCCGCTTTATATCGTCGTCTTGGCTCTGTTTGCGGTCACGCTGCCCATGATTCGCAGGCCGATCTGGATGCTGGCGGGGGCCTCGGTGCTCTATGTTGTCACCCGCAGCTTCGAGCTCGAGCCGCCCGCCTGGAACGGCCAGTCCTGGTCGTTCAATCCTTTCGCCTGGCAACTGCTGTTTGTCATCGGAATCTGGTTGGGCCGCGCCGACCCGGTCAAGCTTTCGCAACACTTCCCCTGGAATCGCTGGATCGCGCTGCTGCTGGTTGTCTTGCTCATTGTCGCCGCCGCGCTGCTCAATTTCTTCTGGCACGGCGCGACGAGTGGCATAGAGATGCCGGAACGGCTTTCGGGGTGGATGGCCAGCATCGACAAGACGTCGCTGCACCCCGCGCGCCTCGCCTCCGTGCTGATCATGTGCTGGCTCATCAGCCACCTGTTGCCGCCCGGTGCGGCATTCCTGTTCGGGCGAACGGCCGGGTCGTTCATTTTGATGGGCCAACACAGCCTGCCGGTGTTTTGCGCCGGCATCTTCCTGTCTTTCCTGGGGCGCGTCGCGATCGAGATGTCGGATTCCCTGCTGATGCAGGTGCTGGTCAATGTGGCCGGGTTGGCTGCCATGCTGGGAGTGGGCGCTGTCTCCGCCTGGTATGACGACGGCGGACGGCGCAAGGCACAGGCCTTGCCCACCGCGGGGCAGAAACCTAAGGTCGATGCATGAAAGGGCGATCGCTTTGGATGACTGCTGTGGCCTTGGCGGCAGGCATTGGTCTGTGGCCACTTGGCTTGCGTGCCGAGGGACCGGGCTGCGGCGCGCCGGCGGAGTATCTTGTTTCCGGCCCTCTTCCAGGTACCAGCGCCGCTTTGGCACGCGGCAATCTGCGGGTGATGGTCGTGGGCTCGGCATCCACGCAAGCCGGTGGCACTTCAAGCCCCTCGGCGACCTGGCCGCAACGCTTCGTCCGTATCCTCTCGGCCCGCACACCGGGCCTCAATGTCGAGGTCCAGACCTTCGGCGGCCGCGGCACCACAGCAGCCGACCATTCACGCCTGATGGCGGAGCATGGCCCGGGCCTTCGGCCGCATCTGGTGATCTGGCAGCTTGGCACTGTAGAAGCGGCACGCGGCCTTTCGGCCGATGACATGGCTGACATGGTCCAGGAAACGACTTCGCGCGTTCGTGCGGCGCGGGGCGAACGCACCGACATGGTGCTGATGGACCCGCAATTTTCGCGCTTCCTGCGCGCCAATGCCGATGTGGAAAGCTACCGCGACAAGCTCAGGCTGGCCGCGGCAGCGAGCGGCGCGCAGTTTTTCAGTCGCTGGTCGATCATGAAATTCTGGGCCGAGAACGAACGCCTCGACCTCGAACGCGCGCCCCGGAGCCTGCGCGTGACCATCGCGGATGAACTTCACGACTGCCTGGCGCGCGCGCTGGTCGAATTCATCCTCGACGGAGCGCGGCCGGCCCCCCGATGATCCTCAGAACAAGCCGTCGATCTGTCCTTCTGCATTGAGGCCGATCGTCTCGGCGGCAGGACGGCGCGGCAGGCCCGGCATGGTCATGATGTCGCCAGCGACCGCCACGACAAACCCTGCGCCGGCCGACAATCTAACATCGCGCACCGGCAGGACATGCCCGCTTGGCGCGCCGAGCGCGGTCGGGTCGGCGCTGAAGGAATACTGCGTCTTGGCCACGCAAACCGGCAGATGGCCGAAGCCCTCCTCCTGCCAACGCTGCAACTTCTGCACCACGGCGGCGGGCAACGTGACGTCTGCGGCGCGATAGATCTCCCGCGCGATGGTGCGCAATTTGTCGGCCAAGGGCATCGCATCCGGATAAAGTGGTGCGAAACGCGCAGCACCCGTGGCCAGACGCGCCTGCACCGCGCGCCCAAGCTCCATGGCCCCGGCAGCGCCATCGCCCCAATGGGTGCACAGGACGGCCTGCGTATCGAGCCGCGCCATCGCCGCCTGCACCGCCGTGATTTCCGCCGCAGTGTCGGAGGTGAACTTGTTGAGCGCGACCACGACCGGCACGCCGAATTTGTGGAGGTTCTCGACATGGCGCGCGAGGTTGACCACGCCGCGCTCCACCGCCGCCACATCCTCACGCCCCAGCTCGGCCTTGGCGACGCCACCATGCATCTTCAGCGCACGGGCCGTGGCCACGATCACGGCACAGGCGGGAGTCAATCCGGCGAGCCGGCACTTGATGTCGAAGAACTTCTCGGCACCCAGGTCAGCCCCGAATCCGGCTTCCGTCACGACCACATCGGCCAGTCCGAGGCCAAGCCGCGTGGCGACAACGCTGTTGCAGCCATGCGCGATGTTGGCGAAGGGACCGCCATGCACCAACGCCGGACTGCCCGCGATGGTCTGAACCAGGTTGGGCGAGAGCGCATCACGCAGCAGTGCCGCCATGGCGCCATCCGCCTTCACGTCGCGCGCCGTCACGGCCGAGCCGTCGCGCCGCCGCCCGATGATGATGCGACCCAGGCGCGCCTGCAGATCGGCCAGGTCCTTGGCGAGGCAGAAAACGGCCATCACCTCGGACGCCACGGTGATGTCAAAGCCATCCTCGCGGACCACGCCCTGCGTCGCGCCGCCGAGGCCGACCACGCAGTCGCGCAGATTGCGATCATTCATGTCGATTGCCCGGCGCCAGCTCACGCGTCGCGGATCGAGGCCGAGTTCGTTGCCCCAATACAGATGATTGTCGATCATCGCCGACAGCAGGTTGTTGGCGCTCGTGATGGCGTGGAAATCGCCGGTAAAGTGGAGGTTGATATCCTCCATCGGCAGCACCTGCGCGTAACCGCCGCCGGTGGCCCCGCCCTTAACCCCGAAACAGGGACCAAGCGAGGGCTCGCGCAGTGCGATCATGGTGCGCGTGCCGAGCGCATTCAGTGCGTCGCCGAGGCCGATGGTCGTGGTGGTTTTGCCCTCGCCGGCCGCTGTCGGGTTGATGCCCGTGACCAGCACCAAGGCGCCAGAACGGCGCGCGCTGGCCTCTGCCACGAAGTTGGGCGCGATCTTCGCTTTGTACTTGCCGTAGGGCTCGAGCGCCTGCTCGGGAATGCCGGCGCTGGCGGCGATCTGGGCGATCGGCTTCAGCGTGGCGGCGCGCGCGATGTCGAGATCGGTGCTCATGACGTTGGTGTCCCCCTGCGATCCCGCGCGCATATCGGGACATCGCGGACCGGGCAAGCTGGCGCCGGCAGCAACTCATCGATCGACGACGAAAAGCTCCTGGAACCCTGCGGTCAGCCGCTCGCCTCCGCCGGGGCGTACCACGACAACATCCTCGGTCCGGGCGCTGAAGCCATGCTCCTGCAGGATGCTCGGCTCGATGGTGAAGAGCATGCCCTCGACCAGGGGAGTGCTGTTGCCCTTGGTCAGGAAGGGCGGTTCGTGGACGTCCCAGCCGATGCCATGACCCAGCCGATGGCGAAAGGCAGGACCAAGGCCCGCATCCTGAATGACCTGGCGGGCGACCGAATCGACTTGTTCACAGGTCGCGCCGACCTTCAGCGCGGCAATGCCCGCGCGCTGCGCCTCGATGACCAGACCGTGCACCCTTAGCTGTTCAGCCGAAGGCGCACCGAAGCTGACTGTACGGCCATAATCGTAGCACAGGCCTTCATGCGACGCGCCGAAATCGAACAGAACGGAAACCGGCGGCTCGATGCGGCGCTTCCAGCTTTCCAGGCGGCGCCCGAGCAGCAGAGGGTGGTTCGGGCCGGAATTGTAGAGTGTGGTCGTGAAGGTCGGGCCCAGGCTGTCCTGACGCTTCATCTGGTAGTCGATCTCAGCCACCACATCGAGTTCGGTCATCCCGAAGCGCAGCTTGGGCAATACCTCCGCGAAAGCGGCCTCGGTGCGGCGCCCTGCCTCGCGCATCAGGTCAATTTCCGCCGCGCTCTTGATCAGCCGCAGCTCGCGAATGATGGCGGTGGCGGAGACGAAGATCGCATCGGGCAGCAGCGCCTGAAGGTGGATCAGGCTCTCGGCATGCGCACGATCGCTCACCGCGATGCGAGGTCGCGCGGGCAGACGGAAGCCGGCGAGAAGGTCTCGCACCAGCGTCGCAGGATCGTCCCAATCCCCCAGCACGCGCACATCGATGCCCGACGCAGCGCCTCGACCACCGAATTCCGCCGTCATGCGCGGCAGGGCCAGGACAGGCGCATGCCCCGGCGCCACCCAGGCGCCTTCCAGCCAATCGCCCGGGTGGAGCGTGACGCCGTACTTCGGAATGTCGCGGGCGATGCCGGCCAGGTAGTGCAGGTCGGTGGAAAGCGGGATGAAGGCGAGGTCGGCGCGGCCGCCCAGAAGGTTCTGGAAAGCCAGAAGGCGTGATGTGGTCATGATCCGATCAGTCGATCGTCGCGCCTGACGCGAGCACGAGCGGCCGCCAGGTTTCGACCTCCTGCGCCACGAAGGCTTGCGCTTCGTCTCCGAAACGGGTGCCGGTTTCGATCGCCAATTGCTGATAGCGGGCGATGATCGAAGGCAGTTCGAGGACCTCCTTGAGCACAGCCGTGAAGCGCTGCTGGATGGGCTTGGGCGTCGCGGCTGGCATGGCCATGCCGGCCCAGCCTTCTGCGACCAAGCCGGGCAGGCCATGCTCGACGAAGGTGTGCATGTCCGGAAAGGAAGTCTGGCGAGTCGGGGCGGTGATGCCAATGCCCTTGATCTGCCCCGTGCGGATCTGACTGACGCTGCTGGCGATGCCGTCGAGCGTGACCGGTACCACGCCCGCCATCGTATCCGTCACCGCCTGCCCGCCACCGCGATAGGGGATATGGGTCAGTTCGATGTTCGCGGCCTGGGCGAACCGCAGCATAAACAGGTGCGGCAGGGAGCCGACGCCCGATGTGGCATAGGGAATCCCGGGCGTCCGGCGTGCCGCGGCGGCGAGTTCCCCAGGATTGCCAAAGGGGGCGTTCCGGAAGGCCATGAGCGCGTAATAGCCCGACTGGATCATGCCCAGATGCGCAAAGCTGCGGACCGGATCCCAGGTGATCCGACCGCGATACAAGGTACTGCCGACGCTGAAGGCACTGATCACGGTCAGCAGCACGGTATGGCCATCGGCAGAAGCGTCGGCCCCAATGCCCGTGCCGAGCGTCGCGCCGGCACCAGGGCGATTGTCGATGATGAAGGGCTGCCCGAGGCGGGGCGCCATCTGCTCCGTCAACAGCCGTGCCAGGACATCCGTGGAACCGCCAGGGGCGAAGGGGACGATCAGGCGGATCGGTCGATTCGGCCAATTGGAAGGAGCCTGCGCCTGCACCAGCGCGGGTGTCGCCAGCAACGTCGCGCCGCCGGCCAACAGATGGCGACGGCGGAGTGGCAGGTACTTCTCGTCGGTCATTGCATAAAAGCTCCCAGGCAGCGGATGGATGTCAGCTAAACAGGCGTTCAGCCGCGCGGCAATCTTCCATCCACCAGATTCGTCCCGGAATGCACCAAGGGGCGCCGGTTGCAACGGCGCTGCCGCCGTGAAAGAACCGGCTGGCTCTTACCCGATCGAGAAGCTCACTCATTGGTCGGTCCCCAGAATCTGCAACCGGGAAGCCATCATCATGCGGTTTCTTTTGTGGGCCTTGGCGACGATGGCAGCCCCGCTGTTGAGTATAGGGGCGGCGCTGGCGCAAACCGGGCTCGCTCCCCAGGCGATTCCCCAAGTAGGCTCTCGGCCCGCCGAGAGTACTTGGCGCATCTCGCTGGGCGCGGGCACGTTTTTCGGCCCGGACTACCCGGGATCGAATGACTGGCGCGCCAGGTTCATCCTGGCTCCCGACATCCGCTACGGCGACAACACCTTTTTTCTGTCGTTCCGGGACGGCGTTGGCGCCACCCTTTTGCGATCGAACGGCTTTACCGCCGGACCGGTGGCCCGCCTCCGCTTCGGCCGTGACCAGGATGACAATCAGGCCCTTCGCGGCCTTGGCGATATCGACCCAAGTGGCGAAGCAGGTGCTTTCGTAAGTTTTTCGGATGGACCCTGGCGCGCCCAGGCTGAACTCCGACAGGGTTTTGGCGGGCATTCAGGCCTGGTGGCGGATGCACGCATCGACCGCGTGTTCAGTGTCCGGCCAGACCTGATCCTCTCGACAGGTCCGCGCGTGAGCTGGGGCAGTCGCGATTTCGCCGAGACGTACTACGGAATCACGACCGACCAGGCCGCCCGCAGCGGCTACCAGCGCTTCAGCCCCGACAATTACTGGTTCGCCGGTGTGGCAGGCGGTGCGACCTGGCTGATCAACCAGCGTTGGGCCGCCAGCCTGTTCGGCGAGGTCGGCCAGATTCTGGGCAAAAGCGCCGACAGCCCCCTGGTCGACCAGCGCGGCAGCGCAACCCAAGGCGTCGTGGGTTTGGCCCTAACCTGGCGGCTCACCCAGTAGCCGCAGCCAGCGCAGTTCCCCCCTGTGCTGCTCCCCCAAAACCGGGCAGCATGTCCGCCCTTCAGGGAGGAAAAAAACAATGCATCGCAGGATACTGCTTTCCACGCTGGCGGCCGGTCCGTTTCTGCCCCGCCCAGCCCAGGCACAGTCAAGCGCATGGCCGTCGCGCCCTGTGACCATCGTCGTCCCGTTCGTGGCGGGCGGGCCATCGGACATCGTGGCACGTTCCATCGCCAACCGGATGGGCCAGACCATCGGCCAGCCAGTCGTTGCCGAGAACCGTCCTGGCGCCAATGGCGAGGTCGCGGCGCGCCAGGTGATCCGCAGCGCGCCGGATGGCCACACCTTGTTCGTGGGCTCGATTGGCGTCTTCGCGATCAACACGGCGCTGCGGCCCAATCTCGGCTATGATCCGATACGGGAATTGTCGCCGATCACGCTCGCGGTCACCACGCCGAACGTGCTGGTGGTGAATGCCGAAAAGGTGCCAGTCCAGAACCTGCGTGATCTGGTCGCCTGGCTGAAGACCAATCGCGGGCGCACCAGCTACTCGACCTCGGGCGTCGGCTCGTCAGACCATCTGACCATGGAGCTTTTCAAACTCAGGACCGAAACCGATCCGGTCCATGTGCCCTATCAGGGTGGCGCGGCCGCGGCCACCGATCTGATCGCCGGCAACGTCCAGCTGAGCTTCCAGAACCTCGGCACGGTCGCAGGCCATATTGCGGGCGGAAGGCTGCGCGCGATCGCAGTGACGAGCGCGGTACGAAACCGCCTGCTGCCCGACGTGCCGACCGCGATCGAGCAGGGGCTTGCCGACTTCGTCGTCACCTCCTGGCAGGCGGTGATGGCACCGGGCAACATGCCGGCGCCGCTGTTGAGCAACGTCGCCCGGGCCACCATCGCGGCCCTGCAGCATCCGGAGAATGTGGCCCGCCTTAACGGCATCGGGTTCGATGTGGTGGCGAGCTCGCCCGATGAGTATCGCACCTTCCAGATGGCCGAGATCGCGCGATGGCGTGAGGTGGTGGCCACCGCCGGTATCCGGCCGGAGTAGGGCAGCGAAACGGGCCAGGGGGACAATCGTCACCCTGGTCCAGCAGCCGAGGATCGCTCGCCGTCATGCGCGGGCCTTGATCATCCACGTGCCCCGAGTTCCGCCGTTCGCAGCAGCCGTACGAAGTTGCCGCTCCAGAGCAGGCGTATTTCCTGGCGGGAATAGCCACGGCCCAGCAATTCACCGGTCACGGCAGCCGTCGCCGCCGCGCTGTTCCAATCCGACAAACCGCCACCGCCGTCGAAATCCGAGGAAAGGCCGACATGCTCGATGCCGATCCGTGCGACGGCATAATCGACGTGATCGACGTAGTCCTTGACGCTCGCCACCGCTCTGGAGCCGGGCGGCGACGCGCGCAGGAACGCCGGAACCGCCGTGATCTGGATCAGCCCGGCGCCATCGCGCAGGGCATCCAACTGCTCATCATCCAGGTTCCGGGGATGATCACACAGCGCGCGACAGCAGGCGTGCGTAGCAACGATCGGCACACGCGACAAAGCTGCCGCCTGCAACATCGCGGTCTTGGCCACATGGGAGACATCGACCAGCAGGCCGACGCGATTCATCTCGACCACAGCTTCCCGCCCCAAAGCCGACAGGCCACCGTGGATCGCCACAGGATCTCCCAGATCCGCCCGCGGACGGGCCGAATCCGACAGGTCGTTGTGGCCATCATGCGTCAGCGTGACATAGACGGCGCCCAGACGGCGCCATGCCGCCAGACGAGACAAGTCCTGGCCCATCGCATAGCCGTTTTCGACCGCACACATGATCGCCAGCGACCCGGCCGCATGGGCCGCCGCAAGTTCGCCGGCCGAGGTGCAGAACCTGCCCCGATCCTTGCCTCCGGACGCGGTCGAAGCGATCGATCGGAGCATCGCCTCGGCCCTGGTGCCGGCGGCGTCATGGGCCTCGGGCGTGCGGGGGCCTTGCGGGACGTAGGCGATGAAGATCGCGGCATTCATGCCCCCCGCGCGCATCTTCGCGAAATCCACCTGACGTCTGGTCTCGCCAGCCGGATCGGGGGGGGATGGCCAGGGGATATCGACGTGTGTGTCGAGCACGAGGGTCGCGTTGTGGGTTTCGCGCGACACCGACACGCG
>JBBSCP010000057.1:0-17084 GCA_038250135.1 Acetobacterales bacterium | reverse complement strand
TATTGCTGCCGCGACCGCGATGAGAGGTGATGAGATCGACGGTCCCTGCGTGGCATCTGTGCGCCAAGCTCAGAGCTGTTGAAGGCATCGAGCGAAAGGAGCCGTCCACCATGAAGAGTGGCGCACAGGCCACCCCGGTCACCGTTGGGCCATCGACATCACCCTCGACCTACACGTCGAGCCAAATGGCGCGGGGATTTGTCTATCTGGCGGCGGTGGTGGATTGGTTCAGCCTGAGTGTTCTGGCGTGGCGGATGTCGATCACGCTGGAGAAGGAATTCTGCCTCGGTCGATGTGGACGTCAACGGCAGTGAGGCGTTGGCGCAGCACGGCAAGCCGAAGATTTTCGACACCGACCAGGGCAGCCAATTCATCAAGGCGGCCTTCAAGGCGATCCACTTATCGGAACCGAAACGCCGCAGCGACTAATCGAGCCGGCTTTCATGCAGGTAGAAAGATGAAGTTATACACGTGATCGGACATTGGTTTTCCGTCCACTCCGATCGCCTGATGCACGTCCTCGCGAAAGGCTGATAGGGGCGTGAGCCGTCCTCGATAAAGGAATAATCCTTCGTAGCCGTGACCTTTCATCAGAGCGAACACATCATTCGGCGCGGCCGGATTGAGGAGGCGCGTCGTCTCGACTAGCACGGTAGGCCGGTCCTCCCGCAGAATACGCTCAGCGCCTTCCAGCACAGCCCGCTCATGGCCCTCGACGTCAATCTTGATGAAGCCGATGGGTTCCGTGACAACCTGATCGAGCCTCGCCGTCGTGACGGTGCTGGTCTCACGGGCAGCGGTCGCAACAGGGTTTTGCGCCTCAATGGTGGCGTTGGCCCCGGCACGGCTGCCGTCACCTTTCTGGGGAATGAAAAAAGTCGCCTGGCCCGCCGTTTGAGACGCGGCCACTTGGTGGAGCGTCACAGAGTGAGGAAGGCGGGTAGCCAGCTTCGCAGCGGCCGTTGGGTTCGGCTCAAAGCAATGCACTCGTGAGGTCAACTGCGCCATCCGCCCTGCGTAGGCACCGTAATTTCCGCCTACATCTATAGCTGCGCGTGTGGGATCTACCAGCAGGGGAAGAAGGTAGTAGTCGGGCTCTTCGTAGTCCTTCCGTATATCCCATAGAAAGCGCCGTGCCATGTAGCGCAGGCGTACACGGAGGCCCCTGCGCATCAGCAGATCTCTCGCCTGGTCCAGTGGCGCGCCATGAGACCATAACCCCCTTGGAACGGCACGAATAGGAATCATCTAATTATCTCCACGTCACCAGATTCTGCCGCACTTTATGCAGAGCACTGCAATGTTGTCGACAGAGTGGCTCGGGAAATCTGGACAGCCCGTCAAGTGGATTTCGTGCGTGACAGCGGCGAAGGTGTCGCGGATCAGGAGCTACCATGCCGAAGCGAGCGAGACGAACGAGCTAAACCAAGATCATACGACGCTTCGGTTGCCAAGTAGCGAAACCCTGCTTGGGTCCGACAGGCTGCCAGAGCATTGTCCGTCCTCTCAACAGATCACACTCTATAACATCTTGAATCTAGGCCAAAATCTGCGTTCAGATGATCGCATCTAAACGCAGATTTCTCCACCGCACTATCCGCTCACATTGAATCAATGTGTGCGGATTTCGAGCTGTAGATTCAATGGTTTCGAGAGCACGAAATCGATCCGAGAGGATCGATCGTGCTCCAGGCGCGCGGACCCCAAGCTCATCCTATCTGGCCAGGACCGAGGGCAAGGGCGGACTCAGTAGGGCGGAGGAAGCCGCCAGCCGAGGACACTTGCTGCGCCTAAGCTTTCTTGGCCTTTCGCGCGGCCGCGAGCGCCTTCCACGGCCACTGCGCCCGGTCCCGTACAGCCAATGGCGGCTCGACGGCAGATTTCTCTGGCGCTCGACTTGGCGCCCTGGACACCCCTTCTTTCGGCGCCGCACGGCCTGCGGTCGAGGCCTTGGGCGGCCCGGACGCCTGATCGGCCAGCCTGGCGCGCGGCGCGGTCTTGCCGCCAGGAGCCTTCCCTGCGCGGGCGGCAGCCGACGCGATCGGGACCACAGCTGCCGTCTTGCCGGGCCTCCGACCAGCCTTGACCGAGGCGGCGCCCGCCTTCGCAGCTCCGGCATCCTTCGGCACACCCGGCGTGTCACCAGACTTCACGCCCTGGACCGTCCTGGTCGCGGCAACCGGCTCTGGCGGCGGCACAGAAACCGGCGCCTGTTCTTGGGCCATGTCGAGCCCGAACAGCGCCGCCATGTCGTCCACTTGGAGCACCCGGTCGGGCGCCGGCGCACTGGCCCCCGGCAGAAGATCAGCCGTGGCTTCGGCGACCAGTTCGGCGCCATCCACCGCGCGCAGCCGGAACAGCAGATCCGGCTGCTGGTCGAGACGAGCGCCAACCCCGTACAGCACCGCCGCCACGTGCTTGCACATCGAGGCGTGGTCGGGGCAGCTGCAGCTGAAGCGGATCTCGGCAGGCCGCGGAAATAGGCCGCCATCCTGCCGGCACAGCCGCGCCATCACCGCCTTGGAAAAGCGCCCCTGGAGTAGCTCAACCAGGCTATCGATCCGCCCTGCGCAATCGCCGCAGAGCCGCCGCCAGGCCGGCTGCGGCAGCGGCTGGATCTGCACGCTGATCCGATAGATTGCCGAACCGCTGACCAGCGCGTGCACCTCGCCCGAAATGATCTGCAGGTCGATCACCGCACCGTCGCGTGCATAGCTGCGACCGCGTGGCAGGCGGCTGTCGTAGTCGCGGTAGGCTTCGAGGTTGCCGCACCAGGCCTTGCCCCAGAAGGTGGTGGCGATGGCTCGTCCCGCGATGATGACGGGTGCCAGTACCTTGCCCTGCTTGCGCAGCTTTGCCGTCACCGTCTCGGCCTTCTGGCGGCGCTCGGCGACCG
This sequence comes from Acetobacterales bacterium, assembly GCA_038250135.1. GTDB lineage: Bacteria > Pseudomonadota > Alphaproteobacteria > Acetobacterales > Acetobacteraceae > Falsiroseomonas. The sequence goes on along the minus strand of JBBSCP010000057.1, from coordinate 14,188 downwards.
GGACGTAGTCTCCCCAGACCATCCCGTATCGTGGCATTCCCCTTACTCCTGCATCGCTGTGGTCAGGTCCAGTGACACGAGGCGCAACAGCGCCGCGTCCGACAGCTCGGTGAGGTTGATCTCCTCGCCGCCTGCCAGGACAGCATCAGACACTTCCCGCTTGGAGTCGATCAACTCGCCGATGCGTTCCTCGACGGTGCCGCGGCAGACGAATTTGTGCACCAGCACGTTGCGCTTCTGGCCGATGCGGAAGGCGCGGTCGGTCGCCTGATTCTCGACCGCCGGGTTCCACCAGCGGTCGAAATGCACGACATGCGAGGCGGCGGTCAGCGTCAGCCCGGCGCCACCGGCCTTCAGCGACAGCACGAAGAAGGGTGCCGCATCGGATTCCTGGAACTGCCGCACCAGAGCCTGGCGCTGCTTCACCGCGGTGGCGCCATGCAGCACCAGGCCGGCACGGCCGAACACGCTGCCGAGGAAGCTCGCCAGCGGCTGCGTCGCCTCGCGAAATTGGGTGAAGACCAGCATCTTTTCCTGCCGCGCCGCCACCACCTCGGCGATTTCGCGCAGCCGGGCGAACTTGCCGCTCTCCGCCTCCGCCCAGCCGCCATCGGCCAGCCAGTGCGAAGGATGGTTGCAGATCTGCTTCAGGCGCATGAGTGAGGCCAGCACCAGCCCACGCCGCTCGATGCCGTCCGACTGCGCCAGCTGCTGCGCCAGATCCTCCACCGTCTGTGCGTAGAGCGCGGCCTGCCGGCGCGACAGGTGGCAATGCGCGGTGACCTCGGTCTTGTCCGGCAGGTCGGCGATGATCGTACGGTCGGTCTTCATCCGACGCAGGATGTAGGGGCGCACCAGTTCGCGCAGCGGCCCGAAGGGGTTGTGCGCCCTGTCCGCCAGGCCCTTGGTATAGGCGGTGAACTGCTTCGCCGTGCCAAGCAGCCCCGGATTGATGACGTCGAAGATCGACCACAAATCGCCAAGGCCGTTCTCCACCGGCGTGCCGGTCAGCGCGAAGCGGGCGCGCGCCTTCAACGCCCGGGCGGCACGGGTCTGCCTGGCACCGGGGTTCTTGATCGCCTGGGCCTCGTCAAAAATGGCCAGCCGCCAGGTCATTTCACCCAGCATGGGCAGTCGCAGCAGCGAGCCGTAGCTGGTGATCACGAGGTCGAGCCCCGCCGCCTCCGCCGCGCTGAAGCGCTTCACCTCCGCGCCCGGCATGGCGGAGGGGTGCAGGATGCGGGCCTGAAGCTCCGGTGCGAAACGCTCGATTTCCACCGCCCAGTTGGCCAGCAGCGAGGCGGGCGCGACCAGCAGCGACGGCCCGGGGTTCCCCTTCGCCTCCCGCCGCAGCACCAGCAGCAACGCCAGTACCTGGATCGTCTTGCCGAGCCCCATGTCGTCGGCCAGGCAGCCGCCAAGCCCCAGGCCCGAGAGCAGATGCAGCCACTGCAGCCCAGCCTTCTGGTAGGGCCGCAGACTGCCGTGCAGCGCCGGGCCGGGATCGACGGCGCCGACCTCGGGCGCGCGCAGCCCGCGCAGCGTCTCGGCCAGCCAGGGCCCGGCGGTGATTTGCGACCAATCGGCGGCGGCGGCAGCGTCGGGCGCGTCCTTGCCCAGGGCCGCGCCAGCGAGCAGGCGCATGGCCTCGGCGAAGGGCAGGCCGTCCTGCGCGGCCAGTGCCTCGGCGGCGCGGAACCGGTCGAGGGTGTGCTGCAGCTTCGCGCGGTCGACCTCCACCCAGCGGCCGCGCAGCAGCACCAGATTGTCGGTGCCGGCGAGCAGCAGGCGAAGCTCGGCCGCGGTCAGCTCCTCGCCATCGAGCGTGGTGGCGGCGCGGAAATCGAGCAGTCCGTCGAGGCCGAGCTTCGAGGGTGCCCGGCCGCCGATCGTCGCGGTGACTCGAGGGCGCGGCGGCCGGCCGGCGGTCCAGCCGGCCGGCATGCGCAGCACCACGCCGGCGCGTTCGAGATCGGCGGCGCTCGCCAGCAGGCGCCAAGCGTCACCGGGGCTCCAGCGCAGCGGGTGGAAGATCTCGCCGCGATCAACCAGCGGGCGCAGCCAGTCACAGGCCTCCGCGGCGCGCTGCACCGGCAGCAGCAGGGAGAGCAACTGGGGCCGATTGGCAGCACCGCCATATTCGCGCAGCGCCTGGCCAAGCGGCACATGCTGCACCCGCGCCTGGGCCGAAAGCCGCGAGGCATAGGTTGCCAGGAAGGCGAAGGGCGCGTCCGGGTCGCGGCGGTTTTCGGCCAGGTTGAAGTGGACGCGCCCGACCAGGTTCCAGGCCGGGTTGAGCCGCTTCAGCGCCTCCTGCAGCCCGGTGCCGGAGGCCGCCAGGTCGGCGGCCAGCGCCGCTGCCAGGGCGGTCCAGAGGTCGCGCAATATATCGGCGGTGAGGTACTCGGCGCCGGGCATCAACGGCGCGGTGAGCACCAGGAAGCCGAGATCAGCCTCGTCGGGTGGCGGCACCTCGGGCAGCGCGGCGCTATTCTCGGCGCCGGCGGCCTGGACGCAGAGTGCGGAGACGTATCGGGCGGCGAAGTCGCGCCACCAGACGAACACCGGAGGCAGGGCCTGGCCGACCTCGCCGGCGCCGAGACGCAGCAGACCCTCGCCGCCGCCCTCGCCGCCGCCCTCGACGCCGCCCTGGGCGAAGGCCCGCTGGAGGCGGGCGGCGATCGCCGCATCCATGCCGGGGGAATCGGCGACGGGCTCGCAGATCAGATGGCCCTGGGGCGTGAGGCGGAGGCCGAGAGGGGTCATGTCCGCGGGACGGTCAACAGGAAAACGGCCAGTGCACAAGGGGCCCTTTGTGCCAATTGAGCTGGCCCAGATCGCCTTGACAAGTTGGCGCGGCGACCGCCCTTGCTTCGCGTCCGCTCCAGACCAATCAGCAGCCCGGATCCCATCACGACGGCTGCATTGGGCCAAGGCTACATCATGTCATCAGGCGCCTGCGCCAATGCGGCTTCAGGAACTCAAGGATGATGATGGTCGCCAGCCCCGCTGCCACCGTCACTGCGAGGTCGTCGGCGTGCAGCGGTCCGAAGCGGAACATGCGCTGCGCGAAGGGCAGCAGCAGCGTGACCCCCAGCATCACCGCGACGACGAGCATCACCCAGCGCAGCGCCGCGTTGCGCCGCCGGAACGCCGTGACGATGGAGGCGCTGAAGGAGCGGTTCACGAAAATCAGCCCGACGATGCTCAGAACCAGGGCGAAGAAGGTCAGCGACCGGACTTCCGGCTCGGCCATGCCGCGATCCAGCGCCACAAGGTAAATGCCCGCCGTCAGGCCCAGCACAACGACGCCCTGAAGCACGCTCCAGCCGAGGAGCGAAGCGGAGAACAGCGGTGCCGCAGGATCGCGCGGCGGGCGCTTCATGATGCCCTCCTCCTCCGTCTCGGCTTCGAAGACCAGGGTGCAGACCGGGTCGATCACCATCTCCAGGAAGGCGATGTGCATCGGCCAAAGCAGGATCGGCAGGCCGAAGATCAGTGGCAGCAGCGCAAGCCCCGCGATCGGGACATGGATCGCGATGATGAAGCCCATGGACTTGCGCAGGTTGTCGAAAACGCGCCGCCCCAGGCGCACGGCTGCGACGATCGAGCCGAAATCATCATCGAGCAGCACCAGCGACGACGCCTCCCGCGCCACATCGGTGCCGCGCCCGCCCATGGCGATGCCGATATGCGCGGCCTTGAGCGACGGCGCATCGTTCACGCCATCGCCGGTCATGGCGACGATCTCGCCATCCGCCTTCAGTGCGGCCACGATGCGCAGCTTCTGTTCCGGCATGATCCGCGCGAACACCGTGGTGGTGCGCGCCTGCTCGGCCAACGTCGCGTCATCCATGCCGGCAAGCGCCTCGCCCGTCACGACGGTCTCGGCGTCCAGCCCCGCCTCGCGCGCAATGGCGGCCGCGGTGGCGGGATAGTCGCCCGTGATCATCACGACGCGGATGCCGGCCGTGCGGCATTCGGCCACCGCCTCGGGCACGCCAGGTCGCAGCGGGTCCGCGAGCCCCACCAGGCCCAGCAGGTGGAAGGGGAACGCGTCCTGCGTCTCGGGCCATGACTCGCCGCTGTGTGCGGCGCGGGCCACGGCCAGCACGCGCATGCCCTGGCTGGCCAAGGCCTCGGTCTTCGCGGCCAAGTCAGCACGAGCGGAGACGTCGAGGTGGCACAGCACGGCGATGGCCTCGGGTGCGCCCTTCGCGGCAATGATCGCCTCGGCGCCGGATCGCCAAACATTGGTCATCGCCAGCAGATCGGGGCGCAGGCCGTAGGTGTGCAGCAGGCCGGTCGGCGCCACCGCGCCGGGCACCGCCTCGGCCACCGCGTGGAAGGCTTTCTCCATCGGGTCGAAGGGTTGAGGGGCGCTGGCCAGCCGGCCGGTTTCGGCCAGCAGGCGAAACGGCTCCGGCAGCGCGCCATCCTGCGGCCGGAACGTCGTGCCATCGGGCAGGCGCAGTTCGGCCACCGTCATGCGGTTCTGCGTCAGCGTGCCGGTCTTGTCGGTGCACAGGACGGTGGCGGACCCCAGCGTCTCGATCGCCGCAGCTCGACGGGTCAGCACGCGCGCTTTGGAAATCCGCCAGGCCCCCATCGCCATGAAGACCGTGAGCACCACGGGCAATTCTTCCGGCAGCATCGACATGCCGATGGCGATGCCGGCCAGCAGCGCATCCAGCCACCCGCCCCGCAGCGTGCCATAGAGCACCACGGCCAGCACGCTGACGATGGCACCGAAGATCGCGCAGAGCTTCACCAGCCGGCGCATCTGCGCCCGCAATCGCGGCGGCTCGGCCTCCAGGGCGCTGAGCGACTGGCCGATGCGGCCGATCTCGCTGCGCGGGCCGGTGGCCGTCACCTCGGCGATGCCGCTGCCGCGCACCACCAGCGAGCCCGAAAACACATGCGGCAGATCATCACCGCCCGGACGCGCCGGGGGCGAGGCCGCGCTGGCCACCTTCCGCACCGGCACGGATTCCCCGGTAAGCAGGGATTCGTCGGTCTGGACGTCGTTGGCCTCGATCAGCCGCGCGTCGGCCGGCACGCGGTCGCCCTCCGCCAGCACCACCAGATCGCCGCGCACGACGTCGCGACCCGCGATGCGCGTGCGCTCGCCACCGCGGATCACCAGCGCACGCGGGCTGGTCAGGTCGCGCAGCGCCTCCAGCACACGCTCGGTGCGGCTTTCCTGGACGACCGTGATCACGATGGAGAACAGCGCGAAGGCCAGCAGGATCAACGCCTCCTCCGGGCTGCCGAGCAGCAGGTAGAGCACGCCGCCGCCAAGCAGCAGCGCCAGCATCGGCTCGCGCAGAACCTCAAGCACAATCCGCAACGGCGTCCGCTGCCCGGTGCGCGCGAGCTCGTTCGGGCCATCGGCGGCGAGGCGGGCTGCCGCCTCCTGCTCACTCAGGCCGCCGCCGATCGCCTTGGCCAAGGGTGCATCCGGCATGATGGTCGTCCTTTGGGGCACCTGGTGCCGAATGCCCGCGGGCCGAAAGCGTGCGGGATCGCGGGGTGAGAACGCGCGGGCAGCGTGATCGGACGAGGGGAAATCTGGATGGCGCGCGCCAAGGCGGCCAACCGCTGGGCGAATTGCGCTCGCACCATTGTTGTCGATCTCCCGGTCTCGGGCGTTGATCTGACGCAAGGACGCCGGCCGCCGGCCGCGCGCAAGGTTGGTTTGCGGAAAGGCGGGACGCATCGAGCGGTCGAAAGCCAGTAGGAGGTAGCAGTGAGGCCAGGATTGCCCCGAACGTTGCGCGCCGCTGCATCGCCGCAGAGGCGTCCGGTTTCGCCGCAAGAGCGAGCGCGGCATCACGGACGGTGACCGCGCTTCAACTCATGTTCTATATCTCGGCCGCGCTGCTGTTTCAGTTGATGCTCGGGATCGGTGTCGCAACGTGGCGCTGGCGCCGGCTTGGCCCATTGCCGGCAGCGCCAATAAATCAGCCAGACTTGGCCGATCGCGCCGTCGCCTGGTCAGGCTTGCGCGACTTCCGTGTGCTGCGCCGCCAATTCGAGGATGCGTCGCGGACGCAATGCTCGTTTCATCTGGCACCCGCGGATGGCGCGCCCTTGCCGCCGTTCCAGCCAGGCCAGTTCCTCACCTTCGCGCTCGACATTCCGGATTCTTCCGGCGCCGCCTGGCGATCGATCACGCGCTGCTACTCCATCTCCGATGCACCGCGGCCGGATACCTACCGTATCACGGTCAAGCGGGTTCAGCCGCCCGTGGATCGACCGGACCTGCCACCCGGCGTCGCCTCCAGCCATCTGCATGACCGGGTGCAGGAGGGCGACGTGCTTCGGGTGAGGGCCCCGTCCGGCCGCTTCATCATCGACGGTGATGCAGAGATCCCGGCCGTGTTCATCGCCGGCGGCATCGGCATCACGCCCATGATGAGCATGCTGACCTGGTGCCTGGAACAGCAGCCCGAACGTGTCCTGCACCTCTACTACGGGCTTCGCCATGGCGGCGAATACGCGTTCAAGGCGGGGCTGGAGGAACTGGCGGCTCGGCACCCCGGCTTCCACCTCAATGTGGTTTACAGCCAGCCACGCCCAGATGACGTCCAGGGGCAGGACTACCAGCACACGGCCCATGTCGATCTGGCGTTACTGCGCCGGATGCTGCCGCGTGGTCGTCACCACTTCTACATCTGCGGCCCGCCGCCCATGATGGGGGGCTTAGTTCCGGCCCTCCTGGCCTGGGGCGTTGCGATGGAGGATATCCATCACGAGGCCTTCGGGCCGGCCTCCCTCGCGCCGATGCAGGCGGCTTGCCTCGAAGCCGGTGCAGCCCGGGTCACCGCCGTCGAAATCCAGTTCCGCCGCTCAGGGCGCACGCTGGTCTGGAACGGACAGGATAAGAATCTGCTGGATTTCGCCGAGCGCCATGGGATGGCCGTGGAGTCCGGCTGCCGGTCCGGCAGTTGCGGCAGCTGCGAGACCGCTATTGCCTCCGGCACCGTCCGCTATGCGGTGAAGCCGGACCATGCTGTGGCGCCGGGCCACTGCCTGCTGTGTGTCGGCACGCCGGGCACGGCTCTGGTGCTGGACGCATGACCGGCAGCCTGATCAACCGCGAGGTCCTGCCCTTCGTGCTGGCGCTGGCGGCGTTGGCGGGGGCGGCGCTGTTGCTGGATGCGGCGCTGCACCTGGCCAATGCCGTCTGGATCGGTCGCTACCTGGGCATTCCTGGCACGGCTCTGATCCTGGTCTCGCTGCGGTATTCGCTGCGCAAGCGCAAGCTGATCACCACCGGCAATCCGGTGCAGCTTTTGCGCTCGCATGAATGGATGGCCTGGGCCGGATCGCTGCTCGTGCTGGTCCACGCCGGCATCCACTTCAATGCGATCCTCGGCTGGCTGGCGGTCTGGGCGATGCTCATCACCGTCGGCAGTGGGCTGACCGGCAAATACCTGCTGGCCCGGTCGCGTCGCCGAATGGAGGCGAGCCGCCAGCAATTCCAGGATGCGGGCCTGTCGGCCGGCGCCGTGGAGGAACGGCTCTACTGGGACAGCCTGACCTTCGATGTCATCAAGCAATGGCGGGTGGTGCACTTCCCGATCACGCTCGCCTTCGCCGTGCTGGCGACGGCGCACATCCTGAGCATTTTCCTGTTCTGGAACTGGCGATGAAGCGGCCCTGGATCATGCTGATCGTCGCGGCGAACCTGGCCGTGATTGTTGCGCTCGCCTTCATCTACCCACATCTGATGGTGAGCGCCGGCCCGCTGGTGCCGGCGCATGCGCAACTCGCCACGGATTGCTTCGCCTGCCATGCGCCATTGCGGGGCGCCTCGGCGGATCGCTGCGTCACCTGCCACGCCGTCGCGGATATCGGCCTGCGCTCCACCACCGGCGTCACCCTGGCGCGGACGGGTCCGGCGGCGCGCACGCCCTTCCACCAGCAGCTGGTCGCGCAGAACTGCCTCGCCTGCCACACCGATCATCAAGGCTCGCGGATCGGCCAAGGCACGCGCATGACGTTCTCGCACGCGCTGCTGCAACCGGCGACGCAGGCGAGTTGCGCGACTTGCCACACGGCACCCGCCAACAATTTTCATCGTGTTCTCACCACGGGATGCGCGCAGTGCCACACCACCACGGCATGGTCGCCCGCCACCTTCGATCACGCGCGGCTTTTCGTGCTCGACCGCGATCACAACGCGCCCTGCGCGACCTGCCATGTCGGCAACGATACCAGCCGCTACACCTGCTATGGCTGTCATGAGCACCAGCCCGACCGCATCGCCTCGAAGCACCTGCGCGAGGGAATCCGGGATTTCCAGAACTGCGTGTCCTGCCATCGCAGCGCCCATGGCGAGCGGGAAGACCGCGGCCGACGAGACGGACGAGGCGGGCGGGAACGAGACTGATTGCGACCACACGGACAGCGCCGGTTCCTCCCGACTCAAGCGTTGAAGACAGCGCCCGCGCAAGTCGCTGCGGGTCATCTACCGTGCGCCGGCAGAGGCCCTCGAGGATCATCATGGTGACGTTCATCATTGGTCTTCCGGTCGGGCTGCTTGGGATGGCGCGGCCGGAAGCACGACGCGGCGGGGAGGCGGATTTCGCCAGGGCCGCGATTCGGCGCTTGCCGAAAGGTAAACGTCGAACTATATAATTCGATGTCAAACTATAGGAGCCGACCATGACCCTCTCTCGCCGCCTTTTCCTGCAAGCCGCCGGCTCCGCCGGTCTGGTGTCTGTGCAAGCCGCCGGCTCCGCCGGCATGGCGCTCACCAGCACGGCGCACGGCCAGACCGTGACCGCCGCCGACCCGGCTTCACCTTGGGCCGCCGCCCCCGCCGCCGCACAGCACCCGGACCCGCGCATCCGTGCACTGGCCTGGGCCGTACTCGCGCCCAACCCGCACAACCGCCAGCCCTGGATCGCCGAGTTGCCGAATGCCGCGCCCGACACCGTGGTATTGCACTGCGATCTGACGCGGCTGCTGCCGGTGACCGACCCCTTCGGACGCCAGATCACCATCGGCCTCGGCTGCTTCGCCGAGTTGTTCCGCATGGCCGCCGCCGCACAGGGTTTTCGCGCCAGCTTGACGCCCTTCCCGGAAGGCGAGGCTGGCCCTCACCTCGACAGCCGGCCGATCGCGGTGATGCGCCTGACGCCGGGCGCCACGCCGGACCCGCTGTTTGTCCATGCGGCGACGCGGCGCTCGGTGAAGCGGCCCTTCGACTTGGCCCGCCCGATGCCCTCTGCCGCCTTAGCCGCGCTGGCGGCCTCGGTTGGGTCGAGCATGCGCTTCGGGGCCACGGCGGAGCCGGCGCGCGTCGCCACCATCCGCGACCTCGCCTGGCGCGCCTGGCAGATCGAGGCGACGACGCCGGCCGCGCATCTGGAAAGCGTCAACCTGATGCGGATTGGCCGCGATGCCGTGGCGGCACAGCCGGACGGCATCAGCATCTACGGCCCCGGGCTCGACCAGGCGGTCGCCGCCGGGCAGATTACCCGCGATGCGATGCTTCCCGGCCGCCCTGGCTTTGAGATGATGGTGGACCGCTACCGTCCCATGCTGGAAGCGACGCCCGCCTATGTCTGGCTCGCGACGCCGGGCAATTCGCGAGTGGAGGCGCTGGCCTCGGGCCGGGACTGGCTGCGAGTCAACCTCGCCGCTACCGGGCTTGGGCTGTCGTTGCACCCTGTGAGCCAGGCCTTGCAGGAGTTTCCCGAAATGGCCGGCCCCTTCGCGGAAGCGCAGACCCTGCTGGGCGAGGGTGGCAAGGCCCAGATGCTCGGCCGGCTTGGCTACGGCCCGCCCGCGGCGCCCACCCCGCGTTGGCCAGTCGAAAGCCGCATCAGAACCATATGAACGACCCACCCCTTTTCACGCTGCTGAATGAGGTCGCGATCATCGAGCACCTCGCGCGCAATCGGCTGGAACGTGCCTTGCCCGATGGGTTGCGGCTGTCGCATTTCGTGGTGCTCAACCACCTGACGCGGGTGGGCGAGGGGCGCAGCCTGGCGCGCATTGCCCGCGCCGTGCAGGTGGAGCGACCGGCCATGACCAACACGATCCAGAAGCTCGAGGCGCGTGGGCTTGTGCGCCTAGAGCCTGACCCGAAGGATGGCCGCGGCAAGCGGGTGTACCTCACCGAAGCCGGGCGCGCCGTGCGGGCTCGGGCGGTGGTGGTGGCGGAGGCCGCGATCGCTCCCGTCGCGCCCGACATCACGCCCGAGGAGATCGCCGCCGCCCTGCCCCTGTTGCGCCGCCTTCGCGGAGCACTCGATCGCGCGCGGGATATCGACGAGCCCCCTGCCTGATCAAAAAATCGGGATTTACCTGCTTTACAAGACTTGTCCCCCTTGGCTAGACCACCTGCCGCTTGGAACGACGAGGGAAACAATCGTGGGGCGCAAACTTACAGCCGAGTTCATCGGCACACTCTGGCTGGTGCTAGGCGGTTGCGGCAGCGCCGTGCTGGCTGCCAAGTTCCCGGAGATCGGGATCGGCCTGGTCGGCATCTCCCTCGCCTTTGGCCTCACGGTGCTGACCATGGCCTATGCAATCGGCCATGTCTCGGGCTGCCATCTCAACCCGGCGGTCACGCTCGGCCTCGTCGCCGCTGGCCGGTTCGATTTGCGCGAGGCGCCCGGCTACATCGGCGCGCAGGTGGCGGGTGCAGTGGCTGGTGCGCTGGTACTGCTGGTGATCTCCTCGGGCAGCCCGACCTTTACCGGCGGGCTGGGCGCGAATGGATATGCAGCCGCCTCGCCTGGCAATTTCAGCCTGGTCTCGGGCTTCGTCACCGAAGTCGTGATGACCTTCTTCTTCCTGGTGATCATCCTCGGCGCCACCTCATCCCGCGCGCCGGCAGGATTTGCGCCGATCGCCATCGGCCTGGGCCTGACGCTGATCCACCTGATCAGCATCCCGGTCACCGGGACCAGCGTGAATCCGGCGCGCAGCTCCGGTCCGGCCCTGGTGTTGGGTGGGCAGGCGCTGGCGCAGCTGTGGCTGTTCTGGGTCGCGCCGCTGATCGGCGCCGTGCTGGCTGGGCTGGTCGGCCGCTGGCTGGACTCGGAGAAGACTTAGGGCGCTATCCGTCCGTTCAGACGGATTTAGTGCTTTTTTTCAATAGTTTCTGGAGCAAGAGATCGATCCGAGAGGATCGATCTTGCCCTAGGCTATCCTCTCAATACCCGCGCGAGGTTCACCAGGATCGAGGCCGTAGCGCCCCAGATCATGTGCTCCTCATGCGGCCAGACCCAGAATTCGCGCATCCGGCCGCGATGCTCGGCCCGCTGGAGCTGTGGCGCAGAAGGGTCAAGCACCACCGACAGCGGCAATTCGAAGATCGCGGCCACCTCGCCCGGATCAGGCGTCAACGCCACCGGGCCTTCGATGAAGCCGATCACCGGCGTCACGCGATAGCCCGTACCGGTCAGATGCTCCGGCAGGCTGCCGGTGAGCGTGGTGAGCGCCGGGTCAAGGCCGACTTCCTCCGCCGCCTCGCGCAGCGCCGCCTGTTCGGGGGTCTCGCCAGGTTCCATCCGTCCGCCCGGAAAGGCGACCTGCCCGGCATGGGAGGAGAGCCGCGCCGAGCGCAGCGTCAGCAGTACGCCCGGCCCCGAAGAGTGCCAGATGATCGGCACCAGCACGGCCGCGGCCACCAGCCGGCCGTTCGTGGCGGCTGCCTCGGCATCGTCTGACTTGGTGGGAACCGCGCGGGCAAGGGCCTCGGGGTCGGCAAGTCGGGCCGCGATGTCGCGGCGACCAAAACCCACGCCTTTCAAGGTCACTCGGCAGCCTGGCGAACGGGGGCGGCGGCCGGCACTTCGTCGATGGGGAAGAACACGCCCTCCGACCACACGCCGAGCAGGGCGCGGCCATCGATCGTCTCGGGCTCGGCCAGCGCCACGAGTTCGTAGAAAACGGCGCGGTTGATGCGCGCCTCGAGGCCGGGGCGGATGGTGATGTAGGGGCGCGGCTCGCGCGATTTCGGGTCGATCACCACGCGAATCGGGTGCTGCGCGTTGGCGGTGACCATCTCATCGAGGTTGGTGCGGAATGTCAGGCATTGCCGCGGCTCAGGATTGGGCGAGAAGGGATCGGCACAATTGCGCCACCACATCTCTACCGCGATGAAGGGCACGTCATCGACATCGATCCGTCCGCGTTCGACCGGGGTTTCCAGCCAGTAGCTGCCATCGGCCTCGCGCTTCAGCACTGAAGCGAACAGGCAGACCAACTCCTTCCGCCCGATCGGGCTGCCGCGGTAGTGCCAACTGCCATCGCGCGCGATGCGCATCGAGAAATGGCCACATTCCGGAGTGAGGCGCGGCATCCCCGCTCGCGGACGGCGGGCCGGGCCAAGCCCATCGCCCGCCAGCCCACCACTCGAAATGCAAAGGCCAGGCAACGCCATGCCCGGCAACGCGTTCTCTGATCGGCCTTCGCTCATCAGCCTTACACCCATTCGATCCTGCGGGATGGAGGCCTCCCGCGGTTCGGATACTCCCAGGCTCCCCAGCCCGGCACCCCTCGGCCGCCCAGGCCCCGCCGTGCGAAATATCGCATCGCAGCAACGTGGCAGTGGCGCGACGGCTGGGCGAAGTGCATCCTCACCCCATATCCACGGCGCGCATATAGGGAGCCCGACCCGCATGGTTGAAGTGGCGGACGCAATCGAGGCCGAAACTCTCGTGCGAGAGGCCGAATCTCTCGCCTCACGCCTCCAACGTGTGCGCGAAGGGGTCGGCCGCGTCATCTTCGGGCAGGAGATGGTGGTGGAGCGCACGCTCATCACCCTTCTCTCGGGTGGCCATGTGCTGCTGGTCGGTGTGCCGGGCCTGGGCAAGACCAAGCTGGTCGAGACGCTGGGCACCGTGCTCGGGCTCGACGCCAAGCGGGTGCAGTTCACGCCGGACCTGATGCCGTCGGACATTCTGGGCTCCGAAGTGCTGGAGGAGGACGCGCACGGCAAGCGCGCCTTCCGCTTCATCAAGGGCCCGATCTTCGGCCAGCTTCTGATGGCGGATGAGATCAACCGCGCCAGCCCGCGCACGCAATCGGCGCTGCTCCAGGCGATGCAGGAGCACAAGGTGGCGATCGCCGGCGAGATCCATCCGCTCCCCGCGCCCTTCCATGTGCTGGCGACGCAGAACCCGATCGAGCAGGAAGGCACCTATCCGCTGCCCGAAGCGCAGCTCGACCGCTTCCTGCTCGAGATCGACGTCAGCTACCCGGACCTCGCCGCCGAGCGTGCGATGCTGCTCGCCACCACCGGATCGAAGGAAGCCAAGGCGCAGCCGGCGATGAGTGCGATGGAGCTGATCGCGGCGCAGGGCCTCATTCGCCGCCTGCCGGTGGGCGAGCAGGTGCTGGAGGCGATCCTCAAGCTGGTCCGCAGCGCCCGGCCCGAGACGACCGAGCTTGAGGCAATACGCCGCAACCTCGCCTATGGCCCGGGGCCCCGCGCGGCCCAGGCGCTGATGCTGGCGACCCGCGCACGCGCCGTGCTGGATGGCCGCCTCGCCCCCAGCGTCGATGACGTGCTGGCGCTGGCCGAGCCGGTGCTGCGGCACCGCATGGCCCTCAACTTCTCCGCCCGCGCCGATGGCGTGCGGATTTCCGAGATCCTGGATGTGCTCAAGGCGCAGCTTGGCTGACTCCGGCCCCCACAGCCCAGCCCGCAAGGCCGCTCAGGTCACCATTCCCTGGGCCGAGCAGATCGGCGCCCGCCTGCCGCCCCTGCTGGTCGAGGCCGAGCGGGTGGCCGCGACCGTGATGCCCGGCGTGCATGGCCGCCGCCGCGCGGGCCCGGGCGAAGCCTTCTGGCAGTTCCGCCCCTATGTGGCTGGCGATCAGCGAATCGATTGGCGGCAATCGGCGAAATCCGACCGGCTTTTCGTGCGCGAGACGGAGTGGGAGGCGGCGCAGACCGTCGCTTTGTGGTGCGCCTCCGGCCCCGGGATGGCCTGGCGCAGCTCCCCGAACCTGCCGGCGAAATCCTTGCGTGCGACGCTCCTTCTATTGGCGCTGTCCTCGTTGTTGCTGCGCGGCGGTGAGCGTGTGCGGCTGTTCGGCCTGCCGCGCCCCTATGCCGGCCGCAACGCCCTGCCCGCGCTGGCCGAGGGGCTCGGCCAGATGGCGGCGGAGCCGGTGGATGCGCGGCTCGCCCGGCATGCCCGTGCCGTGTTGTTCG
>JBBSCP010000056.1:0-17095 GCA_038250135.1 Acetobacterales bacterium | reverse complement strand
TCGACGCATGGCGGCTGGAGCACGAGCCGCGATGCCGTCAGAGCACCATCCGTCCGTTCGGACGGACAGTGCTGTATAACATATTGATTCTAAAGCAATAATTCCGACCAGATGATTCCATCTGATCGGAATTCTTGCTCTAGAATCAATATGTTATACAGCACTGTCCGTCCGAACGGACGGATGGTGCTCTGACGGCATCGCGGCTTGTGCTCCAGCCGCCATGCGTCGAACCTGGTGCGATCTTGAGGGAGATACGCCATGGTGAAGCTGCCTCGTCGCCTGGCTGCGCTCGCCGCGCTCGGCCTGATGCCCCTCGCCGCGCGCCCCGCCTGGGCCGTAACGCGCCGCGAGATCGAGGAGGCGGCGAACCCCGCGCCCCAGCGGCTTCGCGAAGGCCCCGGCACGAGGGCGCTGGCGGAGCAGGCGAAGGCCATCCTGATCTTCCCGCGCATCGTCCGCGCCGGATTCGCGATTGGCGGGCAGTACGGCACGGGCGCACTCTACGCAGGTGGCGGTGTCACGCCGCAGGCGGCCTCGCCGGGCATCCTGGCGTTGTGGTTCTCGCCTGTTCCGCCGGTCGCCAAGCAGTCCGGCGCCATGCCGGCCCCCGTGCCGCGCCCCCTCGCCCCGGTGCCGGCTTCGCCTGAGCCTTTCGCGGTGATGGGCCACCACAACCTCGCCGGCGCCAGCTTCGGGCTGCAGATCGGCGCGCAGGCCAAATGGGCTTGCGATGTTATTCATGACGGATTTCGCCCTGGCATTCTTCCATCAGACCGAAGGCTGGGAGGTGGGCACCGGCCCCTCGGTTGTGGCCCTCGATGCCGGGATGGCGGCGAGCATGACCTCCTCCACCCTCAGCCAGGACGTCTATGCGGTGACGTTCGGGCAGACCGGGCTGATGGCGACGCTGAGCCTCGAAGGCACCAAGATCACCCGCATCCGCCCGGACTGAGGTTCAGGCGTTCATGGAGCACGAGATCGATCCGAGAGGATCGATCGCGCTTTATCCCGCGCCCAGCAGCGAGCGCGCCGCGAAGCCCGCACCGGCCGTCACCGCGAGCGTCCGCACCACGCCGAGCTTGAGCACGAACAGGCACACGGCGGCCAGCGCCGAGAGCGCCGCCGCATCGGGGATCATCGAGAGCGGGTCCGGCACGTCGAACGTCATCGGGCCGAGCGATACGCTGTCCACTCGGGCGAATACCACTCGCATCGCGAACCACAGCGCCAGGTTCGCGATCACGCCGACCACCGCCGCCGTCACGCCCGCCAGCGCGCCCTTCAGGCGCGGTTGCGCGTGCAATTGTTCGACGAACGGCGCGCCGAGGAAGATCCAGGCGAAGCAGGGCGCGAAGGTGACCCACACGGCGAGCATCGAGCCCGCGATGCCGGCCATCACGCCGCCTTCCTTCCAGGCCGCCAGGAAGCCCACGAATTGCAGCACGAGGATCAGCGGCCCGGGCGTGGTCTCGGCCAGGCCCAGCCCGGCCAGCATGTCAGCCGCGCTGAGCCACTGGTAGTTCTCCACCGCCTCCTGCGCCACATAGGCAAGCACGGCATAGGCGCCGCCGAAGGTGACCACCGCCATCTTCGAGAAGAACCAGGCGATGTCGCCCCACACCGGCGTGCCCATCAGCATCGCCACCGGCCACATCCACAGCGCAAGCGCCACCAGCCCTGCGGTGCGCGCGCGGCGGGCCATGCGGGGAATGCGGTCGGGATCGGCGGCGATGGCGGCATCGAGCAGCGCGGGCGGGCCATCGCCCGCCTTGCCATGCCCGCTGGCGGCGAACGCTTGCGGCGCCGCGTAGCCGATCAGCGCGGCGGCCACCACGACCACAGGGAAGGGCAGGTTGAACGCGAACAACGCGACGAAGGCCGCGCCTGCCACCACCCAAGGCAGCGTGCCATGCAGCGCCTTGCGCGCCACGCGCAGCAGCGCCTCCACCACGAGTACCAGCACGGCGCATTTCAGCCCGAAGAAAAGCGCGGCCACCAGCGGCACATTGCCCAGCGTGGCGTAGATGATGGACAGCGCCAGCATCACCGCCACGCCCGGCAGGATGAACAATAGGCCAGCGACCAGCCCGCCCCGGACGCCATGCATCAGCCAGCCGAGATAGGTGGCCAGTTGTTGTGCCTCCGGCCCTGGCAGCAGCATGCAGAAATTGAGTGCGTGAAGGAATCGCGCATTGCTGATCCAGCGGCGTTCCTCCACCACCTCGCGGTGCATCAGGGCGATCTGCGCGGCGGGGCCGCCGAAGCTGAGCAGGCCGATGCGCGCCCAGACGCGCGTGGCCTCGGCGAGGCTCGGCAGGGAAGGAGGTGTTTCGGTCATCAGGCTTGCCTCGGTGCGGGCCAGTTGTGGGTCTCCTCCATCGCATCGCGGCACCAGAGGTGGAAGGCATCGTAGAGCGACAATCCTGCGTCGAGTTGCGCCAGATCGTCCCGGTACAGGCGTGACAGGCCAAGCGAGGCCGCCAGCAGCCCCGCCGCCTCCGGCGCCAGGTCCGGCCGCGCCGTATCGGCGCCCCGCACCAGCAAGGCGAGCCGCGCCAGCGTCGGCGTCTGCAGGCCGAACTCTTGGAGCATCGTGTCGAAGGTGCGGCCCTCGCCCCGGTGCAACCAGAATACGCCCTCGATGTCGAAGGGTGTGGCGCCGAAGCGCTCGGCCACGGCGGCGACCTCGGTGGCGGCCAGCGGCAGCCCGGCATCGCGCCAGGCGAGGAAGCCGCCCTCCAACACCTCGGCCTGGGCGCCTTCATGGCGCAACCAGGCGGCTGCACCCTCGCTGAGCTTCAGCCCCTTCTCGCAGACGTTTGGGATGCGGCTCGGGGGTGTGTCAAGCGGCCGTGTTCAGCAGGCTCTGGCCCGGGCGAAGGCGCGAGAAGGCGACAGGCTGCCAGCCCAGGGCGATGCGGCCCGAGGCATCGAGCGAGGTGAGCGTGACGGCGAGGCCATCGGCGTCAGGATTGGTTTGCGGGAAATCCTCACGCCAATGCGCGCCGCGGCTTTCCTGTCGCGCCGCAGCGGCGGTGACGATGGCACGGCTGGTAAGGATCAGCGACTTCAGGTTCAGCCACTCCTGCCAGGCCAGGTTGAATGCTTTCGAGGTCGAAGCGCCCGTCTCGTCGAGCGCGCTGTCGAGTTCGTCGAGGCCGCGCGCCGCCGCATCGAGGCCGGCCGCGTCCCGCAGGATGCCGGCTTTCTGCCACATCAGCGCGTGCAGCGCGTCGCGGATCGGCGAGAGGCTTCCAGCAGGCTTGGCGAAGGGCGCGTGGGCAAGGTCCAGCGCCGCTTCGAGTGCTGCGGGGCAGGGCGCTTCGAGCGCGCCATGGCGGGGCACCCATTGCGCCATCGTATCGCCGGCGATGCCGCCGAATACCGTCGAATTCGCCACGCCATTGCCGCCGAGACGGTTCGCGCCATGCACGCCGCCGGTATCCTCGCCGGCCGCGAAAAGCCCCGGCATTTGCGTGCTGCCATCGGGCCGGAACAACAGCCCGCCCATCATGTAATGCGCGGTCGGCACCACCGGCACGCGGCCACCGGCCAAGTCGAAGCCCATATCGGCGCAGCGTTCCACCATGCCCTTGAATTCGCGCCGCACGCGTTCGGGGCCGAGATGCGCCATGGCGATATAGAGCCCGCCATGTTCATTGACCCGCCCGGCCAGTATCTCGCGGTACATCGCACGCGAAACGATGTCGCGCGTCGCGCGTTCGCCGCGTGGATCGTAATGGTCCATGAAGCGCTGGCCGGCGCCGTCGAGCAGGTAGCCGCCGGAACCGCGCAGCCCTTCCTCGATGATCGTGCCGGTCATGCGAGTGCCTGGTCCGGCGAGCACGCCGGTCGGGTGGAACTGCACCATCTCCATGTCGCGCAGCGGCAGGCCTGCGCGCAGCGCCATCGCCATGCCATCGCAGGATTTGTCGCCCGAGGGCGTGTGGTAGGTGTACATCGTCGGCCCGCCGCCGGTGCCGAGCAGCACGGCCTTCGCGCGCATTTCGATCAGCGCGCCGGTACGGATATCGAGCAGCAATACGCCCGACAGGCGCGACCCATCGGCGGTGGGAAGAAGTGCCAGCGCGCGATGTTCCTCCAGCCGCTCGATCCCGCGCGCCCAGGTCTGTTCGGCGAGGCGATTGATGATCTCGATGCCGGTCAGGTCGCCCTTGTGCACGGTGCGGTCGAAGGTCTGCCCGGCGAAGGCCTTCTGGTGGATGGTGCCGTCCGGGTTGCGATCAAAGAAGCAGCCCCAGCGGTTCTCGAGCTCGCGGATGCGTTGTTGCGCGACGGTCACGAGCGTCCAGGCGAGGTCCTGGTCGTTCAGCCATTTGCCGCCATCGAGCGTATCCATGAAGTGCCGCTCGGCAGAGTCTTCGGCCGCCAGCGCCACATTGTAGCCGCCCTGCACCATGCGTGTGCAGCCCGATTTCCCGAGCAGGCCCTTCACCGCGATGGTCACGCGGAGACCCGGCGCGCCGGCCTTTGCATGCAGCGCGCCGAGCAGCCCGGCGCCGCCGGAGCCGAGGATGAGGATGTCGGTGCTGCGCTGCTCGATGTGCATCAGCGTGGGCCGCGCGGGGAGGCGGGTACGCCGCAGCCGCAATCCTCCTGTGGCGGCGGCGTCGGTTGTGCCAGAACCGGCGTCGCGACCACCAGCATTGCCGCGAGCAAGATGCGCATCACGCTACCCCCAGCTTTGCCAGCGCCGCCGCGCGGCGGTCCTGTACTTGTTGCTGGACCGTCGCGTAGAGGCTGCCGCCATGGCTGTCCATCGCGACCAGCAGCGGGCCGAAATCGCGGATGCGGAAGCGCCAGAGCGATTCCGGGTTGAGGTCGTCGAGGTCGACATCCTCGATCGCCTCGATCCAGGTCGTCTCCAGCGCCGCCGTGCCGCCGATGATGGCGAGGTAGATGCCGCCGAGATCGGCGAAGGCGCGCAACGATTCCTCGCGCAGCCCGCCCTTGCCGATGATAATGCGCACGCCCTCGCGTTCCATCAAAGGGCGCGTGAAGCGTTCCATGCGGTCAGACGTCGTGGTGCCGACGCAGATTGCCTCATACCCGCTGTCATTGGTGGCGCGCTTTTCCACCTTGCGGACATTGGGCGCGGTGTGGATCACGGCGTGGCCGCGCAGGTCCATCCGCGTGCGGCGGCCATGGTCGAACAGGTGAATCTGCGTCGCGTCGCGGATGCCGAACAGCGTGTCCTGCAACGTCACATGGTCGCCGATGCGAAGCTTGCGGATGTCCGCTTCGGTGCAGGGCATGTGCAGCGTGTGATGCATGGTCAAGTGTCTCCTGCGGACCGATTCAGACCTTCGGGCGATTCGGCCCTTCGGTCATCGGGCCACCTCAGAATCCGATTTCGACGCCGGCCGGCGTGAAGGTGGCACTCGCCCGGCGTGCCGAGTGGCATTGGATGTTGACGGCAACGGGATTCATCGTGATGTGCGTTGCCGCCACTTCCACGTGAACCGCGAAGGCCGTGCTGTCGCCGCCAAGGCCCTGCGGGCCGATGCCGAGGCTGTTCACCGCCTCGGCCAGCGCCACTTCCAGCGCCGCCCCTTCCGCATCGGCGCAGCGGCTGCCCAAGGAGCGCGTCGCCGCGACCTTCGCCAGATGCATGCACAGATCGCTGGTGCCGCCGATGCCCACGCCCATGATCGTCGGCGGACAGACCTTGCCGCCGGCCTTGATGGCGCAATCGATGACGAAACGCTTCACGCCGGCCATGCCATCGGCGGGAATCAGCATCTGCAGGAATGAGCCGTTCTCGCTGCCCGAACCCTTCGGGATCATCTCGATGCGCAGGATTTCGGGCTGGTCCACGAAGTCGATGTGGATGACGGGCACATGGGCGCCGCAGCTTGTGTGCTCGTTGCGCCGCGTGATGGGGTGCACCACGGAACTGCGCAGCGGGTGTTCCCGAGTCGCGCGCGCCGTTCCCCGCGTCAGCGCCTGCTTCAACGCCCAACCATCAAGCGCCACGTCGCGGCCGATCTGCACATTGAAAATCGGAATGCCCGTGTCCTGGCAAAGCAGGTTCTCGGTGCGCTCGGCGACACCGATATTCTCGACCATGGTGGCGAGGATGCTCTGCGCCGTCGCATCCGTTTCGCTGGCGACGATGCGGGAGAAACCCTGCTTGATGTCATCCGGCAGGATTTTCAACGCGCGGATGTAAAGCAGCTTGGCGGCTTCCTCGATGGCGTCCGGGGCGATGTGGAGTGTCACGCGAACCTCCTACAGAATCAACGAGATGCCGGACAGCAGCAGCAACGCCAGCAACACGACACGGAACTGCTCGGCCGGAATTCGGGAATAGGCCTTCACGCCGAGCCAGGCGCCGAGCGCCAGCGCCGGCAGGGCGGCAAGCAGCATGCGCGCACTTTCCGGCCCGAAGAAGCCACCAATCACCAGCGCAACCGCCGCCACCATCTGCATGACGATGACGAAGGGCTGGAAGATCGCCCGCGCCTCGTCCTTCCGCAGCCCCTTGAAATCCGCCCACATGGCCGGGATAGCGCCGGAGAAGCCGCCGATGCCGCCCAGGATTCCGCCGGCGAAGCCCACCGCCACATCCGCGCCCCGCCCGGCCGAGATCACCGCGGGTTGCAGTTTCAGCGCCATGCGCGCCAGCCCCATGCCGCCATAGGCGACGAGCAAAGCGCCGACCAGCGCCGCGATCAGCCCGCCCGAGGTCACGCTGAGGATCACCACGCCCACCGGCGTGCCGAGCACCCCGCCGACCACATAGGGCAGCAAAACCTCGCGCCTGATCGCCGGGATTACCGGTCGGATGGTGCCAAGCTGTATCAGCAACGAGCCCAGCACCAACACCGGCGCCGTCTCCTGCGGTGAGAGGAAGTGGAACAGGATTCCCGCCGCCACCAGGTTGAACGAGAAGCCGGCGAGGCCGGAGCAGAAGGCGGCGATGAAACAGCCGCCGAGCAGGATCAGAAGGTCTGGCGTCATGGTCCTGAATTCAGCAGGAACAGTGCCCCCACGGCGAGAGAAAATCCGGCCGATGCCGCCACCAGCGTCTTCTGGCTGCTGCGCCAGCCGAGGAATTCCAGTGCCAGCACCCGTAGCCCGCCAGCGAGATGCGCGGCCAGCAGCACCACCAGGCAGGTTTCGGCGAATTTCAGCACGGCGTTGTCGGTCCAGCGAATGAACCACTCCAGTGCCGCCTCGCCGGTAATGGCCTGGCCGAGTGCCCAGAAATGCAACGGCAGGAACAGCGCCAGCAACAGGCCCGACAGGCGGTGCACGAGGAAGGCGATATAGGCCGGGTGCGAGCGCCCGCGGGGATCGAGCCTCACGCGCTGTACAGCCCGTAAGCCGCGCGGATGCCCAGTGCCGCCGTAAGCACTGCTACGGCCATCCAGGCGAGGTCGAAGCCCCGCCCGCGCCAGCCGAGCCACTCCGCCGCGATGGCGCGCAGCCCGATCGCGCCATGCAGCCCGGCAGCCAGGGCGAAAGCCGCGTAGAAGGCCAGCCACGCCGCATTGCCGCGCGTCCGCGCCAGGATTTCGGCGGCACTCAGCCCACCCCGCACGGCCACCATGATCGTCACCAGATGCACCGCGACGCCGAGCGCCAGCAGCATCGCGCTGCCGCGTTGGAGCATCCACAATTGCGGCCCGCTCATCGCCCCAACGCACCCCAGAACAGGCTGCGTTTGAGCCCGGCAATGGAGCCCGAGGGATCGATCTGCTTCGGGCAGCGCTCGGTGCAGGATTGGGTGGAGTGGCAGGCGTGGCAGCCCGCATCCCCCGCCACGGCCGCGAGCCGCGCCTTGTTCGCGCCGTCCCGCACATCATTCGCCAGCGTCCAGGCGCGGTTGAGAGCGGCGGGGCCGAGATAATCGGGGTTCCAGGCGACGATGTCGCAACTCGCGTAACACACGCCGCAACCGATGCACTCGATCCCGGCATCCGCCGCCTGGCGTTTTTGCGAGTTCGGCGGCACCACGGCGAAGTCGTGCGGGACTTCGCCCGTCAGGCTGTCCTTCGGCTGGAAGCTGCCTCGGGCGCGCGCCCATTTGTCGAAGAACGGCGCCATGTCCGTGGCCAGGTCGCGGATCACCGGCAGATTGGCGAGCGGCCGCAGCTCCAGCACGCCATCGGCGGCGACTCGCGAGACATGCGTGCGGCAGGTCCAGCGCGCGCGGCCGTTCACCTCCATCGCGCAGCTGCCGCACATGCCGACCCGGCAGGAGAAACGGTAGGCGAGGTCAGGTTCGATCTCGCGCTGGATATGCGTCACCACGTCGAGCACGCTCTGGTTCGCTTGGGTCGGCACGCGGTAACGCGCGAAAGCGCCCCCCGTGGCATCGCCGCGCCAGACCGAGACCTCAAGCGTCTTTTCGCTCACCCGACCCTCCCGCGATGGTCGGGACGCTGGCATGGTCGGATGCGACGGACAAGACAGCGAGCACACACGACATGGCCAGCAACACACCCAATAGCATGAGGGGGGCGGATCTTCTGGTGCGAGGCCTGCAGGCGGCGGGCGTCACGCGGATCTTCACCTTGTCGGGCAACCACATCATGGAGGTATTCGACGCGCTGCTCGGCAGCGGGATCGAGCTGGTGCATACCCGCCAGGAAGCGGCCTGCGTGCACATGGCCGATGCCTATGCGCGGCTCACGGGGCGGATCGGCGTGGCGCTGGTGACGGGCGGGCAGGGGCACGCGAATGCCACGGCCGCGCTGTGCTCCGCGCTGGCGGGCGAATCGCCGGTGTTGCTGCTCTCTGGCCATGCGCCGACGAACCAGCTTGGCGACGGCGCCTTCCAGGAACTGCCGCAAGCGACGATGGCCGCGCCCGTCACCAAGCTCAGCCTGACCGCCGGGCACGCGGAGTCGCTGGCCGAGGATCTCGCGCGGTGCATCCGGGTCGCGCTCTCCGGCCGGCCGGGGCCGACGCATCTGTCGCTGCCCACCGATCTGCTGGAGGCGGAGGTCGGCCCGCTTGCCGCGCCGCCCGCCAGCGCCTTCGCACGCCGCGCCATGCCGCTCGCCGCGGCGAGTGCCGAGATGGTCGCCGAGGCCATCGCGCAGGCAAGGCGGCCGTTGTTGCTCGGCGCGCCGGCACTGTGCTCGCCGGCCGGGTTCGCGGCGATGGCGGCGGTCGAGCTGGCCTGCGGCCTGCCGGTGGTGCCGATGAACTCACCGCGCGGGTTGAACGACCCCTCGCTTGGTGCCTTTCGCGAACCTCTGGCGGCGGCCGATCTGATCGTCCTGATCGGCAAGCCGCTCGATTTCACGCTCGGCTTTGGCCGCACCCCCCCGACCGCGCCGGACAGCCGCGTGCTGGTCCTGGAGCCCGATGCGGCGGTGATCGCACGCGCGCAACGCCTGCTTGGCCCGCGCCTGCTCGCGGCCTTTCCTTGCGATCCGACCGAGGCGATGGCCGCACTTGCCATCGCGCTCCGCCGCATTCCTGGCCAGACCGGCTGGGCGGAGAGCGTGCGGGAGGCTGTCGCCTGGCGCCCGGAATCGTGGAAGTCGCTGCGCGGCGCCCCCGCCGGGCCAATCCACCCCGCGACCCTTTGCCACGCCATCACGGAGTCGCTGGCTGGGCAGCCCAATGCCATTTTCGTCTGCGATGGCGGCGAGGTCGGGCAATGGGGGCAGAGCCTGGTAGGCGCGCCCTGGCGTGTGACGAACGGTGTGGCGGGCGCGATCGGCGTGGGTATCCCGTTCGGGATCGGAGCCCGCGCCGCGACCGGCGCGCCGGTGCTTGCGCTGATGGGCGATGGCAGCTTCGGCTTCCACATGGCCGAACTCGATACCGCCGCGCGGCACGGGCTGCCGGTGGTGACGGTGGTCGGCAATGACAGCTGCTGGAACGCCGAGCACCAGATCCAGATCCGCGACTACGGCGCCAACCGGGCGCATGGCTGCGACCTCGCCCCAGGTACACGCTACGATCTGGTGGCGATCGCGCTCGGCGGCCATGGCGAATGGGTGCGCGAGGCAACGGACTTGGCCCCCGCCTTGGCGCGTGCGCTGGCTTCGGGCAAGCCGGCCTGCGTCAATGTCGAGATTGCCGGGCAGCCGGCGCCGAGCCTGAAGCGGCCTGACTGAAAAGGCCCGTAGGCAGCCGATGTCGGCATCGTGCATGATCGTGGGCGTGCGGTACGCTTCGACCCTACTGTTCCTGCTTGTCTTGGCGTTGGCCTCGGTGCCAGCGCGGGCCGAGGCTTCGCCGGCGACGCGCGCCCTGGCTGCGCTCGACTGCGTCCAGGCGGCGGCGGATGCGGGCGCGATGCTGGCCTGTGCGGCGCCGCTACGCGACATCGGCGCCTGCCTGCTGCGCGGCGAGGGCACGGCCTCCTGCCTGCCGATGGCCGAAGCCGGGCTGATCGGGCTCTGTGCCACGGTCGAGGGAGGCTTCTCCGTCGAGGTCCTCGCAGCCTGCCTGGCGCTACGGATGACGCTGCGAGAGGCGGCGAAATGCTTCGCCGTCGGCATCGGCGTATCCGGCGGCTGCCTTGGTCCAAGCAATACCCTGCGGCAATGGGGCGAGGCGGGGCTCGCCACCTGGCGCGCGCGCGAAGATCTGTGGTCGCGCCGCCCGATGTGGTGAGGCAACGACCTCAGGCATAGGCGCGTTCCACCAGGGGCCCGGACGGCGGTGCTGCGGCGATCTCGCGGATGATCTTGCGTTTCACCGCGGCCTCAAAGGTCTCGAAGCCCTCGGCCACCATCAGGAAGGCGCCGGGGCCGCCAATGACCTCATCGCGGAAATACTCGTCGAGTGGCGGCTGGCCGGCGGCCCAGGCCGGTGGGTTGCGATCCAGCACGGCGAGGCCGTTCAGCACCAAGCCCTGGGCCAACGCGTCGGCCCGCGCCTGGGCCACGGGACGGCCTGAATTGTTCACGCCGTCGCCGGAGATATCGACGACCTGGCGCGTGCCCTCATAGCCCTGGCCGAACTGCTTGGCAGCATAGTCCATGGCGCCGGAGATCGAGGTGTAGAGCCAAGTGCGCTGGGGCGCGCCATCCACGGCGGCGGCGAAGGCCTCGGCGCTGCGCGGGCCATCGATGCGCATCCAGGGGATCAGCAATTCCTGGATGTGCCAGTCCGACCAGGTGAACAAGGTAACCGCGATCTGCCCGATCGGCCCGCCCGAGATACCTTCGATCAACTTGCTGTCGCGGAAGGCGCTGGCATAGCCGCGGAACTGCATCGCCTGTTCCTGAGCATCGACCGAGCGGCTGACATCGACGGCCAGCACGAGCTCGACATCCACCGGCTCCATGGCGCGGGCGCCGCGCGGGGTGAGCAGGAAGGGCGCGGCCAGTGCGCCACCCAGCATGCTGCGTCGAGAGAAGGAACCATTCCTCATGGCAAAGCCCCTTTCCGGCCATCATGGCCAAAAACTGGCGCTACCTCCCCCGGGATTAACCTAGGGTAAACGAGGCTTTCACTGGACGGAAAATAACCCGAAAAACGAGCATGCAGACTGAAAGGGTAGGGAACAGGGCATAGGTAAGTCCGCATGCCTAATAGATGGGCGCTCAGCCGACCCAGCGCGTGGAGCCGATGGCGGGCAGGGCGTTGGCGCGGTCCCGCAAAGCGGCGAGGCGGACGAATCGGCCCTGCACCAGCGCCGGCATGACGATATCGGCGAAGTCGAGCGCCACGGTGGCGGTGATATCGGCCTGGGTGATCCGCTCGCCGACCAGCCAGCCCTCGCCGGCCAGGGCGTCCAGCGCCGCGAATCCGGCGGCGCTCTGCTGCGCCAGCCGTTCGACGGCGGCGGGCCAGACGAGCTCCTTTGGCCGGCGGTCGCGCTCATAATAGCCGGCGACGAGCTTCTCCATCGCCCCCTGACCGAGGGCGACCGCGCGAAGCACTGCGCGCCGCGGTGCGCCGGCGGGCGGGACCAATGCGCGCTCTGGGCCGGCAATTTCATCCAGCGCGTCGAGGATGGCGGCGCTGTCCACCAGCACCTCCCCGTCATCCAGCGACAGTGCCGGCACCCGGCGCAGCGGGTTGAAGCCGGCGATCTGCTCGGCATGGTCGGCAGTGCTGAGCGCGCTCTGCGTGAAGGGGAGGCCGAGCAGGTTCAGGCTGGCCGCGGTGCGGCGTACGAACGGCGATAGGTTGCGGCCGATCAGGATCATGGCGTGCCTCGGGGTGTTCCGGACAAATGAAAAGGGGCGCCTTGCGGCGCCCCTTCCCGACGAGATGCGAGAGATATGCCCGCGCGATCAGCGCAGGATGATCTCGACGCGGCGGTTCTGCGGCTCGCGGACGTTCGCGGCCGTCGGCACCAGCAGGCGGGTGAAGCCGAAGCCTTGAAGGACCATCGCGCTGCGCGGCACGCCGCGACGCTCGAGTTCCGCGGCCACGGCGGCGGCGCGACGCTGGGACAGCGCCTGGTTGTAGGCGGCCGAGCCGACCGTGTCGGTGTGGCCGCTGACTTCGATGCGCGTCGTGCCGGTACGCTGCGCGCTGGTCGCCGCTTCCGCGACGATCTGGCGTGCGCGGTCGGTCAGGTCGGCGCGGTCGAAGTCAAAGAACACCAGGAAGGTGCGAGCCGGCGCCGGGGCGGCAGCTTGCGCGACAACCGGGGCCGGCGGCGGCGGTGTCACGCCGAAGGCGTAGCGCAGACCGATCAGCAGGCTGTGGTTCATGTTGTCGACTTCGACAGCGCCACGGTTCGTGGTGCCGCCCGAGCGGTAGATCGCCTCCGAATCGTCGGCCAGCGACATCATGAAGCGGTATTCGGCCGTGAGCGCGAGGCCCGGCACCGCGGCGATCGGGAAGGCGGCACCGACGATGGCCTGGCCAGCGAAGGCGCCGTTGTCGCCAACGACGCTGACCGAGCGGCCGGTCCCGGTGGCGCTGATGCGCACATCGTCGAAGTTCTGCACGATGTAGCCGGCGCCGAGGCCGATATACGGCGTGAAAAACGATCCCGGGCCGAGGTCGAAGTCGAACAGGACGTTCGCCATCACGCCGTAGCTCTGGACGTCGCCGCTCTGCGAGCGCGGCGCGCTCAAGCCGCGAAAGCCGGAGATGCCGTCAATCTCGTTGTTGCGGTAGCTGCCCTCGATTTCGGCGCGCACGCCGTTGCCGAAGCCGTAGCCGACGCTCAGCACGCCAACGTAGCCGTATTTGAAGCTCGCCTCGCCGTTGCGGCCGACGCCGTCGAGCGCGAGGCCGCGGGCGACGTTGCCCTGGGCCGTCACGTCGCTGTCAGCCAGCAGGTTCACACCGGCGCCAGCGCCGATGTAGAAGCCGCTCACGGGCTGGGCATTCGCCATCGCGGGCAGGGCCAGCATCGTGGCTGCCAGCAGGACCTTCTTCAGGCTCATCATTCTTCTCCTAGAATCTGGTTGCGCCGCCTTGCGCCGTGCGACTGTTGGTTCTGGTGAGGCGAGCCACCCCATCCCCAGGTGCGAAGCATTGCGTAGGCTGCTGTTTAACACTCCAATCCGCGCAGCAACAGCATGGATGGCGCAGAAAGCGCACGATGTGGCTTGAAAGCCACACATGCCGCAGGCATCAGAGTCACAGGGGCGTGAAATCGGCTGCTTCGAGCCCCTCGGTAAGCGCCCCAAGAGGCAGAAGCCGCGTGGCATGGCCGAGTTTGCGGCCCGGCCGCGCGCCCTCATTGCCCCGAACCTTGCCATATAGATGAAGTGCGACCCCGGGTTCGGCGGCCAGGGACGGCCAGGACCCATAGGAGTCGGGACCCACGAGGTTGCGCATCACCGCATCATGCTCGCGCTCCGGCTTCGGTAAGTGGAGGCCAACCACGGCGCGGACATGCATCTCGAACTGGCCGATGCGGCAGGCATCCATCGTCCAATGCCCGGAATTGTGCGGCCGCGGCGCCATCTCATTGGCCAGCAGACGGCCATCGGGCAGCAGGAATAGCTCGAGTGCCAGCACACCCACCAGGTCGAGCGCGGTCGCCAGCGCCGCCACCTGCGCGCAGGCCTGTGCCGCGACGGCCGCCGGCACCTGCGCCGGGGCGATGGAGAGATCGAGCATGTGGTGTGCGTGGCGGTTTTCCACCGCGTCGAAGGTCACGACCGCGCCATCGGCACCGCGCGCGGCGATGGCCGAGACCTCCTTCACGAAGGGCACGAAGGCTTCGAGGATGAGGGGGAGCGGGCCGAGGCGCGCGAAGGCGGCGGTGGTGTCCTCCGGGCTGCGGAGCACAGCCTGGCCGCGCCCGTCATAGCCGAGTCGCGTGGTTTTCAGTACCGCGGGCAGGCCGAGGGCCGCGATGCCCGTTTCGAGATCGGCGAGGGAATGCACGGCGCACCAGGGACCGACGGGGATACCCACCGATTCGAAAAATGCCTTCTCGGCCAGCCGGTCCTGGCCGATTCGCAGCGCGGCGACGCCCGGCCGGCAGAGCACCAATGGCGCCAGCGCGTCCAGGGTCGCCGCGGGCACATTCTCGAACTCGAAGGTCACGACATCGACGGCGGCGGCGAATCGGGCCAGCGCCGCTGTATCCTCATAGCCAGCGACAGTGTGGGCGGAAGTCACCTGCATCCCCGGGCCGTCGGGCTCCGGCGCATAGATGTGGCAGCGATAGCCGAGCCGCGCCGCGGCCAGCGCCGACATACGCCCGAGTTGCCCGCCACCGAGGATGCCGATGGTGCTTCCGGGGGGAAGCGGGCTCACGCCGGCAGGTCCGGCACCGCGGCGGTTTGCGCCGCGCGCCAGGCGGCGAGCCGGGCAGCGAGACCGGCATCGTTCAAGGCCAGGATGGCGGCCGCCAGCAGCGCCGCATTCACCGCCCCCGCCCGGCCGATGGCCAGCGTGCCGACCGGGATGCCTGCCGGCATCTGTACGATGGAGAGCAGGCTGTCCTGCCCCCGCAGCGCATGGCTTTCCACCGGCACGCCGAGCACTGGCAGCGCGGTGAGGGAGGCCGCCATGCCCGGCAGATGCGCCGCCCCACCGGCGCCGGCGATGATCACCTGCAGGCCGCGCGGGGCGGCGGATTTTGCGTAGTCGAACAGCCGCTCCGGTGTGCGGTGGGCGGAGACCACCCGCGCCTCATGTGGCACAGCCAGCTTCGCCAGCGTCTCCGCCGCGTGGCGCATCGTCTCCCAATCAGAGGTGCTGCCCATGATGATGCCGACCAGCGGGGCCGGCGCGGGCTCACTCACGCGATGATGTCCGGCACCAGCCGGCCTTCGAGCCAGCTGACCTCGTCCTTCAGCTTCAGCTTGCGCTTTTTCAGGCGCTGCAACTGCAGCGGGTCCGCCCCACCTTCATCGAGGCGGGCGATCACGGTATCGAGGTCCCGGTGCTCGCTGCGCAATTCGTGCAGGCGGCGGAGGAGAGAATCGCGATCTGCGAGCATGCGCCTCTGCTTCGGTTCGGGGCCGCGCACCGCGCTGCGGCCTGAGGCTTCCTAGCATGTTGCGGCGCGGCGCTAAAGGCTGGGGGTTGCAGGCGCTGGCCCGGGCTTGTTCCAGCCGGCGCGGCCCCCTACAGCACGGCGCGCGTGAAGGAGCCGGAGGATGACTGACAAGACCGTCGCGATCGGACCGGTGACGCTCGGCAACCGCCTGCCGATCGCCCTCATCGCCGGGCCTTGCCAGATGGAAAGCCGCGCCCACGCGCTTGAGATGGCGCTCGCGCTGCGCGAGATCGCGACGCGGCGCGGCATCGGGCTGATCTACAAGACGAGCTACGACAAGGCGAACCGCACCTCCGCCACGGCCGCGCGCGGCGTCGGCATGGGCAGGGCGCTGGAGGTCTTCGCAGAAATCCGCGACAGCCTCGGCCTGCCGGTGCTGACCGACGTGCATGACGCCGCGCACTGCGCCCCGGTGGCCGAGGCGGTGGACGTGCTGCAAATCCCGGCCTTCCTGTGCCGCCAGACCGACCTGCTGCTGGCGGCCGCCGCGACGGGGCGCGCCGTGAACATCAAGAAGGGCCAATTCCTCGCGCCTTGGGACATGAAGCACGCCGCCGCCAAGGTGACCGGCGCGGGCAATCCACGCGTGCTGCTGACCGAGCGCGGTGCCAGTTTTGGCTATAACACGTTGGTGAGCGACATGCGCGCCTTGCCGATCATGGCGCACGACACCGGTCTGCCCGTAATTTTCGATGCCACCCACTCGGTGCAGCAGCCCGGTGGGCAGGGGGCGAGCTCCGGTGGGCAGCGCCAATTCGTGGAAACCCTGGCCCGCGCCGCCTGTGCGGTCGGCGTCGCCGGCCTGTTCATCGAAACGCACCAGGACCCCGACCAGGCGCCTTCCGATGGCCCCAACATGGTCCCGCTGCGAGAGTTCGAGGCACTGATCGCGCGCCTCCAGGCCATTGATTCGCTGACCAAGAGTTTCCCTGTATGAACCCGATCGTGTTGATCCCGGCACGCATGTCCGCGACGCGCCTGCCAGGCAAGCCGCTGGCCGATATCGGGGGCGAGCCGATGATCGTGCATGTCTGGCGCCGCGCCATGGAGGCCGATATCGGCGCCGTCGTCGTCGCCACCGATAGCCACGAGGTTGCCGAGGCCGTGATCCGTGCCGGCGGGCGCGTGCAGATGACGCGCGCCGACCACCCCTCGGGCTCGGACCGCATCCATGAGGCGGTTTCCCTCCTTGACCCGACCGGGCTGCATGATGCGGTGGTGAATGTGCAGGGCGACCTGCCAACAATTTCCCCGGCCACCATCCGCGCGGCGCTGGTGCCCTTGATGGACCCGCAAGTGGATATCGCGACCCTGGTGGCCGAGATTCACCGGCCGGAAGAACGCACCGCGCCCTCGGTGGTCAAGATGGTGGGCAGCGAGCACGCGCCTGGGCGCTTCCGCTGCCTGTATTTCACCCGCGCCACCGCGCCCTCGGGCGAGGGCAAGCTGTGGCACCATATCGGACTCTATGCTTGGCGACGTGCGGCCTTGGCCCGATTTGTGGCGCTGCCGCCCTCGGGGCTCGAATTGCGGGAGAAGCTTGAACAGCTTCGCGCGCTGGAGGCCGGCATGCGAATCGACGCCATCGCGGTGCAGGACGTGCCGCTCGGCGTCGATACACCGGAGGACCTCATCCGGGCGCGGGAGATGCTGGCGTGAGCCAATCCGAAC
>JBBSCP010000055.1:0-17221 GCA_038250135.1 Acetobacterales bacterium | reverse complement strand
GGGGGGGGCGGCGGCGGCGCCGGCTGCGGCGGTTCTGGCCGGGGCGGCGTCGGCGGCAGGGGCGTAGGGGCGGGTTCGGGCGGCGCGGGTACCGGATCGGGCGCCGGGCCGGGGCGTTCGCCGCGCGCCTGTGCAGGCGGCTCTGGAGCGGCGAATTCCACCGCCACGGGGCGCAACTCCTCCGGCTCCTCGAAGGGGCGGACGGCGCCGTAGATGAAGCCGGCCACCGCGAGCAGCAGATGCAGGGCGAGCGAAATGCCGAGCCAAAGCTTCAGCTCCGGCCCGTCCTCCCCCCCTGGTCCCGCTGCGACCGTCGCCGACACTGGCTACCTGCCCTGTCCTGCGGGCGGGCGAGGCGCGGCCGGTGCCCGCGGGGCGGAAGCCGGTGTCGGGGCGGCAGGCGTCGGCTGCTCGGCCAGCAGCGCCACGCGCTGGAAGCCCGCGCTGCTGACGATGCCCATCACCTCCATCACGCGGCCGTAGGAAATGGCGCGGTCGCCGCGCACAAAGATGCGGCGTTCCGGCTGGCCCCCCCCTCCGCCTGGCGGCTGACTGCGCAAGATGGCCTGGAGTTGCGGCACCAGCGCCGCGGCATCCACCTCCTCCTGTTGCAGGAAGATGCGGCCCTCCGCGTTGATGCTGATGGTCAGCGGCTCCTGCTCCTGATTGAGCGCGCCCGCCTGGGTGCGGGGCAGGTCCACCGGCACGCCGGTCGTCATCATGGGTGCGGCCACCATGAAGATGATGAGCAGCACGAGCATGACGTCCACGAAGGGCGTCACGTTGATCTCGCTCATCGGGCGATAGCGGCCGCGCGGACCCTTGCCGCCCATCAGGTGGCCAGCCATGCGCCTACTCCCCCGCCGTCGCGCGTGAATCTTGCGCCGCGCCGCGTGGGGCGCGCGGCGCTTCGCTCGCGGCCTCGGACTGGCGCGACAGGATGGCGCCGAATTCGGCCGCGAAGGCCTCCATCCGCCCGGCGAGGCGCGCGAGGTCGGTCGCCAGCTTGTTGTAGGCGATGGTCGCGGGAATGGCGGCGACCAGGCCGATGGCGGTGGCGAACAGCGCCTCGGCGATGCCAGGTGCCACCACCGCGAGGCTGGTGTTCTGCATGCCCGCGATGGCGCTGAAGCTGTTCATGATGCCCCAGACCGTGCCGAACAGCCCGATGAAGGGCGCGGCCGAACCCACCGTGGCGAGGAACACCATCCAACGCTCCAGCCGCTCCATCTCTCGTTGGATCGCCACACCCATGGCGCGCTCGACACGCTCCTTCAGGCCCGTCACGGCAAGGTCGGAGGTCGGCGGGCGGGCGGCGCTGCGCTTCCATTCCCGCATCGCGGCACCGAAGACGGCAGCGATGGGGTGCGCGGGGGTTTCGCCCTCACGTGTGTAGAGCTCATCGAGGCTGCCGCCGGACCAGAAGCGTTCCTCGAAGGCGTCGGCCTCGCGCCGGGCGCGGCGGATCGAGACGACCTTTTCGAAGACGATCGCCCAGACCCAGACGGAGGCGAGCAGGAGCGAGATCATCACCCCCTTCACCACCCAATCCGCCATCAGGAACAGGGAGAACAGCGACAGATCATGCGCCGCCGGGGCGAGAGCGGTGGCGGTGACGTTGCCCAAGGCACTTCTCCTTCAGCACCGGACGGCGGACCGTCCGGGCAAAACTTCAGGAGGACGGGGCCCCGTCCTCCACCAATTCGGCCAATCGGCTGCGCCAGGGTTCCGGCAGCCGCGTGGCCCTCAATCCGCCGGTCCGCACGCAGACCAGGCCCACCTTGAGCCGCGCGAGCACCGCCGTATCCGCCTCCCGCATCACGACCTGGATCAGGTCGAGGCTGGCGGCGCCCAGTCCCGCGATTCGGGTCTCAACCAGCAGCATCTCGTCGAGTCGCGCCGGGCGCACATACTGCACTTCGATGCGCCGCACCACGAGCATCGAATTGTGACGCTCCATCATAAGCGCATGAGGCAAGTGCATGGAACGCAAGGATTCGGTCCGGGCCCTTTCGGCCCATTTCAGGTAGTTGGCGTGGTAGGCCACGCCGCCCGCATCGGTATCCTCGAAGTAAACGCGGACCGAAAGGCGGTGGAAGCGTGTCATTCCTGGGGGTCCGGCGCGCCCGACAGCAGATCGAACTGCCCCGAGAAGCCCGAGGGCGGCGTCAGGCCAAGGTGCCGCCAGCCCGGCTCACCCAGCATCCGCCCGCGCGGCGTGCGCAGCACGAGGCCCTCCTGGATCAGGAAGGGCTCCACCACTTCCTCGAGCGTATCACGGCTTTCGGCGAGTGCCGCGGCGAGCGTCTCCACGCCCACCGGCCCGCCATTGTGGTGATCGGCGATGCGGCGGAGATAGCGGCGGTCCTGCGCATCGAGGCCGAGGCGATCGACTTCGAGCCGCAGCAGCGCCGCATCCACCATCGCGCGATCCGCGACCTGGCCGGAGACCAGCGCGAAATCCCGGATGCGCCGCAACAGCCGTCCCGCCACGCGCGGCGTGCCGCGGGAACGCCGGGCGATTTCCAGCGCGCCATCCTCCGACAAGCCGAAACCCAGCTTCTCGGCGCCGCGTCGCACGATCAGCAGCAACTCCGGCACTTCGTAGAATTGCAGCCGCAGCGGGATGCCGAAGCGATCCCGCAAGGGCTGCGTGAGAAGCCCTGCGCGCGTGGTGGCGCCGACCAGCGTGAAGGGCGGCAGGTCGATGCGCACGGTGCGCGCTGCCGGCCCCTCGCCGATGATCAGGTCGAGACAGAAATCCTCCATCGCCGGGTAAAGCGTTTCCTCGATGGCCGGTTGCAGGCGGTGAATCTCATCGATGAACAGCACGTCGCGCGGCTGGAGGTTCGTCAGGATCGCCGCGAGGTCGCCGGCCCTTTGCAGGATCGGCCCGGAGGTTGCCCGAAAGCCCACGCCCAACTCTCGGGATACGATCTGCGCCAGCGTGGTCTTGCCCAGGCCCGGCGGGCCGAACAGCAGCACATGGTCCATCGCCTCGGCGCGCTGCTTCGCCGCCCCGATGAACACTTCGAGATTGTCGCGCAGCGTGCGCTGGCCGATGAATTCCCTGAGGGTCTGAGGCCGGAGGCTGCCCTCGACGGCGTCCTCCTCCTGCCGCGCGCCATCGGTCATGCGGTCATCGCTCATCTGGGCGCCATCTCGCGCAGCGCCTCGGTGATCAGCGCATTGAGGTCGGCCGCCTCACCCAGGCGCTTGGCGGCCCGCGCAACGGCCGCGGCGGCCTCGGGGCGCTTCCAGCCGAGATTGGTCAGCGCCGAGGCCGCATCCGCCGCCGGCCCCGCCACCACGAAGGCGGGCAGTGCCACGCCACCGACCCCGTCGGCTTCAGGCATGGCGCGGCCCACGGCCCATTTCTGCATGGCGGGCTCATCGACGATGCGATTCGCCGTCGCCGCACCAAGGCCCTTCACCTCCGACAGGCGCTTTCGCTCCTTCGTCGCGATGACGCGCGCGAGGTCGCCCGGCGTGAGGCCCGAGAGCACGAGCAGCGCCTTCTGCGGCCCCACCGTCTTGACCTCGATCAGCGCCGAAAACGCCTCGCGTTCCGGCGCGTCGAAGAAGCCGAACAGGGTGATGGCATCCTGGCTGACGCGCGTCTCGATCAGCAGTTTCTGGACACCCTCCCGCGCCGTGAGCCTGTCGAGCGTCTTGCGTGAGCAGGCGACGAGGTAACCCACGCCGTTCACGTCCAGCACGCAGCCGGACTCGTGCACCGATTCAACGAACCCCTTCAACGACCCGATCATGTCGCGGCCCTCGCCACCGCGGCCGAAAAGGCGTTGCGCGTGCTGCGGTGATGCGCGTGGCAGATGGCAATGGCCAGCGCATCGGCAGCATCGGCACGGCGAAAGGTCACGCCGGGCAGCAGATGCCGCACCATCGCCTGCACCTGCTCCTTCGCCGCATGCCCGTGGCCGACCACGGCGCGCTTGACTTCCATCGCGCCATATTCGCGCACCGGCAACCCGGCGATGGAGGGTGCCAGCAATACCACGCCGCGCGCCTGGCCGAGCTTCAACGCGGATTCCGGGTTGCGCGCGACATAGGTGTGCTCCACCGCCGCCTCATCGGGGCATTGCTCGGCGATCACCCGCGCCAGCCCCTGGTGCAGCATCAGCAGCCGGTGAGGCAGGTCATCGCTGGCATTGGTGCTGATCACGCCCTCCGCGCAGAAGCGCAATCGGAAGCCATCATGCTCCACCAGCCCCCAGCCGGTGTGCTGGAGGCCAGGATCGAGGCCGAGGATGCGAATCGGGGCGTTGGCCATGCCCCTGCATACCCCAATCAGGCGCTCAGGCGCTCCATGGCCGCCGCATCGACCTCGAAATTCGCATAGACGTTCTGCACGTCGTCATGGTCGTCGAGGATGTCGAGCAGCTTGAGGATTTCGCGCGCGCGCTCCTCATCAAGGTCGATGGTCGTGCTCGGCCACCATTCGAGTTTTCCCGATTCAGCCGTGCCGAAGCGGGTTTCGAGCGCGTCGCGGACACTCGAAAAATCCTCCACGGCACAGGATATCTCGTGCCCCTCCTCGCCGCTTTCCACGTCCTCGGCACCAGCCTCGATGGCGGCTTCGAGCAAGGTGTCGGCGCTGCCCGCAGTCGCCGGATAACGCAGCACGCCCTTGCGTTCGAACTGGAAGGCCACGGAATTGCTCTCGCCCAGCGCGCCGCCACCCTTGGCGAAGATCGAGCGCAGATCGCCGCCCGTGCGGTTGCGGTTGTCGGTCAGCGCCTCGACGATCACGGCCACGCCATAGGGGCCGTAGCCCTCGTAGCGGACCTCCTGGTAATCCTCGCCCTGCAGGCCGGAGGCGGCACGCTTGATGGCGCGGTCGATGGTGTCGCGGGTCATGTTCGACACCAGCGCGGCCTTCACGGCGGCGCGCAGGCGCGGATTCATCGCCGGGTCGGGCAGGCCGGTCTTGGCCGAGACGGTGATTTCGCGGATCAGCTTGCCGAAGGCGCGCGCCTTCTTCGCCCCTTGGGCCGCCTTGCGGTGCATGATGTTCTTGGCGTGCGAATGGCCGGCCATGGCCGTGGCGCTCCGAGTTGAGGCGGCGAGAGAAGGCCCGCTGCGTCGCGCCCCTATAACGGCGCAGCCGGCAAATCGGCAAATCCCGCAGCAAATCCCCTCGGCGGCCTCAACCAAAGGTTCATCTTTTGCGGCCAGAAAGGGCTCATGGCGCTTCATGGCCCCGCAGAGTCTCCCCCTCCCCCGAACGGTCTTCGGCTGCCCGCGCTGTTGCTGGTCGCCGGCCTGCTCGTGGTCAGCGCCGCCATCGTGGCCAACCACCTGCTGGCCGAACGCCTGCTGTGGAAGGACGCCGAGGCCATCGGCCAGGCGCTGGCCGCCAGCCTCACGGCCAGCCAACCGGCCGAGGCCGTGCCGCCGTCCGCCCCCGCCGGGGTGCTGCGCTGGCGGCTGACCGACGCCGCCGGTCAGGAATTGGCCAGCGTGTCGCGTCACCTGCCGGGATCAGCGCAGCCGCTCAGCTTGGCTGAACTGCGCCTGCCCTACGGTAGCGAGGGCCAGGCGCTGGAGGTGCTGATCGACCAAACCGATCGCCGCGCCCGCTACCGCGAAGCCTTCATGATGGCCGAGATCGCCATCGCCCTGTTTGGCCTGGGCGCCGGTGGGCTGCTCGTTTGGATGGGGCTGCGCCAGCACCGCACCGAGACCGCCGAGGCGCGCGCCCTGTTTTTCCGGCGGCACGACGCGCTGACCGGCCTCGTCACCCACGCCGAATGCCGCGATCGGCTGGACGCCGCGATCGCGCTGGCGCAACGCCAGGGCTTTCAGGTCGGCGTGCTGGTGCTGGATCTGCGCCGGTTCCGAGAGGTAAACGAAACGCTCGGCCGCGCCGGCGGCG
Source organism: Acetobacterales bacterium (assembly GCA_038250135.1). Classification (GTDB taxonomy): domain Bacteria; phylum Pseudomonadota; class Alphaproteobacteria; order Acetobacterales; family Acetobacteraceae; genus Falsiroseomonas. The sequence continues at coordinate 11,325 of JBBSCP010000055.1, read as the reverse complement.
ATGCCGTGCTCAGCGTCCTCGCCGCGCGTCTCAGCGGCGCCGTGCGGCGCGAGGATACGGTGGCGCGCCTCTCCGCCGACCGCTTCGCGGTGATCCAGAGCGGCATCGCAGGACCGCAAGGCAGCACCTGTCTCGCCGAACGCCTCGCCGCGATCATCGCCGAACCAGTCGAGATCGAGGCCGGGGGAGTGACCTGCGTCGTCGATGTCGGCATCGCCGTGGCGCCGCAGGACGGCAACAGCGCCGAGATCCTGCTCGCCCGCGCCGAACACGCGCTCAGCATCGCACGCACCGGGATCGAGGCTGGAATCCGCTGCTTCGAACCCGGCCAGGACGCGGCACTACGCGAGCGGCGGGAGACGGAGCGTGACCTGAAGCGCGCCATCGCCGAGGGCCAATTCACCCTGCATTGGCAGCCGCAACGGCGCATCTCCGATGGCCGGCTGCTCGGCTTCGAGGCGCTGATCCGCTGGAACCACCCGACCCGCGGCATGGTGCCGCCCAATGACTTTATCCCGCTGGCCGAAGCCTCCGGCCTGATCGTGCCGCTCGGCGCGTGGGTGCTGCGCACCGCCTGCGCCGAGGCCGCAACCTGGCCTGAAGGGCTGCACGCCGGCGTCAATCTCTCCCCCGCACAATTCCGCCACGGCGCACTGGTCGCAACCGTGGCCGAGGCGCTGGCGAGCACCGGGCTGCCGGCCGGGCGGCTGGAGCTCGAAGTCACGGAAAGCCTGATGCAACAGGACACCGAAAGCGTGGTGCGCCTGCTGCGCGAGTTACGCGGACTCGGCGTGAACATCGCGATGGATGATTTCGGCACCGGCTGGTCGAGCCTCGCGCATCTCTGGCGCTTCCCCTTCGGCAAGCTGAAGATCGACCGCGCCTTCGTGAAGGATCTGGCACGCGATCCGAAGGTCTCGGCCATCGTCGCGACCATCGTGGGGCTCGGCCGCACACTCGACATGGCGGTGATCGCCGAAGGCGTGGAGACCGAGGAGCAAGCGCGGCTGCTGCTGGCGAAGGGCTGCGAGCAGGGCCAAGGCTGGCTCTACGGCAAGCCCCTGCCCGCCGAGGCCGCCCGCGCCCTGATTGCCCTCGAACTTACCGAGCGCGCGCGCAGTGCTGCTTAGCGGATGATCGATCCTCTATGCTCGATCACGACGCGTGTCGCGCCAGAACCTCCGCCGCACGCTCCTCCGGCCAGGCATAGAAGATGAAGATGTAGGGGTCGGAGGCGGCGAAGACCGCGGGGTCCGGGCTCGCCACCTGCATCGTCGCGCGATCGAAGGCCGAGAGCGGATGGAATTCGCCCGCATGCCAGAAGCGCGTCTCATAGCCGAGCGCTTCGAGGAAGGCCGGCACGGCGTAGGTGCTGCCGGCGCGGTGGCGTTCCTCCACCTCCAGCGTCAGGACGGGGCGGCAGCGCGTGAGCGTGGCCCGCGCACCGCGCAGCACCTCGTACTCATACCCTTCGGCATCGACTTTCATGTGCGTGAGGTCGGTGAGGCCGAGCGAATCGATGGTAACCACCGCCACCTCATGCCGCTCGGCGCCGATATTGGCGAAGGCGGCATAATCCTTGGACAGGCTCGCCCATTGTTCCTGCGCCACGCCCGCCAGCACCGGCACGCTGAGCGTGAGCCGGCCCGGCGCGGCGCCGAGCGCCTCGGTATGCAACGTGATGTGCGGCGGCAGGGCGCCGTATTCCTCGGTCACGGCCTGGTGCAGCCGGGCGAAGGCGCTCTGCAGGGGTTCGAAGGCCAGCACGCGCGCGCCGGGAAGCCGCGCCAACGGCAGAGTCAGCAGCCCGTCATGCGCCCCGACATCGAGAATACTGCCCGGCCGGTGCAGCCGCGTGTGGAAGGCGAGTTCGTCCATGCATCCTCCAACGCGCCTTGCAGGCGCACCGGCAGGATAGCAGGGTTCAGCGCGGCGGCACTTCCGAGATACGCAGCTGCGCCGGCACGCGCGAGCCGCGATTGTAGTGACCGACCCAGATGTCGTATTGGCCAGACTGCGGGTTGTTGAAGACGAGACCCGGATTCACGCCCTGGAAGTCATCATTGCAGGCCCATTGCCCGTTCGGCAGGTTCACCACCAGGGTCGTATCGGTGTTCGCCACGACCGAGAGATACAGCGGCAGGCCCTGGCCGGCGCGATAGTTCAGCCGCACATCCGGCGCATCCGCGATGGTGCCGAGGCATTGCGAACCGCCGAGGCGCTCGGCCGAAACCGTGCCACCCGCGGTGACATTCACCGCATAGGGGTCGGGCGCGAAGTTCGCGTTGAGATTGACCGTGCCGAACGAAGGCGCGCGGTTGAAGTTCTGCGCGACGACCGGGCCGATGGTAACGGCCATGGCCGCGAGCGCAGCGGCGACGAGACGGGACTGCATGCTTTCCTCTGTGTCCGACCTTGCCGGATGAGCGGGTTTCGCGATTCCCGGCCAGCGGGCTGCCTCGGCTTCTCGCTCGAAACGGCTCAACGGATCGTGAATGAACCCAAATGCAAAGCTAGTGCGGCCGTCTCGCTCCGGGCAAGCTTGGGGGGACGCAACACTATTTCATCATGTGTCATGCCGAAGGGGGCGCTATGTCGGGACTTGCGGGACTGGTGATCGGCGCCGGGCTTCAGCACCATCCGCTCACGATGCATCAACGTCAGCGGATTCCGTGCTGTAGATTCAATGGTTTCTAGCGCACGAGATCACGCCGCTTCGAGAGCACGGGCGGCGGCGGCTGGAGCATCGATGGCTACGATCCGGTGCTGCGTGCCGCAATCTGCGCCACCGATTTCTCCGTCACCTCGCCCCAGGGCCAGATTTTCTACAACGAGGCCGAGTTCGATGTCTTGCTCGTCGATGGCGGCGTGCACTGCCGCAACGGGCGCTGGCGCGCGAAGGACGGTTCGGGCAGCGGGACAACGCCGCTCGAGGTCTTCATTCGCGAGGATGGGGCGCGGTTTCGCTCGCCTTGATCGCCGTGTTCATCGCCCGCACGCCCGCCGCCGGGCCCTCCGGATGGTGCCACACAGCACCCACCACGGCCAGGAAATCCGCCCCCGCGCGCACCAGGGGCGCGCAATTCGACGCGCCGATGCCGCCGATCGCCACACAGGGGATCTCGAACATCTCCGACCACCATGCGAGCAATTCGACTTCCGCGACATGCTGCGTCGGCTTGGTGTCGGTCGGGAAGAAGGCGCCGAAGGCGACGTAATCCGCGCCCGCCTCGCCGGCCTGCATCGCCAGATGGCGGGAGGCATGGCAGGTGACGCCGATCATCGCCTCGGCGCCCAGCAGCTTGCGCGCGGCCACCGGATCCCCATCGCCCTGGCCGAGATGCACGCCATCGCAGCCGGCGCGCTTGGCGAGGTCCATGCGGTCATTCATCACCAAGGCGACGTTGTGGCGGTGCGCGACCGGCAGCAGCGCCTCCGCCGCGCGCAGCACCGCATCATCCGGCACATCCTTGAGGCGTAGCTGGAGGGCCGCCACATCCCCGGCATCGAGCGCACGCGCCAGCAATTCGGTGAAGCCCGGCAGGTCCGGCAGGGCGGCGGGGGTGATCAGGTACAGGCGGCAATCGGTCATGCGCGCATCTGCCCGCCCGGCGGGGTGTTTGTGAAGGGGGTGCGTTGGCGCACCGATTGCCCCGGCCCTGTATTGCAGTGCAACATCTTCTGACTGGCGCGCCGCGAAAAGCGCAGTATTGCCATCGTGGCAAAGGGGTTCTGGCGCATGGATGCTTCGCAGGCCGCAAGGCCACATCGGATCGTGGTGGTGGGCGGCGGCGCGGGCGGGCTCGAACTCGCGACTCGGCTGGGCAATCGCTACGGCGATGGCACGCGTGCCAGCGTCACGCTGGTCGAGCGCGCGCGTACGCATCTGTGGAAGCCGCTGCTGCATGCCGTCGCCGCCGGCAGCCTCGACCGCGCGCAGCATGAGCTGAACTACCTGGCCCAGGCGCATTGGCACAATTTCACCTATCGGTTCGGCGAGATGGTCGGCCTGGATCGCGACACGAAGGAGGTCATCCTCGCCGCCATGCTCGATGAGGAAGGGCGCGAGATCACCCCCGCCTCGCGCCTGGCCTATGACACGCTGATCATGGCGGTCGGCAGCGTCACCAACGATTTCGGCACGCCCGGCGCCGCGCAACATGCCATCCCGCTCGAGACGCCCGAGCAGGCCAGCCGCTTCAACCGCCGCCTCGTGAATGCGTGCCTGCGCGCCAATGCGCAGGCCGAGCCGGTGCGGCCCGGGCAGTTGCACGTCGCCATCATCGGCGCCGGTGCGACGGGCACCGAGCTCGCCGCCGAGTTGCATCGCACCGTGCGCGCGGTGGTGGCCTATGGCCTCGACCGCATCGACCCCGAGCGCGACATTCGCATCGTGCTGGTCGAGGCCGCGCCGCGCATCCTCCCCGCGCTGCCCGAGCGCATCTCCAACGCCACCATGGCGTTGCTGGAGAAGATGGGCGTCGAGGTGAAGGCCGGCACGCGCGTGGCCGAGGTGCGGGCGGATGGCGTGGTGTTCGCCGATGGCGCGCTGCTGCCGGCCGAGCTGGTGGTCTGGGCCGCGGGGGTGAAGGGGCCGGCCTTCCTGAAGGATCTCGGCGGCCTGGAGAACAGCCGGCTCAACCAGCTTGTCGTCGGCCCGAGCCTGCAGACCACGCGCGACCCGTCGATCTTCGCCATCGGCGATTGCGCGAGTTGCACGCTCGCCGGCCATGACAAGCCGCTGCCGCCGCGCGCCCAGGCCGCGCACCAGATGGCCAATCACATCTTCGCGCAGATAGAGCATGTGCTGGAGGGCAAGCCCGTGGCGCCCTTCATCTATCGCGATTTCGGCTCGCTGGTCTCGCTGGGCAAGTATTCAACAGTGGGCAGCCTGATGGGCTTCCTGGTCGGCAAATCCATGTTCATCGAGGGCCATTTCGCCCGAATTATGTACCGCTCGCTCTACAAGATGCACCAGACGGCGCTGCATGGCGGCGCGCCGACGCTATGGCGGAGCGTCGGCAGCCTGTTCTCCCAGCGCGCCGAGCCGGGGGTGAAGCTGCACTGATTTCGTTGGAGCGGGATGCGTTGACGGTCGTTCACGCATCCCGCCCCAACCTTCATCTGCTCGCGTGATTCAGCCCTCCGGTGCCTTCGCACCTGCGGCCATCACGCTCTACAGCCGCTTCCAGAACAGGCTTGTGGAATCGAGGCCCGACCGGTCGGCGGCCAGCGCGTAGTCCGGGATCACGCCGGCCAGCGTGTAGCCAAGCCCGCGATACAAATGCTCGGCGGCGCTGCCAGTGACCGTGTCGAGCGTCAGCAGGTGGCGCCCTTCCTCGGCCGCGATAGCTTCCAGCGCCAGCATCAGGGCGCGGGCCGCCCCGCGCCGCCGCGCCTGCGGATGCACCAGCACCTTCGACACATCGGCCCGATGCGCCTGGTTCGGTGGTGTGGCGAGGTCGAGCTGCGCCGTGCCGATGATCGCCTCGCCCACCCGCGCCACCAGCAGCCGCCGTTCACCGCGCGCCAGCGCCGGGATCACCCGGGCGCGCCACCAGGCTTCGGCCTCGGCTTCGGGGAAGGGCTGGAGGAAGTTCACGCTGGCACCGCCGGCCACGCAGGCGGCGAGCAGATGCGCCAGCGCGGGCAATTCGGCCTCGGCGACTTCGGCGCTCAATTCTTCGATGGGCATGGGGACTCCTGAAGCGCCGGATCGTGCTGCTGCCATGAAAAAGGCCCAAGGCGATTCACCCTGGGCCTTGTCGAACGCCCCAGTGACGCGGCCTCAGACCAACGGTCACAAAGAATGACCGTTGATATGGTTTTTCTTGCCCTCAGACGCCGGGCGGAAACCTCCGGTTTCCTTGGCTTCGCGGCACTTGCCGCGGCGCCCTTCGGGCGCTTGGCACGTGTCAGAGTCTCGTGCCGTTGGTATCAGACCGGCGTCCTGTACACCTCGATGATGTCCGCCAGCAGCTTCAGCGCCTCGGCGCGCGGGCGCTGGAAGGCGTTGCGGCCGACGATCGAGCCGTTGCCGCCACCGGCATGGATCGCCCGCACATCGTCCAGCAGCGATTCCGCACCACGCGACTCGCCGCCCGAGAACACAACCAGGCGACGGCCCGCGAAACACGCCTGAACGATATGCGCGATGCGCGCCGCGGCGTCCGCCACATCGACCGGGTAGGTTTGGTAGGTCTTCTTGGCGGCGTCGAGGAAGATCGCCTCCGTCGGCGGCTTCACCTTGATGATGTGCGCCCCGGTCATCGCCGCGATATGCGCCGCATAGGCCGCAATATCGAGCGCCGTCTCACCCACCTTGTCGAGCATCGGGCCGCGCGGATAGCTCCAGGTCACCACGGCGAGGCCGACCGACTTCGCCTCCTGCGACAGTTCCCGCAGTTCCTCCATCATCTCGAACTGGTATTCGCTGCCGGGATAGATGGTGAAGCCGATGGCCGAGCAGCCCAGCCGCAACGCATCCGCCACCGTCGCCGTCACGGCCTGGTCCTTGGTGGTGGACAGGCTGTTGGAGCTGTTGACCTTCAGGATCGTGGGGATGCACCCGGCATAGGTGCCGGCGGCGGCCTCCAGCGGACCGAGCGGCGCGGCGTAGGCATTCAGCCCGGCCTCGATCGCCAGGTCGAAATGGTAGCGCGGGTCATAGGCGGCGGGGTTGGCGGCGAAGCTGCGCGCTGGGCCGTGCTCGAAGCCCTGATCAACGGGCAGGATCACCATGCGGCCGGTGCCGGCGAGCTTGCCGGTCATCAGGATGCGGGCGAGGTTGCCCTTCGTGCCAGGATTGTCGCTCTCATACCAGGACAGAATCTCCTGGACCTTCGGCGTCAGGCGCATGGTTCGTTCCTCATCATCGGATGCCGCGGCGTGTAGCGCAGGCGCCCGGCCCTGTCATGGGGTGCTGAGCCAACGCGCTAGAATCGCCTGCCCGCCGGCGCGCCGCAGATCGAGCCCGCGCAGGTCGAGCGCCGGCGGGCGTTCGGGCAGCACCGTGGCGCCGCATTCTGCCGCGATGGCCACGATGCGCGGATAGGCCGGGCACGCTTTCCGCAGTACGATCAGCCGGCAGCCGGCGCGCAGGGCCGCGAGCGCATGGCCGGCCTCCGCCCCACAACAAAGCGCATCCGCCACCGCCGCGCCCGCCGACGCTTCCGCGATCATCGCCCGCCAGACCAGCGCGCCGAGCGTGCCCGCGGCGCCCTCCGCCGAGAGCAGCAGCACCGGCCCCGCCGCCAGCGCCGCCCGCGCGCCGGCCGCATCCAGCACGAGAACCGCCTTGGCCATGCTCAACCGTTGACCCTTCGCGCCGCGCATGCAAAGCGTTGCAGCATGCCGTGACGCGCCGCGGCAAGCGTTCAAGGCGGCGCCGTGGCACGATGGTTTCAAGCAGAACGGGGGCTTCGGCAGGGCAGTGTCCGGGACGCGCGGGGATTTCACGGGGGCTGACCCGACAGGGCGCGCGCTGGCGCAGCTCGAAGCGGCGGTGGAACGGCTGGCGGAGGCGGCATCGCGCCCACGACCGGCAGCCGCGCCGGTCATGATCGAAACCGCCACCGCCGACATGGTGCCGCGTTCGGCCGTTGCCGCCATCGCGGACCGGCTGGACGAGACCATCGCGCGGCTGCGCGCCGCGCTCGGCGAGGAGAATTAGCGATGGGCCAGGTCACCGTTCGTATCGGCGGCTACAGCCACCCGGTCTCCTGCGAAGATGGGCAGGAGGCGCATCTGGTCTCCCTCGCCGCCGAGGTGGACAAGCGCGTCTCCTCGATCAAGGCGATGGGCGGGCAGTTCGGTGAGAGCCGCCTGCTGCTGCTCGGTGCGCTGCTGCTGGCCGATGAGGTGCATGACCTCAAGGTCGCGCTCGCGCAGGCCCGCGCCGGGCAGGTTGTCGCGACGCCGGTGGCCGATCCGCGGCTCGCCGAGCGCCTCGCGCGCATCGCCGATCGGATCGAGGGCATTGCCCAGACCCTCGATCGTCCCTAATCTATCGGTGCGGGGCTGCTGGGTTGGTGAGGCAGCATTACCCCCGGGGCCAATAGGCACTCTCCGGGGGCTGGCGCTGTTCGAATCGTGGTTCGGGCATCTGGCTCCCACCTGCACCAGCAGGTCTCAGGAGGGTCTTCACGCCCACGGCTACGGCGGCTCCGTATCCTCATTCTTGCCTTCTGACGGCGGGCGCCGCCTCGCGCAGGATGTCTTGCGCGCCTATGTGCTGGGCTTCGGGCGGGCAAGTTGCTTTCTGCTCTGCGCGTGTTTGCGGCTCTGGCCAAATGATCGATGAGCACGACGCTCGCTGAACGCAAGGCTTTGGCGCGCGCTGCTGCCCATAGGGCGCGCGTTGGCCAGGACCCGGCGCTCGGCGAAGCGCTTGCCGCCCATGTGCTGCGCAACTGGTCGATCCCGCCCGGCGCCGTGGTGGCCGGTTTCTGGCCGATGGGGGCGGAGATCGATATCCGCCCGTTGCTCCGCGCCCTTCACGCACGCGGGCATGCCATCGCCTTGCCAATCACGCCCCCGCGCGGCAACCCGCTGCGCTTCCATCGCTGGCAACCCGCCGCGCCACTTCTCCGCGGCCCCATGGGCACCTCCCAGCCCGCGCCGGAGGCCGAACGCCTCACGCCCGACCTTATCCTGGTCCCGCTGCTCGCCTTCGACTCAGCCGGGCGGCGCCTCGGCTACGGCGGCGGTTATTACGACCGCACTCTACCGCTTTATCCCCATGCCCAGGCACTCGGCTGCGCCTATGCCTGCCAGGCGCTTGACGAAGTGCCCGCCGGGGAGGACGACGCCCGCCTGCACGCCATCGCAACGGAGGGCGGCATCATCCACTGTGGAGCCGCCGCGCGTTGAGAATCCTGTTTCTTGGTGACCTTGTCGGCCGGTCCGGGCGCGATGCCGCCGGCGCCGCCCTGCCCGAGCTGCGCAAATCCCTCGCCCTCGACCTCGTCGTGGTGAACGCCGAGAATGCCAGCCACGGCTTTGGCCTCGCCCCCGAGATGGCGCGCGCCATGTTCGTCGCCGGCGCCGATGTGGTGACGCTCGGCAACCACGCCTGGGACCGGCGCGAGATCATTCCCTACATCGAGGGCGAACCGCGCCTGATCCGTCCGCTCAACTACCCCCCCGGCACCCCCGGCCATGGCAGCTTCATCTCGGTGCTGCGCGATGGCCGGCGCGCCTTGGTGATCCAGGCCATGGGCCGGCTATTCATGGACGCGCTGGACGACCCCTTCCGCGGCGTACAAGGCGTGTTGCAGGGCCACCGCATGGGCGCGGACGGCACGGTGCAGGCAATCGTGGTCGATTTCCATGCCGAGGCGTCGTCCGAGAAGCTCTCTCTCGCGCACAGCTTCGACGGCAAGGTCTCGCTCGTGGTCGGGACGCACACCCACACGCCGAGCGCAGACCACCAGATCCTCGAAGGCGGCACCGCCTACATGACCGACGCCGGCATGTGCGGCGATTACGACAGCGTCATTGGCATGCAGAAGGGCACCGCCGCGCTGCGCTTCTGGAAGAAGGTGCCCGGCGAAAAGCTCGCCCCCGCCGAGGGCCCGGCCACAATCTGCGGCCTATTCGTCGAGACCGACGACGCCACCGGCCTCGCCCGCCGAGTCGAGCCGCTCCGCCTCGGCGGGCGGCTCAGCCAGGCGATGCCGAGCCCCGGCTGAAGTTTCGCTATTCAGCGGCCACGTCCGGCAGTTGCGGCGGCGCCTCGAGCATTCTCGGCGGCGCGGCCAGTGCGGCCAAGGCCTGGCGCGGCAGGGCCGGGAGCCACAGCACGTCCTCGATGTCCGACGCGCCGCTCACCAGCATTGCGAGGCGATCGAAGCCCAGGGCGATGCCCGCGGTGGCCGGCAGGCCGTACTCGATGGCGTTGAGGAAATCCTCATCCACCTCCCACCCGCGCTCCCCCGCCAGGCGCTGCCGTTCGGCGACGTCACGCTCGAAGCGGGCGCGCTGCTCGGTGGAGTCGGTGAGTTCGTCGAAGGCGTTGGCCATCTCCATGCCAGCGATGAACAGCTCGAAGCGCAGCGCCTGTCGCGTATCCTGCGGGTCGCGCCGGCTGAGTGCAGCCTGCGGCGTCGGCCAATGCGTCAGGAACGTCGCCCGCCCGCGCCCGAGCTTCGGTTCGACGAATTGCAGCATGAGGCGGAAGAACCCGTCCTCCCACGTGTCGTTCATCGGCACGAACAGCCCCGCGCGCGTCGCCGCCTGACGCAGCCGCGCCGCACTCCCCTCCCCGGTCCGCGCATCGATCGTGCCAAGGATGTCCATCCCCCGGCAATGGCGGGAGAAGGCGGTAGCCACGCTGATGCGCTCGAAGGGCAGCGACAGGTCACAGGCCACGCCATTGTGCTCGACCTGCTCCGGGCAGACGGACCGCAGCATCACCTCGGTCTCGCTCATCAACTCGGCGAGGCTCATCGCCGGCGCATACCATTCCAGCATGGTGAATTCCGGCGCGTGGTGCGGGCTCGCCTCGCCATTGCGCCAGACGCGGGCGAATTCGAACACCGGCCCCGCACCGGCCACCAGCAGCCGCTTCAGCGCCATTTCGGGCGAGGTGCGCAGCCAAAGCGGCGTGTGCTCGCCCACGCCCAGATGCGGGCGGTAGTCGCTCGCGAAGCCGCGCAGATGCACCTCCATCCCCGCGGCGGGCACCAAGGCGGGCGTCTCGACCTCGGTATAGCCGCGCCCGGTGAGAAAGGCGCGCACCGCGGCCGTAAGTTCGGACCGGCGCTGGAGAAAGGGTAGCCTGGCTTGCAGTCGCTCAGGGTGCCAATGGGGCTTGATGTGGGGAGAACCAGCCGAATACGGCATGCGCGTGACCTCATGCTGATGGGCTGGCGCCGCTGCCTCTCCCCAAAGGCAAGGGCGCCGAAACGGCCCTGTTTGGCCCGAACGGCAGGTCCCACGCCCCTACAAGCGTGCGCCCTTCTGCTCTAGACAGCCCATGATGCCTCCTTCCCTCGCCGAGCGCCAGAACAACGCGCAGCCGCAATCGCCGCGAAGTTTGCGCACCCCCGCCGATTTGATCGCCGCCGGCCTGCTGCCCGAGGCCGCGCGGGCGGCCGCCGAGGCGGTGGCCGCCCGCTATGCCATCGCGATCACACCGGCCATGGCCGCGCGGATCGGCGCCGTGGACGACCCGATCGGCCTGCAATACCTGCCCGATTCGGCTGAGCTGATCACCGCGCCGCACGAGATCGAGGACCCCACCGCCGACGCCCCCTTCACCCCGGTGAAGGGCGTGGTGCACCGCTACCCCGACCGCGCGCTGCTCAAGCCGCTGCTGACCTG
>JBBSCP010000054.1:0-17306 GCA_038250135.1 Acetobacterales bacterium | reverse complement strand
GTGTGATGCCGCGCGCCGCCACCATCGTCGCCGGTAGCGCGGTGTTCGAGGGGCGGGACCTCGTCACCCTCTCGCCCGTCGAGCATCGCAAGCTGCTGTGGCGGCGGATGTCCTTTGTGCCGCAGACAGCGATGAATGCGCTCGATCCGGTGCAGCGGGTCGGCAATCAGATCCTGGAAGTGCTGACCGAACGCGGCGGGCTCTCCAGGGCCGCGGCGGCGAAGCGCGCCGAGGAATTGTTTGCCCTCGTCGGCCTCGATACCGGGCGGCTGCGCGACTGGCCGCACCAATTCTCAGGCGGCATGCGCCAGCGGGCCTCAATTGCCTTGGCGCTGGCGCTCGAACCCGCGCTGGTGATCGCGGACGAGCCGGTGACGGCGCTGGACGTCATCGTGCAGCGCCAGGTGCTGGATGTGATGCGCGCACTGCAGGCACGGCTTGGCCTCGCGATGATCCTGGTCACGCATGATGTCTCGGTGGTCGCTTATGCCTGCGACCGCGTAGTCGTGATGTATGCGGGCCGCGTGGTGGAAAGCGGTCCGGTGCGCGCCGTGCTGGAGGCGCCGCTGCACCCCTACACGATGGGGCTGATGAACGCCTTCCCCGATCTGGAGCGCGCGGGCGGCGACCTCGTGCCGATCGAGGGCGCGCCGCCCTCGCTGCTCAACCCGCCCAGCGGCTGCCGCTTCGCGCCGCGTTGCCCCTTCGTGGAGGCGCGCTGCGCGGCGGACCCGGTACTCGTTGAGGAATCGCCCGACCATCACGCCGCGTGCTGGCGCGCCGCCGAAGCACCGCTGCTTCGCCCCCGCGCCGCGGAGGCCGCGACATGGTCCCGCTGATCGCCGCCAATGATCTGGTGAAGGCCTTCCCGGCCTCGCGCCGCCTCGGCGATGTGCTGCGCGGCCATCGGCCGGTGGTGCGTGCGGTGAATGGCGTGTCGCTCTCGGTCGCAGCGGGGCGCGCACTCGGTATCGTGGGCGAAAGCGGCTGCGGCAAGACCACCACCGCGCGGCTGCTGCTGCGACTGGAGGAGGCCACCTCCGGCACCGTGCTGTTCGAGGGCCAGGACGTCTCCGCGCTGCACGGCCAGGCGCTGCTGCCCTTCCGCTCGCGCGTGCAGCTGGTGTTCCAGAACCCGTTCGACGCGTTGAACCCGCGCTTCACCATCCGCCGTTCTCTGGCCGAGCCGCTGCGCAATTTCGGCGTGCCGGAAGACCAGCAGGAAGCGCGCATCCTCGAAGCCATGGCCCGCGTGCGGCTCGACCCGCCGGAGGCCTATCTCGACCGCCACCCGCATGAGCTTTCGGGTGGGCAATTGCAGCGCGTGGTACTGGCGCGCGCGCTGGTGCCGCATCCGCGCGCGATCATCGCCGACGAACCCGTCTCGATGCTCGATGTGTCGGTGCGCGCGGGCGTGCTGAACGTGCTGCGGCGCGCGCGCGATGAGCTCGACCTCGCCGCCATCTACATCAGCCACGACCTCGCGCTCATTCGCTACGTCTGCGAGGAGGTCGCGGTGATGTATCTCGGCCGCATCGTCGAATCCGGCCCGACGGCGGAGGTGATCGCCGCCGCTGCGCACCCTTACACGCGCGCGCTGATCGCCGCCGTGCCGGTGCCGCGGGTCGATCAGGATCGCGGGCAATTGCCGATCAAGGGCGGGCTGCCGGATCAGCTTAGCCAGCTCTCAGGCTGCAATTTCCGCGACCGCTGCCCCATGGCCGCAGCACGCTGCGCGCAAGAAGCGCCGCTGCTGCGCGCGATCGGCCCAGGTCGCGCGGTTGCCTGTCATTTGGCCTGACGGAGGCAAGGATGGATTTTCACCCGGCTGCGATCTGCAACCCCGTGACGCTCGAGATCGTGCGCGGCGCCATCCGCGCCGCGCAGGCGGAGATGGAGGCGCTGATCGAGCGCACGGCCATGTCCGCCTTCATCCGCGAGAAGAAGGATTTCTACACCGCCCTGTTCGATGCCGAGGGCGTCATGGCGGTGGGCTCGAACGTGCCGGTATTCGGCGACATCTGCGGGCCCGTCTTCGCGCATTTCCCAAAGGAGACGATGCGGCAGGGCGACCTGTATTGGTACAATGACTGCTACGGCTCGAAGGGCGCGGTCAGCCATTCCAACGACCAGGTGTTTCTCGCGCCAGTATTCGTCGATGGCGCGCGCGTGGCCTTCGTCATGGGCTGGGCGCATTTCGCCGATATCGGCGGGCTCCGCCCCGGCTCCATCAGCCCCGACGCCACCGAGATATTCCATGAGGGCGTGATCATCCCGCCGACGCGGCTGATCACCGCCGGTGTGCTGAACGAGGCGGCGCTGGCGATCTTCTATCGCAACTCGCGCTACCCGAAGCTGGCGCAGGGCGACGCGCGGGCGCTGATGGCCAGCGTCGATCTCGGCGTGGTGCGCATGCGCGAGATCGCCCAGCGCTTCGGCGCGCCGGTGCTGGCGGACGCGCTGCGCCAATTGCTCGCCCGCACGCTGGAGACGGTGCGGGCGCGGCTGATGGAAACCTTCGCCGTCGGCACCTACCGCTTCACCGACCGGATCGATGGCGATGGTCATGGCAGCGGCACGCTGCGTCTGCGCTTCGCGCTGACCCGCACGCCCGAAGATCGCTTCATTCTCGATGCCACCGAGACCGACGACCAATCCCCCGGCCCGGTCAATTTCCTGATGAACCGCGACGTGCCGGGCATGGCGCTCGGCCTGTATTTTCTCGGCGGCGATCCGACGCAGGTGGTGAATGCCGGCGGGCCGCGCGCGCTCGATGAGGTGCTGCTGCGCGAGGGCTCGCTGCTTGCGCCGCGCTTCCCCGCCGCCCTTGGCATGCGCGGGCTCACCATGATGCGCATGCTCGCCGCGCTGAACGGGCTTGTCTCCGTCGCGGGTGGCGAGGCACCGGCGGCGCATGCGGCCTATGTCATCATGCTGCTGCGCGGCACGACCGGCGGGAAGCCCTTCCTGATGAGCGACGGCCTCGGTGTCGGCTATGGCGCGCGCGGCTTCGCGGATGGCATCGACGGCGTGTATTTCGTTGCGCAGGAGAACTACCCGATCGAGTTCCTCGAACTCGAATACCCGATTCGGCTGCGGCACTACGCCTTGCATTGCGACAGCGGCGGCCCGGGGCGCTGGCGCGGCGGCTGCGGCATCATTCGCGAGTACGAGATCTTGGCCGAGGAATCGATTCTTGCCGTGCGGCTCGACGGCGTGGAGAACCCGCCCTGGGGCGCCGCCGGCGGGCAATCCGGCCGGCCGGGCCGGGTGATGCTGAACCCCGGCACGCCGCAGGAACGCACCCTGCGCCCGCTCTCGGACGGCAACCGTCTGGTGCGCGGCGACATTTTGCGCATCGAGACAGGCGGCGGGGGCGGGCGCGGCCATCCCTTCGACCGGCCCGCCGAGGCTGTGCTGGAAGACGTGCTGGGTGGCCTTGTCAGCGCCCCCGCCGCGGCGCGCGACTACGGGGTGGTCGTCGCGGGCCGCGCCGTCGATGCCGCCGCCACCGCCGCCCTTCGGGCCAAGCGCCCCGAGACGCGCGCCTTCCATCGCGGGAGCTATGCCGATGTCCTCGACTGAGGCGCGACCGCTGTCGGTCGCGGTCGATATCGGCGGCACCTTCACCGACATCACCTTGCAGGATTCCGAAACGGGACTTGCCTGGACGGCCAAGACGCCTTCCACGCCACATGATCCCTCGATCGCCTTCCTTACGGGCGTGCGCCTGGCGCTGGAGGTGGCGGCGGAAAGTGCGTCGCGTATCGGGCGCGTGCTGCACGGCACCACCATCGCCACCAACCTGATCCTGGAGAACAAGGGCGCGCGCACCGCGCTCATCACCACGGCCGGATTTCGGCACGTGCTGGAGATCGGCCGCCAGGACATCCCGCGCCGTGCCAACCTCCATGCCTGGGTGAAGCCGGCGCGCCCCGTGCCGCCATCGCGCGTGTTCGAGGTGGTTGAGCGCATCGGCGCGGATGGCGCCGTGCTGACCCCACTCGACGAAGCGAGCGTGCTGGCCGCCGCCGAGGCCTGCCGCGAGAGCGGTGTTGCCGCCATCGCCGTCTGCCTGCTGCACGCCTTCACCGCGCCGGCGCATGAGCAGCGCGTGGCCGAAATGCTGCGCGCCGCCCTGCCGGGCGTGGCGATCACGGCCTCGGTCGATGTGCTGCCGGTGGTACGCGAATACGAACGCTCGCTGGCCGCCATCCTGAACGCGCAGGTCATGCCGGCGGTGTCCACCTATGTGGCGCGGCTGGAGGAACGGCTGGTCGAGGCCGGGATCGCCGCACCACTTTTGCTGATGAAGTCGAATGGCGGCGTGGCGGGTGCTGCTTCCATCCGCCGTGCGCCGGCCGTAACCGCGCTGTCGGGCCCGGCGGCCGGCGTGGTCGGCGCGCGCGCCGTGGCGGAAGCGGCGGGTGTGCCGAACATCCTCACGGTCGATATCGGCGGCACCAGCGCGGATATCTGCCTGATGCGCGGCGGCGCGCTGCAACTGACGCAGCGCGGATCAGTCGGCGACTGGCCGCTGCCGCTGCCGATGATGGATATGGTGACGATCGGCGCCGGCGGCGGGTCGCTGGCGCGTGTCACGCGTGAAGGCGCGCTGGCGGTAGGTCCGGAAAGTGCGGGGGCGAATCCCGGCCCCGCCTGCTATGGCCGCGGCGGCACGCGCGCCACGGTGACGGATGCGCATGTGGTGCTTGGCCACCTGCCGGCGGCGCTGCTCGGCGGCCGCATGGCGCTGGATGTGGCGGCGGCGGCACAGGCCGTGCAGCGCGAAGTCGCAACACCGCTCGGCCTTGGCCTTTATGAGGCGGCGCGCGGCATCCTCGCCGTGGTCGATTCCAACATGGTCGGCGCGCTGCGCGTGGTATCGGTGGAGCGCGGGCACGACCCGCGCGATTTCGCGCTGGTGCCCTTCGGTGGCGCCGGCCCGCTGCATGGCTGCGCGCTGGCGGCGATGCTCGGCATCACGCGGGTGCTGGTGCCGCCCGCGCCGGGCGTGCTGTGCGCGCAGGGGCTGCTCTCGGCCGACATGCGTGCCGAGTTCAGCCGCTCCATCCTGCCGGCACAGGCCGGCGACCCGGCGCTGATCGATGCTGCCTTCGTTGCGCTGGAAGCCGAGGCGGAAGCCTGGTTCGCGGAGGAAGGCGTGGCGCCCGAAGCCCGTAGCACCACGCCTACCGTGCTGATGCGCTATGCCGGGCAGGGTGCCGAATTGCCGGTGCCCTGGCGGGGCGAGGACGCCGCGGCCGATTTCGCCGCCGCCCATCGCGCGTTGTATGGCTTCGACCTGCCGGAAGGCCGCGCCGAGATCGTCACCCTTCGCCTGGAAGCCGTCGGCGCGCTGCCGCCCAACCCTGTGCCTTTCCTCGCCGCGGGCGTCGGCGCCCGGCCGACCGGCACCCAGACCGTGCATTTCGAAGCTGGGCCCGCCGAGGCCGCGTTGTTTGATCGCGCCAGCCTCAGCAGTGGCGATTGCTTCGTCGGCCCCGCCATCGTCACGCAGCTGGATGCCACCACGCTGGTGCCGCCCGGCTGGACGGCCGAGGTGCTGCCGCGCGGCGCGATGCTGCTGATCGGCGGCTGATTCCAGCCGCCGCTTCCGTGGCTCAGGCGACGCCTCCGGCGACCTGCCCTGAAGGTCCCTGCCCGAGCGCCCGCGCGACCGCCCTGGCCGCCAGCGCGATCTCCGCCTCGTCCACGATCAGCGGCGGCGACAGGCCGACCGCGTCGGGCCCCTTTGCGGTGCAGGACAGGCCGAGCGGCGCGAGCCGCCTCACCATCTCCTCCGCCGCGCCGGCCCAGTCGGGTGGCAGCGGCAGCGCACGCAGCAGGCCGAGGCCGCGCGTCGCCAAGCCGGCCTCCCGTCGCATGGCGGCGTCCAGCATCTCGCCCATCGTCGCAGCGCGCGCGACCAACCCCTCCTCCTCGATGATCCGCAGCGTCTCCAGCGCGGCGCGACAGGTCATCGGATTCTTCTCATGCGTGTAGTGGCCGAGCGCGAGCTCCGGCGCGACGCCCAGCGCGGCATCTGCGATTACCGCCGCGATCGGCAGCATGCCGCCGCCGAGCGCCTTGCCCAGCACCACCGCATCCGGTACCGCGCCCATGTGCTCGAAGGCGAAGAAGCGGCCGGTCTTGCCGAGGCCTGACGGGATTTCGTCGAAGACGAGCTTGGCGCCCTGCGCGTCGCAGAGCCGCCTTACCGCCCGCCACAGCCCGGGCGGCGGGACGTGGCAGTTGGATCGCATCGGCTCCGCCACCACGGCCGCGACATCGCCGGGCGCGAGCGCGCGGGCGAGGTCCTCCAGCATGCGGTCCGCGTCGCGCCAATAGGGCGTCACATGCCGCCGCCCCGGCAGTAGCGGGCCGAGCCGCGGGTCCGGATTTGCGGTGCCGAGGCCGAGCGCACCAAAGCCGTCGCCATGGTAGCTGCCCTCGAGCGAGACGGTGGCGTGCCGGCCGGTCGCGACGCGGGCGAGCTTGAGCGCGATCTCCATCGCGTCGGACCCGCCAGTCGCAAACAGCACCCGTGCCGGCGGGCCGGGCCATCGGGCGAGCAGCGCCTCGGCAAGCTCCACGGCCGGCGCGTTGGTGAAGCGGCGCGGACAGAAAGGCAGCGAGTCGAGCTGCGCCTTCAGCGCCGCGACCAGGCGCGGATGGGCGTGGCCGAGGTGGTGCGCGGTGTTGCCGTGGAAGTCGAGCATGCGGTGGCCGGCCTCGTCCTCGATCCAGCACCCGCCGACCGCGCGCAGCGCAGCAAGACATGGCGAGGAGCCGCGCTGGTGGAAGAAGGCCGCAGCATCGCGCGCCACCAGTCCGCCCGCAGTACCGTTCGTCATCGAATGCCCTCCAACCGCCGCCCGCCACGCCGGTCAAGCCGCCAGATCGCCGCCATGGCAAGCCCCGCCAGCGCCAGGATCGCCATGCTCTTTGCCGCCGCCGCGCCGTAGTCGCCGCCCGAGGCCTCGTTGAAGATCGCGACCGACGCCAGGGAATGGTGCCCGCTGACGAGAAAGATCACCGAGGACAGCGTGGTCATCCCATCCACGAAGACATAGAGCGTGCCGAGCAGCAGCGCCGCGCGCAGCAGCGGCAGCGTCACCTCCGCGAGGCGGCGCAGCAGCCCCGCGCCCATGCCCTCCGCCGCCTCCTCCGCCGCCGGGTCCATGCGCTGCAGCGCGGCGCGCGCAGCGAGCAGGCCGACGAACATGTTGCCGAACAGGATGTTGAGAACCAGAACCGCGCCGGTGCCGGTCAGCGCCAGCGACTCCGTCCCGAAGGGCAGGTTGAAAGCCAGGATGTAGCCGATGCCGAAGATCAGGCCCGGCAGCACCGCCGGCAGCAGCGCGAGGAAGGCCAGCGCCTCGCCACCGGGCGGCCGCACGCGCTCCACCACGAAGCCGAGCAGCACGCCGAGCGCGCCGCCGGCCGGCGCGGCGAGGGCCGCGACCCAGAAGCTCTGCGCCACCAGCCCGAGGCCACGGTCGTATGGGCCGCCGCCGCCGGCGAAATGCACAAGCGTCAGGCTCCAGTCCACGCCCCAGATCCGCGTGACGGAGCCCAGCGCCACAGTCGCGTAGACCGCGACGATCAGCCCGCCGACCAGCCCCGCCAGGGTGCCGAGGCCGATGCGCCAGGTGCGCGGCAGCGGCGCCTCTGGCGGGCCGCCGGCGGCCGCGCCGGTGTCAAAACGCCGCCGTCGGCCGAGGCGCTCGAGCGCGAGGTGCAGCAGCAGGCCTGGCGCGAGGAGCAGCACGCAGAGCGCGGAGGCAAGGCCGGTGTTTCGGAAAGCCGTCATCTCGTCATAGATCACCGCCGCGATCACCGGCACGTCGCGCCCCGCCAGCAGCAACGGGTTGCCGAAATCGGTCAGGCTGAGGATGAACACCAGCACGAGCGCGCGCTTCAGCCCGGGCCAGGCGAGCGGCAGCGTGACCTGCAGGAAGGCCTGCGCGCGGGTGGCGCCGGCGATCGCCGCCGCCTCCTCCAGCCGCCCGTCCTGGCGGCGCAATGCGTTGTCCAGCACGATGAAGGCTGCGGGGACGAAGGAGAGAAGCTGCGCCAGCAGCACGCCGGCCGCGCCGTAGATGTTGGTCTCGTCCGCATCGATCAGGCCAAGGCCTTTCTCCAGCAGCCCGTCCGTTACCAGGCCACGCCGGCCAAACAGCATCACGGCGGCGGTCGCCACCAGCACGGGGGGCGCCACCAGCGGCATCAGCGTCACCGCGCGCAACAGGCCGGGCCGCGTCACGCCGCCGCGGTTCGCAGCGAAGGCGAGTGCGAAGGCGATGGCGGTGGTGACGAGGCAGGCCGACAGCGCGAAGCCCAGGCTGTTCAACGCCGCGCGACGCAAATGCGGATCGTGCAGCGGTGCCAGGTAGTGGTCGAGGCCGATGCGCGTCTCCGCCCCGGTCCGCAGCGCCTCGAACGCCTCCGGCGAAAGCGCGTCGCGCACCTGGAAGGCGAGGGCTACGCGGCGATGCAGGGCGACATGCACGACCGCCAGCTCGGCCGCCACGCGCGCCCGCGCGTCCGGCGGCAGCGCGGCCAGCGCGGCCTCGGCCTCCGGCACCTGCAGGTCGAAGGCTGCCGCGATGTCCCAGGCCGGCGCCAGGCCGGCGAGGCGGAAGGCGGTGGCGAGCCCCTCGGCCCGTTCCTGGTCGTTGCGGGGGATGGACCAGCGCGCGAGGGCGGCGGCGCGGCGCTCCTCCGGCATCAGGATGAGCGCCTGGCCGGTCAACTCCTGCAGGCGCCACTCCGGCATCGGGCCGCTGACGACAAAGCCGCGCGCCAGCACGGCGCCGATCGGCCAGCCGATGAACACCATGACCGGCAGCGCGACCAGCGCAGCCAGCAGCAATCCGGGCAAGCGGCGGCGCCAGCTCACCGCGGCAGCCGCGCAGGTGCAGCGGCAGGGCGCAGCGCGAAGGTCGAGCCAGGCGCCGGGCGCGGCATGCGCGCCGGCAGGTCCGCGACCAGCCGCGTGCCGGAGGGCAGGCGCAGCACAACCCGCAACGCGCCGCCGAGGAAGCGCGCCGATTCCACCTCGCCGCGCAGCGGGCCGGCCGGATCGGCCGCGAGGTCCGCCGGCCGCACGACCAGCAGGCAGTGGCCGTCCGGCACGCCGGGCTCCGCCGGCCAGGCGATGCCCTCGGCGCGCGGCACGCCGCCCGCAGCCTCGGCCTCCAGCAGGGTAGCCTGGCCGACGAACTCGGCCACGAAGCGGCTGGCGGGGCGGAGATAGACCTCCTCCGGCGCGCCCTGCTGCTCGATGCGGCCGTCGCGCATCACCACGATGCGGTCGGCGATCGCCAGCGCCTCCTCCTGGTCGTGCGTGACATAGAGCGCGGTCATGCCGAGCCGGTCGGTCAGGCCGCGGATCTCGTCGCGCAGCCGCTGGCGGATGCGCGCATCGAGCGCCGCCAGCGGCTCGTCGAGCAGCAGCAGGCGCGGCGCGGGGGCGACCGCACGGGCCAGCGCGACGCGCTGCTGCTGTCCGCCCGAGAGTTCGTGCGGGTAGCGGTCGAGCAGCCCGGCGATGCCGCAGAGCTCCGCCACTTCCGCCACGCGCGCCGTCAACTCACGCTGGCCGCGACCGGCGACGCGCAGCGGGAAGCCGATGTTCTGCGCCGCGGTCTTGGTCGGAAACAGGGCGTAGGACTGGAAGACGAAGCCCATCCCGCGGGCACCTGGCGGCAGCGCCGTGGCGTCGCGGCCATCGAGCACAACGCGGCCCGAATCGGGCGCCGTGAAGCCGGCGGCGATGCGCAGCAGTGTTGTCTTGCCGCAGCCAGAGGCGCCGAGCAGCGCGACGAACTCGCCCGCTCGCACGGAAAGGCTGACATCGTCCACCGCGATCGCCGCGCCGAAGCATTTGCGCACCGCCTCAAGCCGCAGGCGCTCGGCCGAAGCGCCCGCGCTGCGGCCGAGTGCCGCCCCGGCCAGCCCCTCGGGTGGCGGACTCAGCGCTGGAACCGCTCGGCGAAGGACCGGCGGAACGCGTTCACATCCAACGGCCGGCGCATCTGCCACAGCGAGACCTGGTCGAGGCTGACCAGGCCGAAGCCCGGCACGGCGGTCGCGCCGACCAGCCGATCGAGCACGCGCGCGGCGTCCTCGCTCGCCAGGAAGTCGAGGAAAAGCGTCGCCTCAGCCCGGTTGCGCGCGCCGGCGAGCAGGCCGCCGCCTTCCATCACGTTCGGCGTGATCCGGCCGAACACGATCTCCACCGGCCGGCCGGCAGCGCGGAGCTGGTGGCAGGTGGTGTCGAAGGTGAGGCCGATCGTCACCTCGCCATTCGCCGCCATTTGCGCGCCGCCAGAGCCGCCGTCGGAATACTGCCGCACGTTCTGATGGAGGTTCTCGACGAAGGGCCAGCCGAAGGCGTCGACGAAGGTCGAGAGGATGGCGACGCCGGTGCCGGAGCGCAGCGGCGAGGGCATGGCGATCTCGCCGCGATAGACCGGGCGGATCAGGTCCTCCCACGCCACCGGCATGGGCAGGCGGCGCTCGGCCAGGCGCTGGGTGTTCACCAGCATGCACATCGTGGTGGCGAAATGCATCACGTAGAAGTCGTCGGGTTCGCGGAATTGCTCGGCAATGCGGGGGCCGCGCGGCCGGTAGGGCTCGAACACACCGGCAGTCTTGAGCTGTTCCAGCGCCAGGTTGTTCACCAGGTAGACGACATCCGCCTGTGGCCGCGCCCGCTCGGCGACGGCGCGTTCGGTGATCGGGCCGGTCGAGCCGGAGACGGCGCGCACCGTGATGTCCGGGTGCAGGCGGCGGAACGCCTCGACCAGCGGGCGGGCCACCGATTCGCTCGCATCATATAGCACAAGCTCGCGTGCCGCGGCCGGCAAGGCGGCGGACAGGGCGAGCAGAAAGGCAAGGTTACGCAGCGCCCGCATCACATGTCCCCCGTGGAAGCCTGTCGCCAATCTGCGACCGACTGCGCTTGGGCTACACGGGCTTCGGCTTCAGACGGATGACGGTTCTACTTCAATCCGGTGACGGCCGGCTGCGAAGGTCAGGACCGATGGCCCTGGATCGCGATGGCGGCTGGCAACCGCAGCGCAGGTTCGTGGCGCGCCCGCCTCCGCAAGCCAGGCGCGTGCCCGTGCGATATCCTCGGCATGGGCCGGCACTGGGATGTCTTCGTAAAGGGTCACGGCATCTGTCGTGGTGTGGTGCAGGGTTGGGCGGAACAGCGTGTCCGCCGGCAGCCCGATCCCCTGCGCCGGCAAGCCAGCTTTACCACCCGGACGCACCGGGGGCTGCGCGCCATCTGAACTGTCCTGCTCTTGCATCGTTCCCTCCACGAGGATCACCGTTCTGGATCGACGTTGCCACCATCACCAACGGTCCGGACCGGCGCGATCACCATGAAGAAGCCATTTTCTGCTTGGCCTGAACAAAGCTCAGCCAAATCACATTGCGTTGTAATACCAGCCGCCCGCGTGCGGGCGCGGGCTGGTGTTCGACAGCGACGGCCGGGTCATGTCCCTTCGGCTCGCGCGCTGCGGCTCTGGCGCCGGAAATTGTGGAGGCCATCCTCGTCTGGCAACAGCCGGAGGGGATGACGCTGCCGGTGCTGATGGAGCCGTTTCCGGTTGGCTGGCATGCCCAGCGGAACACCTTCGGCGGAAAGTAGCCCGCGAGGGGTTGGCTCCGCGCTGCGGGCCAATTGACGCATGCCGAATCTTGATCGAGGTGGAGGCCACGGAGGGGGTTGGGACCGAGGCGCAACTCACCTCATGGCACGCGCTGCATCGCAATGTGGTGCAGGGTTAGACAGGTGTCCGGCCGCACAGGCGATGCACGGCGGCGATCATCGCGGTCGGGTCCGCCTGGCCGCGGCCGGCAATGTCATGCCCGCTGCCATGCGCGACGGAGCTGAACAGCACCTCCGTGCCGATGGCGAGGCCCGCCGTGCGATGCGCCGCCACCATCTTCGCGGCAATATGCCCCTGGTCGTGCAGCATCACCGTGAAGGCGTCGTAGCCCGGCTTGTGGAACATCGTGTCTGTCCCGAAGGGTCCATCAACCGTGGCGCCGGCGGCGCGCGCGGCCGCGATGGCCGGCGCCGTGACCGCGTCATCCTCGCGGCCGAATAATCCGCCCTCGCCGGCATGCGGGTTGAGGCCGCCCACGCCAATGCGCGGCTGCGCGATGCCAAGCCGCTTCAGCGCCGCATCGGCGGCGAGGATGGCGTGCGTGATGCGCGCTTGCGTCAGCAGATCGAGCGCCGCGCGGACCGGCACATGCAGCGTCACATGCACGATGCGCGTCGTGTCAAAGCAGAGCATGAGGAAGACGTCGGCTTCCGGCACGCCGCATTGCCGCGCGAGGAAGCCGGGATAGCCGTCGAAGGCGATGCCGGCAGCGGCGATGGCAGTCTGGTTCATCGGCGCGGCGACAACGCCCTTTACCTCGCCCGCGCGGGCGGCGGCGATGGCGGCGGCGGCGTAGTCGAGGCTCGCACGACCATTCTGCGCGCTGACGCTGCCGAGCACGAATTCGCCTGGCGCGAATTGCGCGCGCGGCAGCAACGCAACCTCCGCTAGGCGCGAACCGAGGCCGGCGCCCGCGGCATGCGCCGCGATCACCAGCGGATCGCCCACCAGCACCGGCGCGGCGATTGCGCGCACACGCGCATCGAGCGCGGTCTTGAGGGCAAGCTCAGGCCCGATCCCCGCCGGGTCACCGATGGCGATGGCGATGCGCGGTAGGCTCATGTGGCAATCCGACCGGCTGCCGGATCGATGCAGACACGCCCTTCCTGCACCACGACCTCCCAGACCATCAGCGGGTCGGTGCAGGGCGCGGCGGTGGCGCGGCCGCTGCGGATATCAAAACGACCCTGGTGGAAATCGCATTCGATCTCCTCGCCCTCGACATGGCCGTCGCCGAGGCCGCCAGGCCCATGGGTGCAGGCATTCTGCGTCACGAAGAAGACGCCGCCGAGGTTGTACACCGCATAGGCGCGGCCGCCGGCCGTCACCGTCATCGCCGCACCGGGCGTAAGATCCTTGATGTGGCAAAGGGAAAGCAGATCAGCCATCAGCCTGCCTCAACCCCTGCGGCGCGGGCGATGGGCGCCCAGCGTGCGGTTTCCGCCATGATGAAGCGGGTGAACTCGGCAGAGGTCATCGCCACGCTCTCGGTCGAATCCGCCTCCAGCCGTGCGCGGATGCGCGGCAGCGCCATGGCGCGCACCACCTCGGCGTTCAGGCGCTCGACGATCGGTGCCGGCAGGCCGGCGGGGCCGGAGAGGCCGAACCAGGTCATGGCGGAGAGATCGGGATAGCCTTGCTCCGTGAAGGTCGGCAGTTCCGGGAAGGCGGAGGTGCGCGTCGCGGTGGTCACGGCCAGCGCGCGCACGCGCCCGCCCCGCAGGGCGCCCGCGGCGCTACCCAGCGTGATGGAGCCCGCCGGCACCGAGCCGCCGATGATGTCCGTGATCGCCGCCCCGGCGCCGCGATAGGGGATGTGCTCCATGGTGAAGCCGGCGCGGTTCATGAAGGCGATGCCGAACAGATGCCCATGCGTCCCCGCCCCTGGCGATCCGAAGGCGAAGTGCTGCCCGCCGCGGGCCAACGCCACGAATTCGGCCAGTGTGGTCGCCGGCACGTTGTTGCTGATGATGAAAACCGTGGGCGGCCCGCCGAGAAAGGCGACATGGGTGAAATCGCGCAGCGGATCGAAGCCGGTCGAAGCATTCACCGCCGGCGCCACGACATGGCTTGCGATGCCGCTGATGACGAAGGTGTAGCCGTCCGGCGCGGCGCGCGCGACAACCTGCGAGCCGAGCACGCCGCCCGCGCCCGGCCGGTTCTCCACAACCACGGCCTGTCCTAGCGTCTGCGACAATTCCTGCGCGACAAGCCGCCCGAGCGTGTCCGCGCTGCCGCCCGGCGCAAAGGGCGCGATCACGCGGATCGGTCGCGCCGGCCAGGCATCCTGCGCCAGGGCAGGCGTCGCCAACGCGGCCATCGCGCCGCCGAGCCAGGCACGGCGGCCAATCTCGTTACGGGTCATCTCCGTCTCTCCCTGTATGCCATCTTTCGGGCGTTGTTCGAAGTGGCGCCAAAAGGCAACGGCCTCGTGCGGTGCGTCAAGCCTCAGGCGCGCAGCGCCTCGAGCATCGCGGCCACGTAGTCGCGCCCCTCAGCCAGCACGAGCATGGCAGCGTGCGGGCGCAGCGCGGCGAGGCTGCGTTCCAGCGCCTCCGGCGCCGCGCCCTCGCTGTCCAGGATCAGGCCGATGAGCGTCCGCCCGCGCGCGGCCTCGGCCAGCGTGCCGGCCAGCGCGGCCTCGGCGCCGGCGGTGGCGAGCAGCACGACGGTCTGCGCCGCCTCGATCGCCTCCAGCACCGCGCGCGTGCGGCCAGCGAGGTGAGCGAGCCATTCCTCGCCTTCCGACAGCGCCACGAAGCTGGTGTGCGCAAAGCCCTGCGCAGCGAGCCCGACAGCCAGCGCCCGCGCCTGCTCATCCATGGGAATGACGGCGAGGCGGCGCGGCCTGGCGTTCGGCGCCTGCAGCCGGAAGCGCGCTTCCGCCGCGCTGGTGGCGCGCGCACTTTCCGAGAGGCTCATACCGAGGATTGCGCCACGCCTTCGCGCACGCGCAGCGCCTCGGCGGCGGCTTCCTTGAAGGGCTGGTCGGGCGGCAGGATGACGGCGGCGGAGCGCACGCGCTGGTGCTCGGCCTCGCGCCCCGGCGGCAGCACGCCCTTCTCGGCCAGCGCACGCGCGGCGCGCAGCAGGCGATGGCGCGCCATGATGATGCCGTTGTCGGTGGAGACCAGGTTTTCCCGCGTGCGGTCGACGATCGGGCCCATGCTTTCCTGCAGCGAGGCATCCTGCATGGCGATGCCGGCCACGCCCGAATAGGTGTCGCCGCGCTGCTGTGCCGCGCGGTCGATCAGGTAGTCGTTGTCCTTGTTGGCGGCGGGGCGGAAGCTGCCGGGCACATAGGTCACGTGGATGCCATGGCCATCCTTCATGTGCTGGAGTTCCTGCGCTGTCAGCGCGCGGACCGGGTGGTAGTCGAAGGACCAGGCCCAGCAATTCTCGTCATCGATCGGGATCCAGAAATGCCCGTGCACCGGATGGTCTCCGCGCGGCGGCACCATGGTGAAGCTCGGCATCACCCAGGGCGTGATGCGCCAGTAGTAGCGCCCATCCTCGGCATTGCGGCGCGCGCCGATGTACAGGCCGCCCGGCATCTCCACCACCTCGAATACCGGCTTCGCGTCGCGCAGATTGTACTGGTTGCCCTTGGCGCCTTTGAACAGTGGATCGTGGTTCAGCGCGCCGCGATGCAGCCAGGAGACGTGGGAGCTGTCGATACCGCCCTCCATCGCCTGCATCCAATTGCACTCCTGCACTCGCTTGGAGGTGAAGGTCTGCGCTGCGGGCACGCGGGCGAATTCCCATTCGGGCAGCGGTGGCTGCTGCTCGGGCGGGCCCATATAGGTCCAGAGGATGTCTCCAACCTGCACCAGCGGATAGGCAGCGAGCTTGATGCGGGCGCAAAAGCCGTTCTCGGCCGGCTCGCTCGGCACTTCAACGCATTGGCCGGTCACGTCGTATTTCCAGCCGTGATAGGGGCAGCGCAGCCCGCCTTCCTCGTTCCGCCCGAACCAAAGCGAGACGCCGCGATGGGCGCAGAATTCATCCATCAGCCCGTAGCGCCCCGTGCTGTCGCGCCAGGCGAGCAGACGCTCCGACAACAGCTTCACGCGCACTGGCGGGCCGCCATCTTCGGGCAGTTCCTCGGCGAGCAGGGCGGGGACCCAGTAGCTGCGGAACAGCTTGCCCATGGCGGTGCCGGGGCCGGTGCGGGTGGCAAGCTCGTTTTGTTCCTGGCGCAGCATCGCGCGCTCCTTCCCGATGGTCTTGGCCTGCCGCAAATAGCCAGCCGACGCGGCTCGTCGAGCCAGCCCCGATCCTGGCGACCCAGCCTTCATGACCTTAGCCACATACGCGCCCGAAGGCACCATCCTGTGCGGCGCGTCGCGCGGCCGATTTCCTGCGCGAGGCCAGCGCGTATTTTGCCCAGGCGGAGCTCGACCGCCCGTTCAAGCGCTGATCGCCTTCATACTGCGCCGGTTGCGCCTGGCGCTGCTGGCGTCGGACATCGTCGAGGCGATCCTGGATGGGCGGCCGCCGGAGGGGATGGCACTGCCAAGGTTGATGGATGGGGTGGAGAGGGAGAGCTCGCCAAGGGCAGACGGGGCCGCCCGAAACAAAGCTGGACACATCTAACAACCTCGCATTGGCTCGCCGCGTCCGCTCCGGCATCGGCCGCCCCTTCGGCTTGCTACGGTGAATGCGCGAGACCAGGCTATACCACGCGTCGCCAGCATCGCTTCGTTCCTCGTCGATCGATACGCGATGTCTGCCCACAGGTCGCTGGCGATGTTGTCAGCGAGCACTTCCTCCAACCGCGCCCCGTCATGGGCCGCGGCATGTGTGCCCGTCCAGCCGCGGATCGCGGTGGAGCTGTGCAAGCGCCAATACCCGGATCAGCCTGGGCAGTCGAAGCGCCGGCGCAAGCAGCGCGAGATCGGCAGCTTGCGCAAAGTTCTCGGCGAAGTACGCGACGCGCGTTGCACTGAGGAAGTACCAGGG
The DNA here is from genome assembly GCA_038250135.1 of Acetobacterales bacterium. Taxonomy (GTDB): domain Bacteria; phylum Pseudomonadota; class Alphaproteobacteria; order Acetobacterales; family Acetobacteraceae; genus Falsiroseomonas. Next base: position 654 of record JBBSCP010000054.1, on the reverse strand, counting down.
CGGCGCGAAAGGATTCAGATCGAAGGCGCGCGTCAACATGCGCTCCGCCGTGCCGGCACGGCCCAGCACCTCGACCATGTCCTTGCTGAGCAGCGCGAGTGCATCGGCGTGTTGCGCACCGGCCGACGCCGCGCGCTCGAAGGCGTCTCGCGCGCCGGTCTGGTCACCCTGCCGGGCGAGCATGCCCCCAAGCTGCTGCAGCGCGAGATTCCCCGAAACGTGCCGTCGCGATCGAGCCGGGCTTCCTGTTCATAGCCGAGCAGGTGGAGTTCGTAGGCGTGCAAGCTTGCCGGCGGCGCCCGGCGTGCGCGAGCAAGCTCCGTGCGTGCGATCGCCCCGGCGAAGCCGGCCAGCGTGCCGGCAACCCGGCCGACTACTTCGACTTGAATGGCGACGATCGCCTCCTCCTCGCGTGTGTAACGGCTGGCCCAGACATGTGCGCCGCTTCCGGCATCGATGAGCTGCGCCGTGACGTCCACGCGGGAACCGTCGGCCTGCACGCTGCCCTCGAGCACCCGTTCCACGAGACGCCCCGCCTCGGCCACCAGTTCGTTCTCCAACCTGGCTGCGGGGTCCACGTCGAGAATGTAGCCGAGCCGCGGCACAGTGCGGATCAGTTTTGCACCCGAACTCTCCCTGCTGCTGCCGCTGCTC
>JBBSCP010000053.1:0-17527 GCA_038250135.1 Acetobacterales bacterium | reverse complement strand
TGGCGCAGCGGATGCCTGCGCAGGGGCTTGGCGGTCAACTCGGCTTGGGCGTCGTCCTGGGCGTGGCCTGGGCGCCCTGTACCGGACCGGCCCTGGGCGCCGCGCTGGGTCTGGCCGCGCAGGCCGGGACGGCGGCCCAGGCCACCTTTGTCATGGCGGCCTTCGCACTCGGTGCCGCACTGCCACTACTGGCGCTGGGCACCGTGGCGCGCAGCGCCATGCCGGGGTTGCGCCGACGTATGGCCGAGGCGGGCGGTTGGGGGCGGCCGGCGCTGGGCGGCGTGCTCGCCCTTGTTGGCGTGGCGATGCTCAGCGGGCTGGACCGCCGTGTGGAGGCGGTGCTGACGGCAGCGCTGCCGGATGGATGGGTGGAACTGATCACCAGGTTCTGAGACGCGCTGCGCAGGCTTGGCGATGGAACAGAGAACGGAACAAAAATGAGCAAGGTAGGAACACTGATGAACGCCACGGAGTTGCCCTGGATGGCCTTGGGGCTAGGCTACTGCGTGGCGCTTTGGGCCTTCGCCATGCAAGGCATGTCAAGCCTCCACGGCGGGATGCCGCCCTTCGTGGGATTCGAGCCGATCGCCCGGTTGTCGCTCGTCGGGCACCTCGGACTCGGAATCGCCGCAGCCACGGCCATGCTCGCAGGAGGCACCAGTTGATGCGCCGCACACTCATCATTGCCGCGGCTCTCGCGGCGCTGTCGCCGGCGCTTCCTGTTGGCGCACAGCAGGCCGGTCTCGTGACCCGGCCCAGCGCGCACACCTCGCGTGCGACGCTCGACCGCTTCGGCGCCGCCGTGCGCGAGGCCGGCTGGATCGTCTTCACCGAGGTCGACCACGCCGCCGCAGCGCGCGATGTCGGCATGACTCTGCGGGCACGCACCGTGGTGCTGTTCGGCAATCCGCGCGCCGGCACGCCGGGAATGGCGGCCAACCCGACACTCGCCATCGACCTGCCGATGCGAGTGTTGGTGTGGCAGGACGACCAGGGCCGGACATTCATCACGCGCAGCACCGGGGCGGATATCGCGGAGCGGGTCTTTGCCCGACACGGCGTCACGATCCCGCCCGAGGGTCAGCGCAACACCGATGCCTTCATCGAGACCCTGGTCCGCCAGGCCGCTGAGTAGCGTGGCGGGCACGGCGCTGGCCGTGGCGGGCCTCGCGAGCATCGGCGATGCAGCGCTCGCGCCTGTCCTGGCTGTGGCGATGCTGCTGGGCGCCATGTTCGTGTGGCGCGACTACGGCTTCACCGGCGGATTCCGCGCCCTGCTCGTGGAGCGCGATGGCCGCGAGCGGGCGAGCGTCACGGTGAACGGCACGCCGCTTCCGCGCGCGCCGGTCCCGCGCGAAATCGCTGGCCAGCGACTCACCACCGCGATGCTCGCCTCCTCCGAAACGTGGATCCGCGTCTGCGGCTTGGCCCCCAAGTTTGCTCAGGCCAGCGTGCGTTTGAAGAAGGCGACGGTGCGATCCCAGGCCAGCTTCGCCGCCGCCTCCTGGTAGCGCGGCGTGGAGTTGTTGTGGAAGCCGTGCTGCGTGCCAGGGTAGATGTGTCTCTCATGCGGCACGGCGCTCGCCTTCAGCGCAGCCTCGAAAGCGGGCCACATGTCGTTGATGCGCGCGTCGTTCTCGGCGTAGTGGATTTGCAAAGCCGCCTTGATGCGCGGCACCGAGGCGGTGTCCGCTGCCGCGCCGTAATAGGGCACGCCGGCCTGCATCTCGGCGCCCATCGTGGCGGCGAGAAAATTGGCCGTGCTGCCGCCCCAGCAGAAGCCGGTAACGCCGAGCTTTCCGCTCGACAGCGCATGTGCCTTCAGGTGAACGGCGCTGTTGAGCATGTCGGTCCGCAGCTTCGCCTGGTCGAGCCCCGATTGCAGCGTGCGGCCGTCATCATCGTTGCCGGGATAGCCGCCGACCGGCGCGAGGCCGTCCGGCGCAAGCGCGAGGAAACCGTCGAGAGCGAGGCGCCGCGCGACGTCCTCGATATAGGGGTTGAGGCCGCGATTCTCGTGGATGACGAGCACGGCGGGAAAGGGCCCTGTGCCGCTCGGCCGCACCAGGTAGCCGCGCATCTGCTCCGAATTGCCTCCGGGAGAGGCATAGGCGATGTAGCGCGCGAGGATACGCTCATCGGTGAAGGAGACCGTCTGCGCCTGCGCGTAGCGCGGCAGCAAGGCCTGCGCCATCGCGAGCCCGCCTACCACGGCGACCGCGGCCTGTTGCAGGAAGGCGCGTCGATCCATCCCCCCATGGCAATATTCGTCGTAGAGGTCATAGACGCGCTGGTCGATCTCCTGCTGCGTCACGGGCAGGGTGGCGAGGTCGGACATGGGTCGGTCTTCAACCTTTGGGGGATACCCAGAGGTATCACCCGGAAGCGGCCGTTACCAGCGCGACATCGCCACCTGCTGCCGTGGTGTCGATGCTGACGCAGCGTTCGATCTTGAACCAGCCATCGGGATCGGCGGGCGTCAGGATCGGGCGGATCGGCCCTTCCTGCGCCGCCAGCACGCGGCGCAACGCGACAAGTGATTCCGCGCCGCCAAGATGCGCGACGGCCGGCTTCGGGTCGGCGGGCGCCTTGCGGACAATGCTCACGCGATTACCGGCCGCCTCCAAACGTGCGCGGAAGGCGTGCAGTGCTGCAGCATCGGCGCCTTCATCCACCACCAGATACACTTCGCCGCGCGGCACATGAACCAGCGCGTTCCACTCGCCGGTCGGGCCCGGCAGGCGGCCCGAGGCGACGGGCGGCAGAACGTCGCTATTGCGCAGGAATCGGGCAAGATAGCTCGGCCCGCCGGCCTTCGGCCCGGTGCCGGAAAGGCCCTCGCCGCCAAAAGGCTGCACGCCAACGACGGCGCCGATCTGGTTGCGGTTGATGTACAGATTGCCCACCGCGGCCTCTCGCATCACCAGTTGATGATGCGCTTCGATCCGGCTTTGCAGCCCCATCGTCAGCCCGTAGCCCAGCGCGTTCACCGCCGCCACCGCCTGCGCCAGGCCGCCGGCCGGGAAGGTCGTGACGTGCAGGACCGGGCCGAAGATTTCCTGGTGCAGCGCGGCAATGTCGGGCACCGAGATCAAGGTCGGTGCCACGAAAAGTCCATCGCCGGCGGGTATGTCGATTCGGTGCAGCACGCCCACGCTGCAAGCCTCGACATGGGCGCGCACGCGATCGCGCGCAGCGGTGTCGATCAGCGGACCGACATCCGTCGCATGCAGCCAGGGATCGCCCAGGCACAATTCATCCATCGCGCCGCGCAGCATGGCGATGACGCGCGGCACGATGTCCTCCTGCACCACCAAAAGCCGCAGCGCGGAGCAGCGCTGGCCGGCGGAACGGAAGGCCGAGGCCACGGCATCGCGCACCACCTGCTCGGGCAAGGCGGTGCTGTCCACCAGCATGGCGTTGATGCCGCCGGTCTCGGCGATCAGCGGCGTGTCGGCGTGCATGTGTTGCGCGATGCTGCGCTCGATCCGTCGCGCCGTGGCGATGGAGCCGGTGAAGCAGACGCCGTCGAGATCAGGCAGCGCCACCAGCGCCGCGCCCGCCGTGGCGCCACCCGGCAGCAGGTGCAGCACCTCGGGCGGCACGCCGGCCGCGTGCAGCAGTGCCACGGCGCGCGCGGCGATCAAGGGCGTCTGCGGCGCAGGCTTCGCCAATACCGCGTTGCCGGCAACGAGTGCGGCCGCGACCTGGCCGGCAAAAATGGCGAGGGGGAAATTCCACGGCGAGATGCAGGCGAAGACGCCGCGTGGCGCGACCTTGTCGGGCAAACCGCGCGCTTCGGCGGCATAATAGCGCAGGAAATCCACCGCCTCCCGCAACTCGGCCACCGCATCGGGCGCGGTCTTTCCGGCCTCGCGGATGCACAGGGCCATGAGCTCCGCGCCATGCTGCTCGAAGCTGTCAGCCGCTGCCTCCAGCACGGCCGCGCGGGCGACGAAACCGCGCGCAGCCCAGCCCGGCTGCGCGGCGCGGGCGCGCTGCATCGCGGCTGCGATCTCTGCTTCGTCGGCCTCGCGGATGCGGCCGACCAGTTCGGCGGGATTCGCCGGGCTATGCGACGCGCGGCCCGCAGCGTCGATGATCCATTCGTGCCGGCGCCAGGGCGCGAGCGCAGCATCGAAACTTTCGAGCAGCGCCGCATCGCTGAAGGCCACACCTGCGCTGTTGCGCCGTGCCACGCCATAGAGGTCGGGTGCGGCGGGAATGCCGGGATTCGCCACAGGCACCTCGGCCAGCAGCGCGCTGGGCGACGCGGCCAGACCAGAAGCTGGCACGGCCGCATCCAGCACGCGATGCACGAAGGAGGAGTTGGCGCCGTTCTCCAGCAGCCGCCGCACCAGATAGGCGAGCAGATCAACATGCTCGCCGACCGGCGCATAGGTGCGTGACGCCACGCCGAAACGATCGCGCAGCGCGCCATGCAGTGCCTCGCCCATGCCGTGCAGGCGCTGGAATTCGAAGCCCGCCGTGTCGCCGGCCATCTGCATCACCGCCGCCGCGGTCTGCGCGTTGTGCGTGGCGAATTGCGGGAAGATGCGGGCGCGCATGCCGAGCAACCGCCGCGCCGCGTGCTGGTAGGCGAGGTCCGTCGAGGCCTTGCGCGTCCAGACCGGGAAGCTGGCAAGCCCCGCCACCTGCGCCGCCTTGATCTCGCTGTCCCAATAGGCGCCCTTCACCAGGCGCAGCATGAGCCGCCGGTCGAGCGACGTCGCCAGCGCCTGCGCCCACTCGATCACCGCGAGGCTGCGCCGCCCATAAGCCTGCACCACCAGCCCGAACCCATCCCATCCGCGCAGCGAGGGGTCAGCCAGCACGGCCTCGATCACGTCGAGCGAAAGGTCGAGCCGATCCTGCTCCTCCGCATCGATGTTGAGGCCCATATCCGCGGCCGCCGCGGCGCGCGCCAGGATCAATACCCGCGGCACCAGCTCCGCCATCACGCGCGCGCGCTGCGCATATTCGTAGCGCGGATGCAGCGCCGAAAGCTTCACCGAAATCCCCGGATTGCGCGCCGGCCCATCGCTGCCGCAGCGCGTCGCGATGGCAGCGATGGCGCCGGCGTAGGCGACCTCGTAGCGCGCCGCATCGGCAGCCGTGCGTGCGGCCTCGCCGAGCATGTCGTAGGAGAAGCGCCCGCCACGCGCCTCCTCCGGCGCGGCGCGGCGCATGGCGGCGCCGATATCCTCGCCGAGCACGAATTGCTCGCCCATCTGCCGCACCGAGGCCGCGACGGCACGACGCACCACCGGCTCGCCAAGCCGCCGCACCATGCCATGCAGCGCGCCCAGCACGTCGCCGCTCGCCGGGCGCAGCAGCCGACCCGTGACGAGCAAACCCCAGCTCGCCGCATTCACCAGCAAGCTCGGCGAGTGGCCTAGATGCGCATCCCAGGCGCCGGGGGCGAGCTTGTCGCGGATCAGCGCGTCGATCGTCGTGGTGTCCGGCACCCGCAGCAGCGCCTCGGCGAGGCACATCAGCGCGACACCTTCCTGGCTCGACAGGCCGTACTCGGCCAGCACCGTCTCCAGCAGTCCGGGCTTCGCCGCCTCGCGCAGATGCGTGATGAGCGTGAGGGCCAGCGCCTCGGCTGCGGAATCGGGCGGCTCGGCCGTGCGCATGGCGGCGATGGCGGCTTGCTCATCGGCCAGGAAGGCCGCGCGGATGGCATCGCGATGGGCGGCGAGGGCTTCGGTCACAACCCCATCATGCCGGCCGCGACGACCCGAGGTCAAAGATTGAAGGCGACCTCGCCATGCTGTGCGATGTCGTAGCCGCCCATGCGTTCGGCCCGGCTGCGGAACAGCGGGCTGCGGCTGAAGCGCAATAGCGCCTGGAACGGCGCCTCGAAGTAATGCCGCCGCTCCACCACCAGATCGAAGCGCTCGCGGATCAGCGGCACGAAGTGAAGGCCCCGCGCTGCGGCCTCGGCGCTGATGCCGAAGCCGACTTCGGCGCGGCCCTCCGCAACCGCCGCCGCGACCTCATCCTCGGCCAGCGCCGGCGTTGGCAGGAAGCCCACCTGCTCCAGCCGGATCCCGGCCTCCGACAGCAGGTGGCCGAGCAGCACATGGCTGCCCGCGCGCGGCTGCCGGCCGATCATGCGCAGCCCCGGGCGTAGCAGGTCGCCAAGGCCGAGCAGGCCGAGCGGATTGCCGGCCGGCACCAGAAGCCCCTGCTCGCGCCAGGCCCAGATGATGCCCACCATGCTGCGCCCGGCCAGCGCGTCGCGCACCGCGGGTTCATTGAAACGGCCGCTGTCGGGGTCGAGCAGATGGCAGGCTGCGGCCATCGCCGCACCCTCCGCCAGCGCCGTCAGCCCTTCGAGGCTGCCGCCGGCGCGCAGCGCGAGGCCACACCCGGATTGCCGCACCGCCCAATCCAGCAGCGGGTCGTGGCTGCCGGCGAGGATCGCGGGCGGGTCGAGCCGATGCGCCGCCACCGCGCCATCCGCCTGCGCCGAGAGCCAGGTTTCGAGCTTGCGGCGGGGAAACAGCCATTTGCCGCCGATCTGCGCCGCCGGCAGACGCTGGCCGCGCGCGAGCTCATAAAGCGAGCGCTCGGAGAGACGGAGAAAGGTCGCTGCCTCGCGCAGGGTGAGAACATCCGGCATATCTCGGCAAAATTCGGCAGAAACCACAATTCTGTCAAGCCGTAGGGCGATTGACCGGCTCTCCTGCCAGGGCCACTTTCCGACGCGACGGGAGAGTTTCTTGCAGGATCTGGCCAGCGCCTTCAGCACCGCGGCATCTCTGGTCATGACCGCCGATCCGGCCGTCATGCGCATCGTCCTGCTCTCGCTCCAGGTCAGCCTGACCGCCACGGCCATCGCGGCGCTGATCGGCCTGCCGCTCGGCGCGCTGCTCGCCGTCGCACCTTTTCGCGGGCGCGGCGCGGTGCTGGTGGCGCTGAACGCGCTGATGGGGCTGCCGCCGGTGGTGGCGGGGTTACTGGTCTACCTGCTGCTGTCCCGCTCCGGCCCGCTCGGAAATTTCGGGCTGTTGTTCACGCCGGGCGCGATGGTGATCGCGCAGGCAGTGCTGATCACGCCGATCCTCGCGGCACTGACGCGCCAGGTGCTGGAAGGGCTGTGGGAGGAATATGCCGAGCAACTGCGCTCCTTCGGCGCCGGCACAGCGCGCGCCGTGCCCACGCTGCTCTGGGATGGCCGCTTCGCATTGCTGACGGTGCTGCTCGCCGGCTTCGGCCGCGCGAGCGCCGAGGTCGGCGCGGTGATGATCGTGGGCGGCAACATCGAGGGCTTTACGCGCGTGATGACCACCGCCATCGCGCTGGAGACCAGCAAGGGCGACCTGCCGCTGGCGCTGGCGCTCGGCATGATCCTGATGGTCATAGTGCTGGGCGTGAATGCGCTCGCGCAGGCACTGCGCGATTCCTCGCGCCGATGGGCCGCCTGATGCGCGCGCCGGACAGCATCCTGCCGCTGCAGGCCTTGCGCCTCGGCTATGCCGCGCGTGGCCTGGACATCCTGCGCGCGGTCGATCTGCGGATCGAGGATGGCGCGCCGACGCTGATCATCGGCCCCAACGGCGCGGGCAAATCCGTGCTGCTGCGGCTGCTGCACGGGCTGCTGCCCCCGAGCGCCGGCGAGGTGCGCTGGTCAGGCGACGCGCGCGCACGCCAGGCGATGGTGTTCCAGCGGCCGGTGCTGCTGCGCCGCTCGGTCGCGGCGAATGCGGCCTATCCGCTGGCGCTGGCCGGCATCGCTCGGGCCGAGCGCGAGGCCCGGGTGCGCGCGGCGCTGGAACTCGTGGGCCTCGCCGCCTTCGCCGAGCGGCCGGCGCGGCGCCTGTCTGGCGGCGAGCAGCAGCGCCTCGCCCTGGCCCGCGCGGCGGCGATACGCCCGGCCGTGCTGTTCCTCGACGAGCCGTGCGCCAGCCTCGATCCGGCGGCGACACGCGTGGTGGAGGAGGTGGTCGGACGCCTCAGCCTCGGCGGCACCAAGATCGTCATGACGACACACGACCTCGGCCAGGCGCGGCGGCTCGCCGGCGATGTCGTGTTTCTGCATCGCGGTCGGATGTTGGAGCATGCGCCGGCCACCGAATTCTTCGCCGGACCCGCCGCGCCGGAAGCGGGCGCCTTCCTGCGCGGCGAACTCGTCTGGTGAGCACGATAACCCAAGTGAGAAGCAACATGTTGCGTCGATTCATTCTGGTGGCGGCGCTGCTCGCGACCATCCTGCCGGCCTGGGCGCAGGACCGCGCCATCACCGTCGCCAGCACGACCAGCACCGAGCAATCGGGGCTGTTCGGCCATATCCTGCCGATCTTCACGCGCGAGAGCGGCATCGCCGTGCGCGTGGTCGCCCTCGGCACCGGCCAGGCGCTCGATGTCGGGCGGCGCGGCGATGCGGATGTCGTGTTCGTGCATGACCGCGCCGCCGAGGAACGATTCGCCGCCGAAGGTTTCGGCGGCCCGCGCCGGCACGTGATGTTCAACGATTTCGTGCTGATCGGACCCGCGGCCGACCCGGCGCGCGTCAACGCGTTGCGCGACACCGCCGAGGCGCTGCGCCGCATCGCCGCCGCCCGCGCGCCCTTCGTCAGCCGCGGCGACCGTTCCGGCACGCATGCGGCCGAACTGCGCCTGTGGCAGCGGGCGGGGGTGGACCCGGTTGCCGGGCGCGGCGCCTGGTATCGCGAGGTGGGCCAGGGCATGGGCCCGGCGCTGAATACCGCCGCCGCGCAGAACGCTTATATCCTCGCCGATCGCGGCACCTGGCTCAGCTTCCGCAACCGCCAGGATTTGCGGATCGTCGTCGAGGGCGATGCGCGGCTGTTCAACCAATACGGCGTCATGCTGGTGAACCCGCAGCGCCACCCCAGCGTGAAGGCGGCCGATGGCCAGCGCTTCGTCGATTGGCTCCTCTCCCCCGCAGGCCAGGCGGCGATCGCCGGCTACCGGATCGGCGGCGAGCAGCTGTTCTTCCCGAACGCGACGCAGCCCGAGCCGGTGTCTTGAGGCTCGTGGACAGTGCCTGAGCGCGATCCCGCATCGCCACAAGGCTGAGCCGCCCTTGATGGCGCAGGGCGAAGGCCGCAACGTGGCGCACCCCTGAGGAGACCCGCCGAGATGCCCCGCTTCGCTTGCTTGACGGCCACGCGATGAGCGGGCGAATCCGCACAATCCTCGGTGACATCGCGCCCGAGGCGCTCGGCGTCACGCTGATGCATGAGCACATCCTGTGCGACATCACGCCACCCGCGCTGCGCGGCCGTGCGGAGCTCGACACGCCGATCACCCAGGCTACGCGCTACGACATCGACTACGGCCGCCGCCCGCATGCTGGCAAGACGAAGCTGCTGGATCGCGCGCTCGCCGTGGCAGAGGTGGAGGCCTTCCGGCGCGATGGCGGGCAGTCGATCGTGGAGCTCACCATCGGCGGCCTCGCCCCCGATCCGCTCGGGCTGGTGGAAGTGGCGCAGCGCACCGGCGTGCAGATCATCATGGGCTGCGGCCACTACGTGCAAATCTTCCAGGACCCGGCGAACGAATCACGTTCGATCGACGACTTCGCGACCGAAATGGCGGCCGCAATCCGCACCGGTGCCTGGGGCACGGACATCCGCGCCGGGCTGATCGGCGAAATCGGCTGTTCCGAGGTCTGGACGGCGCTTGAACGCCGCGTCATGGCCGGCGCAGTGCTGGCGCAACAGGAGACAGGGGCGGCGCTGACCATTCATCCCGGCGCCGTGCCGGACCAGCCCTTCGAGATCATCGACTTCGTGCGCGACCGTGGCGGCGACGTGGCACGCACCATCATCGACCATATCGACCGCACGATCTTCGACCAGAACCGCCTGTTCCGCCTGGCCGATACCGGCTGCGTGCTGGAATTCGATCTGTTCGGCTACGAGCACGCCTATTGGGCCTTCGCACCGATCAACATGCCGAACGACGGCACGCGGATCGACATGATCCGCACGCTTTTCGATCGCGGGCATGGCGCACAGGTCGCGATGTCACAGGATATCTGCCGCCTGACGCGGCTGCTCGCCCATGGCGGCCACGGCTACGGCCACCTGCTGCGCAACGTGCTGCCTTTCATGCGCGAGAAGGGCTTTTCCGAGGCCGAACTCAACCAGATCATGGTCGAGACGCCGCGCCGCCTGCTGACCCTGCCGTAACGCCTTGAAGCCACGACCGCGGACCGCAAAGCGGTCCGAGGCCGCGACTGCGGCCGCCCGGCGACTGAGGGCACCAGAAAAATAACGCCCGGACGCAGTTGCGTCCGGGCGTTACGGGTACGGATCAAGCGAGGTCGAAGCGATCCAGGTTCATCACCTTGGTCCAGGCCGCCACGAAGTCCTTCACGAACTTCGTCTGGTTGTCGCTCTGCGCATAGACTTCCGCCAGTGCGCGGAGTTGCGAGTTCGACCCGAAGACGAGGTCGACGCGCGTGGCCGTCCACTTCGACGCCCCCGTCGCGCCGTCACGCCCCTCGAACTCCTCAGCCTCGGCGGAGGTCGGCGTCCAGGCCGTGCCCATGTCGAGCAGGTTGACGAAGAAGTCGTTCGTCAGCGCGCCCGGCCGCTGGGTGAGAACACCATGCGGCGAGGAGCCGACATTCGCGCCCAGCACGCGCAGCCCACCGACCAGCACGGTCATCTCCGGTGCCGTCAGCGTCAGCAACTGCGCCTTGTCCACCAGCTGCTCCTCGGCCGAGACCGTGAAGCTTGCCTTGCGGTAGTTGCGGAAGCCATCGGCCTCCGGCTCGAGCGGCTCGAAGGAGGCAGCGTCGGTCTGCGCATCCGTCGCATCCGTCCGCCCTGGCGCGAAGGGCACGCTGAGGTCGAAGCCGGCCTGCTTCGCCGCCGCCTCGATGGCAGCGCCGCCGCCAAGCACGACCAGGTCGGCCAGCGATACCTGCTTGCCCCCGCTCGCCGCGGCGTTGAAGTCGCGCTGCACGGCTTCAAGCTTGCCGAGCACGCTCGCCAACTGCTCCGGCTGGTTCACCGCCCAATCCTTTTGCGGCGCGAGGCGGAGGCGCGCGCCATTCGCGCCACCGCGACGGTCGGAACCGCGGAAGGTGGAGGCCGAGGCCCAGGCCGTGGCGACCAGTTGCGCAACGGTCAGGCCCGTGGCGAGAATCTTCGCCTTGAGCGAAGCGATGTCCGCCTCATCCACCAGCCTATGCGTCACGGGCGGGACAGGGTCCTGCCAGATCAGATTCTCGGCCGGGACCAGGGCGCCGAGGTAGCGCACCTTCGGCCCCATGTCGCGATGCGTCAGCTTGAACCAGGCGCGTGCGAAGGCATCCGCGAACTGGTCGGGGTTCTTGTGGAAGCGCTCGGAGATCTTGCGATACGCGGGGTCCATCTTCATCGCCATGTCCGCCGTGGTCATCATCGGCGGGTGGCGCTTGGTCGGATCATGCGCATCCGGCACCAGTTCCTGCGCGGCCGGGTCGATCGGCTTCCACTGGTGCGCACCGGCGGGGCTCTTGGTTAGCTCCCACTCATAGCCGAGCAGCATGTCGAAATAGGCATTGTCCCACTTGGTGGGCGTGGGGGTCCAGGCACCCTCGATACCGCTGGTGATGGCGTCCACGCCCTTGCCGCTACCGAAGCTGCTGATCCAGCCGAGGCCCATCTGCTCCATTGGCGCGGCTTCCGGCTCGCGGCCGACAAAAGATTCGAGGCCTGCACCGTGGCACTTGCCGAAGGTGTGGCCGCCAGCAGTCAGTGCCACGGTCTCCTCATCGTTCATCGCCATGCGCGCGAAGGTCTCGCGAATGTCGCGCCCAGATGCGAGCGGGTCGGGCGTGCCGTTCGGTCCCTGCGGATTGACGTAGATCAGGCCCATCTGCACGGCCGCCAGCGGGTTCTCGAGCACCCTGTCGCCGGTATAGCGTGTGTCGCCGAGCCAGGTGGATTCGGTGCCCCAGTAGATGTCTTCCTCGGGCTCCCAGATGTCCACGCGGCCGCCGCCGAAGCCGAAGGGCTTCAGGCCCATCGATTCGATGGCGCAATTGCCGGTGAGGACGAACAGGTCGGCCCAGGAGATCTTGTTGCCGTATTTCTGCTTGATCGGCCACAGCAGGCGGCGCGCCTTGTCGAGGTTGGCGTTGTCCGGCCAGCTATTCTCCGGTGCGAAACGATGCGCGCCGTTGGAGGCGCCACCACGGCCATCCGCCGTCCGATAGGTGCCGGCGGCGTGCCAGGCCATGCGGATGAAGAACGGCCCGTAATGCCCGTAATCGGCCGGCCACCATGCCTTCGAGACGGTCATCAGCGAGATGATGTCCTGCTTCAGTTGCTCGAGGTCGAGCTTGTGGAACTCCTCAGCGTAGCTGAACGTTGTGCTGAACGGGTTGGACTTGGCGGATTGCTGGCTCAGCATTCGCAGGTTCAGCTGGTTGGGCCACCAGTCGCGGTTCGAGCGGGTCGTGAACCGCACCGCGGTCGGCGTGCCTTGCATCACCGGGCATTTCCCGGCGGGCTGGCTACCATGTCCGTCCATTTTACTCTCCAATCCTGGCTGTTCTGCTTGGCTAGCTGAGGGAGCGCCGACCGCCGCGCCGGCACAGCGCCACCGGCGACGCCGCACCACTCTCGAGGGCACTCTAGCAAAGCCATTCGATTAGTTTAAGTTGGATTTTCTGATCGTCGTGATAAGATCGCCTGATGAAGAATCTCACTCTGAAACAGCTCCGCTATTTCGAGGCGCTGGCCAGGCAGGGCCATTTCGGGCGTGCTGCCGATTCCTGCGCCATCTCACAGCCCGCACTTTCCATGCAAATAAAGGACCTTGAGGAATCCTTCGGCGCCGCGCTGTTCGAACGCGGCCCGCGCCAGGTGCGGCTGACCAGCTTCGGCGAGGAAATCGCGCTGCGTGTCCGCAACATCTTGCGCGCCACCGAGGAACTCTGCGGCCTCGCACGCGCCACTCGCGGGCGGTTGGCCGGGCGCCTGGGCATCGGCATCATCCCGACCATCGCGCCCTATCTGCTGCCGACCCTCATCGGCAACCTGACGCGCCTGCACGCCGGCCTCGACATCCATGTGCGGGAGACGCTGACGCCGAGGCTGATCCAGGAGCTCGCGGAAGGCCGGCTCGATGCCGCGATCGTGGCGCTGCCGATATCGGAATCCTCCTTTGACGAGGTCGCGCTCTTCGCCGAGGAGTTCGTGCTGGTGCGTCCAGGCGAGGATGCCGGCAAGCCCGCGCCCAATGTCGAATCACTTCGCCGAATGCGACTGCTGCTGCTGGAGGAAGGGCATTGTTTCCGCGACCAGGCGCTCTCCTTCTGCAATGTTCATTCGGCGTTGCCGCGCGAATTGCTGGATGCGAGCTCGCTCTCGACGCTGGTGCAGATGGTGAGTGCGGGCATCGGCGTCACGCTGATCCCGGAGATGGCGGTGGCGGTGGAGACCCGCTCGGCCAGCGTCGCCATCACGCGCTTTCGCAGCCCGCGCCCCTCCCGCACCATCGGCATGATCTGGCGCAAGACGAGCCCCATCGCGAACCAGTTGCGACAGATCTCGGACATCGTGCGCCACTCTGCCGAGACACTGCGCGCGCTGCAGTCGGCCTCACCTGCCTATGGCCTCCCTGGCGCGGCTGGGAGAACATGAGTGCACCCAACGGAGACAGATGCCGATGCGCTACGATTTCGTCCCGATGCCCCACCGCAAGGCGTTGCGCTGGCCCGGCGGCGCACGCATCGCCATGCTGCTGACGACCAACCTCGAATACTGGGACCCCGTGAAGGACACGGACAAGCCCTTCTACCCCGGCGGGCCCTCCATCATCACCGACATGCTGCCTGGCAATGTCTATGACAACCCTAATTGGACCTGGCGTGAATACGGCCAGCGCGTCGGTGTCTGGCGGATGTTCGAGACCTTCGAGAAGGCCGGCGTGCCCACCAGTTGCACGATGAACGCGAAGATGGGTCTCGAACGACGTGCCGTGGTGCAGCACGCCATCGACAAGGGCTGGGAGATCGTGGCGCACAACTACGTGCAAACCGACCTGCTGACCAATTACCAGTTCGACATCGAAGGCGAGCGCCGCGTGATTCGCGAAACGCTGCACGTATATCACGACGTCGTCGGCAAGCCGGCGCGAGGCTGGCTCTCCTGCTCGCTTCGCTCCACGCCCAATACGGCCGACATCATCGCAGAGGAAGGGCTGATCTTTTTCACCGACCTGCTGAACGACGACCAGCCTTACCTCATTCACACGCAATCAGGCCGCCCGATGGTCTCCATTCCCTACACCTCGGAGGTGAACGACTTCACCGTCTTCCTCCGCCAGGGCAAGGACGTGAATGGCGGCTTCGCGGTATTCAAGGAACAATTCGACGAGCTCTACCGCGAGGGCGCGGGGAGCGGCCGGCTGATGAATGTCGGCCTGCACCCGCATGTCATCGGCCAGCCTTTCCGCATCCGCGCACTGCGCGATTTCATCGACTACGCCAAGACTTTTCCGGATGTCTGGTGGACGACGCGCGAGGAAATCGCCGCCTGGTACCTGGAGCATCACGCCGAACACATCTAAACTTCGTCGCGGAGCCCAAAGGCGTCGCCCTGCCGCGTCACGTTCCACAGAACGCGACTGCGCGCATGGTGCGGTATCAGTGCGAGGCCTTCCTCCGCCGCCTCCTCCAACAACGCAAGCCGCGTTGCGACCGCGATGTCGGGATCGGAGCAGAAGCGCGACGAGACCTGCGGCGCCAGCAATTGTGCTGGATGATGCACCGCATCCGCCGCGATCAACACGGTACGCTTCGTGCCGGTCAGCATGATGCCCACCTGCCCAGGCGTGTGCCCCGGCAGGGGGCGAAGCCGCAGGCCAGGAAAGGGCGCGTGATCATCGTCAACCTGGTCCAGCAGCCCGGCCTCGACCAGCGGCACCACACTGTCCCGGAAGCAGCCATGCCCGACCGGCGCCACCGCATCCAGCGCCGCCCAATGTGCGTACTCACGCGCCGCGACGATGTGGCGTGCACGCGGAAAGGTTGGCATCCAGCGCCCCTCCTCCAGCCGCGTTGCCCAACCGACATGGTCGGCGTGCAGATGCGTGAACAGCATCGCCTCCACCGCCTCCGGCGCGACGCCAAGACGTGCAAGAAAGTTCGTGCGGCGACGATGCCAGGAGGCACGCGCGGGACGTTCCTTGTGGTCGCCAATGCCGCCATCGACGATGATGGTGCGGCCAAAGGCCTCGATGGCAAACACCTGCACGCGCAGCAGGATGGTATCCGTCGCGGGATCGACACTGTCGGGATCGAGCGCGGCGGCGCGCGTCAGCAGCGATGGATCGGTGCCAGGAAACAGCAGGTCTCGCGGCAGGAGGAAGGGGTCCTCATCCGCCACGCCGCGCAACACGATGCCGCCGAGATCGAGGCTCCAGTCGCTCATGGCATGAACTGGCCGCCATTCACCCAAAGCACCTGTCCCGTCATGTAGCCGGAATCAGGGCCGAGCAGGAACATCACCGGCCCGACCACGTCATTGGGCTGTGCAAAACGCTTGAGCGGAATCGACGCGGTGTAGGCGGCAATGTCGACATGCGGCGTTCGGTCCTCATTGCTGCGTCCGGTGCCGCCGCGCAGGAAGGCGGTGTCCACCGCGGCCGGACCTACCGCATTCACGCGGATCGCGGGTGCTGCTTCCAGTGCGAGCGTTTTGGTCAGCGAAATCATCGCCGCCTTTGCGGCCGCATAGGGTGCATAACCCGGTCGCGTGAAGGCCGCGAGGCCGGAGACGATCTGCACCATCGCCGCCTGCTCGCTCTTCGCCAGGAGGGGCAGCGCGGCGCGCGCGGCGAGGAAGGCGGTGCGGAGATTGCCTGCCATTGCCTCGTCCCATTCCGCCGCTTCGGTCTGCTCCACCGACGCAAGGCGGTTGATGAAGCCGGCCAGATTGACGAAACCGTCGAGCGTCTCGCCGAGTGAAGCAAAGGCGGCTGTGACTTCGGTCTCCGAACTGCCGTCAACCTCGATGGCGCGCACGCCCTCGGGCACCGGATGCCGCGCGAGCGAGGCCGGCAGGTCGAGCACGCTGACCTCCCAGCCCTCGGCGACAGCGCGCGCCACCAGCGCGCGGCCGATGCCGCCCGCGCCGCCAAGCACTGCCAGGCGGCGCATCAGCTGCAGCTGTCCGCGGGAAAGCTGTCGAACAGTGACCAGGCCTGATTCTTGATCTCGACAATGAAGCCGGGCAGTTCGGCATCACGCGCGGCGTCGAAGCAGGTTCCCTCGCCGGTCACGCCGGTGAAGCGGATGCCGATGAGCGCATCGCGAATGGCCGTGCGCTCGGCGACAACTTGCGCGGGCTCGCCGGTGACATTGGCTCGCTCCATCGCCTGCTTCAGCAGATAGACCGCGTCATAGGCCTGCGCGTCGACGTGATGCGGGATGCGCTTGGTGGTCAGGCCGCGGCGTGCATTCTCCTCGGCATATTTGCGCGTGAAGACGCGCGTGGCATCGTTTCGATCCCACCAGAAGCTGGCGACAATCAGCATGCCCTCGCCTTCGGGGCCAAAGAGTTCGACCGAGTTCGGATCGGCAAAGATCTGGCTGCCGATGACGCGGCCGGTGAAGCCCTGGCGGCGTAATTCGCGCAGCGCTTTGCCCGCGCCGTCTGGCGTCGCCGCCAGGGCCACGACTTGTGGGTTGCGTTGGAGAATCTGCGTCACCTGAGGGGCCACGTCGAAAGTGCGATATTGGAACGAAATTGGCTCGCCGAAGGGAATGTTCCTGGCGCGCAGCAGGCCCGGATAGAACTGCGTCGCGGTGATGTTCGAGATTCGCTCATCGGAAATGAACATGATCTCGGCGCGGCTCGTCGGGATGTTCTTGCGGCTGAGCGAGGTCAGGAGCCGGCCGAACTGCTTGCCCTCATCCTCCGTCATACGCCAGGCATAGCTGAAATTCGCCGTCAGCCCGGGCTGCGAGGCTGCGGTCGAAACCTGTACGATGCCGAGCCGCTCGCCCACCGGGAAGGCCACTGCGGATTCGCCAGAGGAGAAGGGGCCGACGATCGCCACAGCATTGTCGTCGCGCGCGAATTTTTGCGTCGCCGTCGCCGCCTGGCGCGGGTCCGATCCCGTGTCGAACTTCTCAAGCCGGATGCGACGTCCATTCACGCCGCCGGCCGCGTTGATCTCACCCACAGCAAGATCGACGCAGGTTTCGGTCGCCTCGCCCGGCGATTTCAGCGGGCCAGATTTCACCATGGTGAGACCGAGCACGATCTCCCTTGTCTGCGCCAGCGCCGGCGCGGCGAGCACGGCCGTGGCGGCCCCGAGGATGGTTCTGCGCAGCATGATCGTCTCTCCTTCGTATCGTCGTTCAATGCGCGCCGAGATAGGCGGCGGCGAGGGCATCATTGTCGGCAAGCCTGTCGGCCGGACCGTCGAGCACGATACGGCCAAGTTCCATTACATAGCCACGCGACGCGGTGCGCAGCGCCATGCGGGTATTCTGCTCGACCAGCAGAATCGCGAGGCCGTCCTGGTTCAACTGCCGGATCAG
>JBBSCP010000052.1:0-17718 GCA_038250135.1 Acetobacterales bacterium | reverse complement strand
GCACCGTCGGCTACCACTGGCCCTTCCCGGCAAATGGCTATGTCGTGAAGGCCGGCGAGGGCTACCGCTTCGCCCCCGCCGAATGGACTTCCATCGTCTGATCAACCGCCTGCCGGGAGAAAAATCATGATCGATCGTCGCACCTTGCTGTCCGCGGGGGCTGCCGCCACCCTGACCCCAAGCCTGCTCGCAGCCCAGGGGTCGGGACAGGGCGCCACGCCACCGATCCGCCGCTTCATGGTGGGTGGACTCGAGGCTATTGTGATCAGCGACGGCTTCAGTGTCCGCCCAGATGTCACGCGGGGCTTGGTGGCGAACGCCACCCAGGCCGAGGTTGCAGCGGTGACCAGCGCCGCTGGCATCACCGGCACCGCGATGCAGAACCCCTTTAACGTCACCCTGGTGCGCACGCCGGCCGGGCTCGTGGCGCTCGATGCCGGCAATACGCCCGGCACGGCGCCCACCACCGGCCAGTTCGCGATCAACATGCGCGCCGCCGGGCTCGACCCCGCGCAGGTGGTGCTGGTGGCGAACACGCATTTCCATGGCGACCATATCGGCGGGCTCACGCTGAACGACGGCACCGCGGTGTTTCCGAATGCCGCGCTGGCGGTGCCAGAGGCCGAGTTCGCCTTCTGGACCGATGCCGGCGAGGAATCCCGCGCCGCGGAGTTCCGCCGCCCCGGCTTCACCAATGCACGCCGCCGGCTCGCGCCCTACATGTCGAAGCTGACGCGCTTCGCCCCGGGTGCCACCATCGCCCCCGGCATCACGGCGGTGGCCAGCCCCGGCCACTCGCCCGGCCATGCCAGCTTCCTCGTGGCCGATGGCTCGGCACAACTTCTGGTGGTCGGTGACGCCATCTCGACGCCGATCTTCTTCATGGCGAATCCTGAGTGGTACGCGATCTTCGACCAGGATCCGCCGCTGGCCGTCGCCACGCGACGCGCGCTTATGGATCGCGCCGTGGCCGATCGGCTTGAGCTGGTCGGCTATCACTTCCCGACACCGGGCGTCGGCCGGGTCGAGCGGGCCGGCACCGGCTATCGGCTGGTGCCGTCGAACGCCTGATCAGGTGCCGGCGGGGCTTCAACACTACCCGTTCCTGCTGAATCGGTGCGAAAGGATTTCGAGGCGTAACACGGTGTTCAAGCGCTTCCGCGATTAGGTGAAGGCGGATTTTTTCAAGCGCATGCTCGACGCCGTTTCCGACTAACCCATAGGAATACGCAATCATCTGCGCGCCGAACTGGTGCTGGATGCGACGGAGACGGCGGTGGGTCAGCGTCGCCCGAGGAATGTGATCCATCATAGCGATCAAGGCAGCCGATACACGTCCTGGGCTTTCGGGAAACGATGCGGCGAAGCTGGTGTGCGACCCTTGATGGGGTCGGTCGGCGACGCCTACGACAACGCCATGGCCGAGGGCTTTTTCTCGACCCTGAAGGCCGAGTTGCTGAGCCGACGCCGGTTTGCCTCCCAGGCCGAAGCCCGCATGGCCTGCTTCACCTGCCACTTCACGCCAACCTCGGCGTCGTGGCTCAACGAAATCCGCTCACGTGGTTTCAATGTGAGCGGATAGTGCTGTAGCGCCATCGCCCCGCTCGCCAAAGGCGGATGCGACATGCCATGCCTGAGCGTATGACAGCCGATCCCGCGCCACCGCCGAGCGAACGCCGCGCCGTCCTCGCTGCCCTGCTGCTGGCCGCGCTTGCGGCAGGCTTCATCGTCTATGGCTCGCTCTACCCGTTCCGCTTTCGCCCGCTGCCGGAGGGGCAGACGCTGCTGGACGCGGCGCTCGCCGCCCTGCGACGGCGCCCGGGCGGGCGCGGCGACGTGGCCGCGAACCTGGTGCTCTACGCGCCGCTCGGTTGTGCGCTCTGCTTTGCGCTCGCGGCGAGGCTGCGCGCCCTCCTGGCGGCACTGCTTGCCGCGTTCGCCTGCGCGCTGCTTTCCGCCGGCCTGGAGGTCAGCCAGTTGCAAGTCACCGGACGCTCTTCCAGCGGGTTCGACTTCATGTTGAACGCGTTGGGTGGCGGGATTGGCGCGGCCGCGGGGGCATTGGTAGCGCGCGGCACCTGGCGGCCGCGCGGCGTGATGCTGGCGCCGAAGGAGCCATTGGCCGCGTTGCTGCTGATCTGCTGGCTGGCGTATCGACTCTATCCATTCATCCCCTCGATCAACCTCGGCGAATGGCGTCAGAGCCTGGCACCGCTGCTGCGCGCGCCGCTGCTCGACCCCTGGCGGGGCCTGCGGCTGTGCTTGCTCTGGCTGGTCGCTGCGCGTTTACTCGGGGCCGCCTGGCCACGGCTGGGCGAGGCGCTGCCCTTCGCCGCGCTTGTCCTCGGCGTGCTAGCTTTTGCCGTGCCGATCGTGGACCGGCGCCTGACGCCGCCCGAGCTTCTCGGCGGCTTCCTGGCCATCGCGCTTTGGCCGCTGTTGCGCCGCGCACCGCGGATGGACCTGTGGCTGCTGCTGGCGTTGATGGTGGTTGTGGTCGCAGAGGCGACGGCGCCCTACAGTTGGCTCAATGCGCCACGCGACTTCGGCTGGGTGCCGTTCCGCGCCGTGATGCGCGGTCATTGGGGCATCGGCCTGCAGGCGATTTTCTACAAGTTCTTCCTTTACGGAGGGCTGATCTGGCTGGCGCTGCGCGCCGGGCTGCCCTGGCCGGCGGCTGCGGTGGCGACGGTGGCGCTCGCCCTCGGCCTCAGCTTGGCGCAGACTTGGCTCCCTGGTCGCTCCGCCGAGAGCACCGACGCGACGCTGGCCGCGCTGGCGGCCTCCCTGGCTTGGCTGGCGCACCGCCCGGCCGCCGCTGCACCGGCCCGACGCCAAAGGAAGGCCGGATGCACAAGGGAGGAGGGTGCAAAAAACTGAACTCCCTGCTGGGATCGCCGCGCCGGCGCAGTCGATGCCGATGCTGCACTGGAAGGAGCGCATGGTCAGGCAGGTTCCAGTGCGCGAGCCTCGGCAGGGGCGAGGGCTTCGGCAAGTGTGGCTCCCAGCAGGCGGGTGCGGGCAGTGGTGAGGCTGGCTTCCACGGCGTCGCAGAGGGTGTCAACTCGTTGACCTTGGCGAGGATCCGCTGCTGCTCAGCCTCGGGCGGAAGCGCAACTGGGTTGGCATCAAGGCGTAATTTCCCGGTTTGTTCTCGGAGCGGATGATGCCATAAGGGCGGCATGAGTGCGCCGCGCGAATCGTTAAAACAGCCCCGGCTGCTGCTGCCCGACAGCCCGGCCTTGATCGCCGGGTTCGGGCGCGGCACGCTGCTGACACCGGATGGCGAGATCTTTGTCGAGCCGGCCCTGCAAATCGGCCGAAGGCTGCGTGAGATGCCGCCACCCCTGGTGGTGCACGCGCCGGCCACGGCCAAGCGTCTAGGCATCGGCAGCTTTCCCGCCTGCGACCTGCTCGAACTTTTCGCCTTCAGCCTGCCCGCCCGCCCTGCCGCGCCGACCCCACGCGGGCTCTCCCTCGCGCTCGACCTCGCCCTGCCGGCGGATGACGAGGCCGCGGCGGCGCTATTGCCGCAGATCGCCACAACGCTGCTGCGCCACCTTGCTGCCGGGCGGAACGCGCCGCTGAACCGCGACGCTGCGGCCCTCGCGGCCAAACTGGGCGCGGATTGCGGCTGGCCCTGGGCAGAAAGCGTGCTCGCCGCCCTCGGCCAGCCCGACGCCAAGCCCTCGCTCGATGCCTTGAAAGTCTGGCGCCGCTTGCCCGACTGGGAGGAGGAGGCGCCACCGCCGCCGCCCGCGCACCACCCGGTCTCCGCCACCGATGCCCGGCGCCGACTCGCGGAAATCCTGGGCGAGGGCGCCGAGCAGCGCCCGCAGCAGGCCGACTACGCCTCCGCCGTCGCCGCCGCCTTCCAGGCGCGTGAGGCGCCGGGCGCGCCGAACTTCGTCCTCGCCGAGGCCGGCACCGGCACGGGCAAGACGCTCGGCTATGTCGCCCCGGCCAGCCTCTGGGCCGAGCGCAACGGCACGCCGGTCTGGATCTCCACCTTCACGCGCAACCTGCAACGCCAGATCGACCAGGAAACGGCGCGCCTCTACCCCGACCCGGTGGAACGCCGCCGCCGCATCGTCGTCCGCAAGGGGCGGGAGAACTACCTCTGCCTGCTCAACATGGAGGAGGCGGTGGGCGCCGCCGCCATGGCGGGGATGCTGCTGCCGCTCGCCCTCGTTGCGCGCTGGGCGTTGGCGACGCGGGATGGCGATCTGATGGGCGGCGATTTCCCCGGCTGGCTCGTGGAGCTGTTCGGCGCCCATGCCGTCTGGCCGCTGGCCGACCGGCGTGGCGAGTGCATCCACTCCGCCTGCGGCCACTACAAGCAATGCTTCGTCGAGCACACCATCCGCCGCGCCCGCTCCGCCACGCTGGTCATCGCCAACCACGCGCTGGTGATGATCCAGGCGGCGCTCGGCGGCGGCGAGGATGGCCGCCCGCTGCGCCTCGTGTTCGATGAGGGCCACCATCTGTTCGACGCGGCCGACGCCGCCTTCAGCGCCGACCTGACCGGCGCCGAAACCGCCGAACTGCGCCGCTGGCTACTCGGTGCCGAGGGCGGGCGTTCGCGCGCGCGGGGGCTCGCCCGGCGGTTGGAGGAGATCATCGGCGACCGCGCCGACCTGTTGTTGCCGCTGGAGGAAGCGCTCCAGGCCGCGCGCGCGCTGCCCGGCCCGAACTGGGCGACGCGGCTCGCCGACGACCGCCACGAGGACCCGCACGGCGCCGCGGAGACCTTCCTTCGCGCTGCCCGTCGCCAGGTGCTGGCCCGCACGCGGGACGAGGAGGCCGGCTACGGCGTGGAATGCGACCTGCACCCGCTCGCGCCCGAGGTGATCGAGGCCGGTGGCGTGCTGCGCAGCAAGCTCGTGGCGCTGCACACGCCCTTGAAGACACTCCACGACCGGCTGAAGGCGCGACTCGAAGATGAGGCGGAGGAGCTGGAACTCGGCCTGCGGCTGCGTATCGAGGCCGCCTGCCGCGGCATCGAGCGCCGCGCCTTGGTGCCGCTCGCCGCCTGGGGCGCCATGCTCGGCATGCTCGACGAATCGCCGCGACCGCCGGGGGTGCGCCCGCAACATGTCGATTGGTTCGCCCTCGAACGGCGCGAGGGGCGGGAGCTTGATTGCGGCATGCACCGCCGCAGCCTCGACCCCACCGAGCCCTTCGCCATGGCTGTGGCCGCGCCGGCGCATGGCGTGCTGGTGACCTCCGCCACGCTGCGCGACACGGCCGAACCCGGCGAGGACGGCCCCGAAGCCGCCTGGCGCGCCGCCGAGGCCCGCACCGGGGCGGCGCATATGCCCACGCCGGCGATTCGTGCCGCCGTCGCTTCGCCCTTCGACTATGCCACCCACACCCGCGCTTTCGTGGTGGATGACGTCAACAAGGCCGACCCGGCGCAGGTGGCGAGTGCCTATCGCGCGCTGTTCACCGCCGCCGGTGGCGGCGGGCTCGGCCTGTTCACCGCCGTGCGACGGCTGCGCGACGTCCATGGCCGGATCGCCCAGCCCTTGGCCGAGCGCGGCATCCAGCTCTATGCGCAGCACATGGATGCGATGGACAACGCCACGCTGGTCGATGTGTTTCGCGCCGAGGAACATTCCTGCCTGCTCGGGACGGATGCGATGCGCGATGGTGTGGATGTGCCAGGCCGGTCGCTGCGCCTTCTGGTGTTCGACCGCGTGCCCTGGCCGCGCCCCTCCATCCTGCACCGCGAGCGCCGGACGCATCTGTCGGAGGGCCAGCCCAAGGCGCATGACGATTCCATTGCCCGCTACCGGCTCCGTCAGGCCTTCGGCAGGCTGATCCGCCGCGCTGATGACAAAGGTGTGTTCGTGTTGCTCGACCGATCCTGCCCCTCGCGCCTGCTGGCCGGGCTGCCGGAGGGTGTGGTGGTGCGGCGCCTCGGTCTTGCCGAGGCCGTGGCCGAGACGCGTGCCTTCCTGGTTCAACCGCCCGCTTGACCCGCGCGGCTGGCGGGTGAACATCAATTCCGAAAGCTGGAGTTCCCGCCATGACCCGCCATGCCGATCTTCATGTCTCGCCCTTCAACGTGCAGGAGGCGCTGGTCTGCGCCATGGTGCTGATGTCGGTGGCGGATGGCCCGATGTCGGATGCGGAACTCGCCATGATGTCGCGCCTGGTGCAGGAATTGCCGGCATTCTCCGATTTCAACTCCGCAGGGATCGAGACCGTGACGGACACCGTGGCGCGGCTGCTGGCCCGCGCCGATGGCATCGACCAGGCGGTGACGCTGATCCACGACGCGCTGCCGATGCGCCTGCGTGAGACCGCCTATCTGCTGGCCTGCGAGGTCTGCGCGGCGGATGGCGATGCCTCGCAGGCAGAGCTGGAGTTCCTCGAGGAGTTCCAGCTCGGCCTCAACCTCGACCATCTGATCGCCGGCGCGATCCAGCGGGCCGCCAAGGCGCGCTACCAAGTCATCTGAGGCGCCGGTCAAGCGGCGGCATCAGCAGCAGTTCGGGCGCGAAGGGCAGGGGCTGTGGCGGCGCGAGGGTCGCCGGCGCGCCCAGCGCATCGCCACAGGCGGGCCGCAGGATGCCGCAATTCCAGCGGTGACCGTTCGTCGTGCCGGTGATGCTGCCGCCGCGCTCGAAGCGGCACTCACAGAGCGTGCCGGCCATGCAGGCCACCGTGCCGGCGCGCGCGGGGGTGCAGGCGGGCGGTTCCTGGGCGGCGGCGGGAAAGGCAAAGAGTAGGAAAAACAGGGCGCGCTTCATCTCGCCAGCCTGCGGCCGATGGGTAAACGCCCGGTTTACGCGCCGCCGAGCACCTCCAGCAGAATCGATTCGGTCAGGATCTGCGGCAGCACCACCGGCACCGCCGCGCCCGGCGCGTAATACAGGTAAAGCGGCACGCCATCCCGCCCCTGGCTGCGCAGCATCGCGCCGATCGCGGCGTCGCCGCGCGTCCAATCCGCCTTGAGATAGGCGATTTGCCGAGTCGCAAAGGCTTCCTGCACTGTCACCGTGCGCAGCGCCACGCGCTCATTCACCTGACAGGTGATGCACCAGGCGGCGGTCGCATTGACGAAAACCGGCCGTCCCTCGGCCAGCAGTGCGGCGAGGCGCGATTCGGACCAGGCCTCCGCCCGAGGATCGGCCGAGGCCGCCACGGCCGGCGCGGCGGAAAGCCTGGGCAGCAAAGCGAGCGCTGCCAGCACGGCGATGCCGGCCGCCGCCACGCCGGCGATCCGCCCGCGGCCCGCCCCCAAGCGCTGCGCCTGGCCGAGCGCCCAGAGCCCCGCCGCCAGCAGCACCGCGCCGGCGAGACCGAGCATCACGCCTTCGGCGCCCGATTGCTGCGCCAGCACCCAGACCAGCCAAGCGGCCGTGGCATACATCGGGAAGGCAAGGCCCTGGCGCAGCACTTCCATCCAGCGCCCGGGCCGCGGCAGCCGCGTGGCGAGGCCAGGAAAGAGCCCAAGCAAAGCGTAAGGCGCCGCCATCCCCGCGCCGAGGGCGAGGAACACCGCCATGGTCTGTGGCGCCGGCATCACCAGCGCGGCCCCCAGCGCCGCCGCCATGAAGGGCGCGGTGCAGGGTGTGGCCAGCAGCACGGCGAGGCCACCCGTCGCGAAAGCGCCAAGATGCCCGCCCCGCGCCGCGACTGATTGCCCCGTGCCGACCGGCCTGCCGAGCGTGAATACGCCCGAAAGGTTCAACCCGACCGCCAGCACCAGCCAGGCCATACCGGCCACGAAGGCGGGCTCGGTGAACTGGAAACCCCAGCCGGCGACGCTGCCGCCTGCCCGCAGCGCCAGCAGCAGCCCGCCGATCACGGCAAAGCTCATCAGCACTCCGGCCGTATAGCTCGCCGCATGGGCGCGCACTTCGGCCCGCGCCCCACCCGAAAGTCTCGCCAAAGCGAGTGCCTTCATCGCGAGTACTGGAAAGACGCAGGGCATCAGGTTGAGGATCAGCCCGCCGAGCAGCGCGAAGCCGATCGCCAGCAGGAAGGGGGTCTCGCCGGCACCAACGGGCGGCCCGGCGACGCCGGCGTCCAAGGTGAAGGCTGCGCGCTGCCCGCCGCCATCGCGCAGCACCAGTGTTCCTGCCAGCGCGGCAGGATTGGCGCCCGGCGCAAGGGTAAGCCCGAGCGTCAGCGCGCCCTGCGCCAACTGCATCGGCTGCGGCGCGGTGTTGTCGATCACGCCGGAATCATTGGGAAAGAAGAAGGCGTCCGTCACCGTGGCGCGGTTGAGCATCGCGGCATCGAGTGACAGCGAAGCCCGCCCGCCACCCGCCCCGGCGCGCGCCGTGCCGATCCAGGGGCGCGGCAGCCGGTCCTCCACAGCCTCGAAGAATCCGGCGGCGAGGGGCGAGGGCAAGGCGCGCGCCGCGACCGGCAGGGTCAGGCTGAAGCGGCCTTCCTCCGGAATGCAGACCTCCGCGCAAACCAGCCAGGTCGCCTCGGCCGAGATGGCGAAGCTGTCGCCCGGTTGCAGGCTGGCGGGCACGCCGACGACCAGCGGCAGCAGCACCTCGTTCTTGTAGCCAAAATTCACCAACGGGCCGTAGGTGATCCGCTCCGGGGCCGGCCATTGGAACGGCCCGGCCTGGGCGCCCTCAGGCAGGCTCAGCGTGAGTTCGGGCGGCGCCCCGGCATCGCCGGCATTGCGCCAATAGCTGTGCCATCCTTCCGCGAGCCGCAGCCGCAAGCCGAGCCGGAAGCTCTCGCCAGGCGCCACCGCGGCGACATCCGCAACCAGCGTGGCGGTCGCCTGGGGCGAACGCACGGCCATGCTTTCGACCGCCAAGGCGGGCGAGGTCAGAATGACGCCGAGCAGAAGGGCCGGAAAACGAAGCATGGACGTAAAGTAGCATGAAGGGGGCGCCATTGGCGCCCCCTCCCGCGGTTCTTAGGGTGACGAAATCTGATCAGCCACGCCCGCCGCAGGTCGCGGCCGTAACGCGGCAGGTGGCGCGGGGGTCGCGGCTCCGGCACTCGACCATCGCCTGCTGCTCCGCCGCCTGCTGCGTGGCGCCCGAGCCGGCCGAGGCCGAGGTGACGACATGGGAGTTCGGGTCGGCGGTGATGAGCAGCGCCCATTGGCTGCGAACGATGCCATGCGCCACGGCGCCGCAGGTTGCGGTGAACTCGGCCAAAGCCCGGCAGCCCTGGCCGCGCGCCGCGCACTGCCGCTCCGCCATCATGTGCGCCGTCATCAGGTCGTTGCCGCCGACCGCGATGCCGAAGGAGGCGGAAGGCGACCGGCCCGTGTAGATCACGCCGACCTGCTGCCGCGCCACAGCGGCGGGTGCCGCGGTGTGCATCGACACCGGCCGTGCAACCGGCGATGCCTGCCGGGTGGTGCCTCGGCCGGTCGCCTCGGCGGTGCCGCTGCGGTTCTGCTGGGCCACGTAGGTCGCCGCGGCGGCGCAGCGCACCGTGCAGGCCGCCAACGCCTGCTGCGTCGCGCCACCCGGGCGGCTCATCGCCTCCGTGGCACAGGTGCTGCGGCACATCGCCGCGGCCTGGCCCTGCGTGGCGCGTGTGGCGTTGGGGGAGGCCAGGGCGGGCAGCGCGGCCAGGGTCAGGATTGCGACGGCGGCGGCGGCGAAGATCGAGCGCATCGGGTGGTTCCTGCTTCCCTGGGGGAGGCACCCGGCTGGGCGCCCTGTCGTGGAAGCGTTTTCGCCAAGTTGTCTTGCATGGCGATGTCGCGCGGAGCTGCACTGCTTCACACGAACGGCAACAAAGTCGCCGATCGCGTCACGCCGCGCGCCGTATTTCAGCCCGGGTGAAATATTCGGCCGGTTTGTTTCCCTTGTCGCGCCCGTGCTTTACGGAACGCCGCATGGAACTGCCCGAACTTCCGGTCTCCGAGGCTCTGCCGCGGCTCTGCGCTGCCCTGGCGGCGGGGTCGAATGCTGTGCTCGTCGCACCACCCGGTGCGGGCAAGACCACGCTCGCGCCCCTCGCCCTGATGCACGAGCCTTGGGCGGCAGGGGGCAGGATCCTGGTTTTGGAGCCCCGCCGCGTCGCTGCCCGCGCCGCCGCGCGCCGCATGTCTGCGTTGATCGGCGAGGGCGCACCGGGTGGCACCATCGGCCTTGCCACGCGGCTGGACCGCGCCGTCTCAGCTCGCACGCGGGTCGAGGTGGTCACGGAAGGCCTGCTGGTCCGCCGCCTGCAATCCGACCCGGGGCTCGAAGGCGTCGTCGCCGTGCTGTTCGACGAGGCGCATGAACGCAACCTCGATACCGACCTCGCCCTGGCCTTCTGCCTCGACCTGCAACGCGCGCTGCGGCCGGAGCTGCGGCTGCTGGCGATGTCCGCTACGCTGGATATCGGCCGGTTCCAGGCCTTGATGGGCGGGCCGGTGATCGAGAGCCTCGGCCGCGCCTTCCCCGTGCAGGTCCAGCACCGCCAGCGCGACCTCGCCGACCCCCGCGACCTGCCCGAGGCCATGGCCAGCGCCATCCGCACCGCCTTGGCCCAATACCCGGGCGACATCCTCGCCTTCCTGCCCGGCTGGGGCGAGATCCGCCGCACCGCCGAGCGCCTGTCGGGCATCGCGGCCGAGGTGCTTCCACTGCACGGCGAATTGCCCCCCGCCGAGCAGGACCGCGCGCTCAATCCCTCCGACCAGAGAAAGGTCGTGCTGGCGACCTCCATCGCCGAGACCTCACTGACGGTCCCCGGCGTGCGGATCGTGGTGGATGGCGGCTTCCGCCGCACGCCGCGGCTCGATCCGGCCTCGGGCCTGTCGCGGCTGGTAACGGTGCGGATCAGCCGCGCGGCCGCCGAACAGCGCGCCGGCCGCGCCGGACGCACCGCCCCTGGCGTCGCGATCCGCCTGTGGTCGGAGGCGCTGCACCGTGGCCTGGCGCTTCAGGATCGGCCTGAAATCCTGGAGGCCGAGCTCTCCGGCCTCGCGCTGGATTGCGCCGCCTGGGGCGCCAGCCCGACCGAACTCTCGTTCCTCGACCCGCCGCCCATCGGCGCCCTGGCCGCCGCGCGCGCCCTGCTGCGCGACCTCGACGCGCTGGACGGCGAAGGCCGCATCACCGCCATGGGCCGCGGCATGGCGAAGATGGGCACGCACCCGCGCCTCGCCCGCCTGATGCTCGCCGCGGCCGATGAGGGCGAGGCCGCGCTGGCCGCCGACCTCGCCGCGCTGCTGGAGGAACGCGACCCGATCCGGGGCCGTGAAGCCCCCGCCGACATCAACCTCCGCCTGGAACTGCTGCATGGCGCGGACCATCCAAACGCCGATGGTGCGACCATCCAC
Organism: Acetobacterales bacterium; assembly: GCA_038250135.1. Lineage (GTDB taxonomy): Bacteria > Pseudomonadota > Alphaproteobacteria > Acetobacterales > Acetobacteraceae > Falsiroseomonas. The sequence continues at coordinate 6,443 of JBBSCP010000052.1, read as the reverse complement.
CGCATCCGCCGGGCGGCAGCGCTGCACCGCAAACGCCTTCGCCTGCACGGCAATGCCCTGCCAGGCGGTGCGGCCGGCCCCTTGCTGGCGGCGGGCTTCCCGGACCGCATCGCGGCCAGGCGCGGCACGATGGATGGCGCGTTCAGGCTCGCCTCGGGCCAGGGCGCCCGCCTGACCACGACCGACCCCTTGGCAAAATTCTCGCTGCTTGCCGTCGCCGACCTTGAATTGCTGGGCACCGAGGCGCGCATCCGCATGGCCGCACCGCTCGACCTCGCCACGCTGGAGGCGCGCTTCCCCGAGCGCCTGCGCTGGGAGGAAACCGCCACCTTCGATGCCCGCGCCGGGGCAGTGCTCGCCCGCCGCCGCCGCCGCTTCGGCCCCTTGATCCTGGAGGAGCAGATCCTCCCCGCGCCGGACCCCGCCACCGTCGCCGCCGCCCTGGCCACGGCGCTGGCCGAGCGCGGGTTGCGCGACCTCGACTGGACCGAGGCCGCGAAGCAGACCCGCGCGCGGCTGCGCTGGCTGCACAAGGTCGAGGGCGCACCCTGGCCCGACATGTCGGACATCGCGCTGGCCGAGCGCGCACAGGATTGGCTCGCCCCCTACCTTTCCGGCCGCACCAGGCTCACCGAGGCGCGTGACCTCGATGTGGTGGGCATGCTGCGCGCCCTGCTGCCTTATGAGTTGCAACGCCGGCTCGATGCGGTCCTGCCCGCGCGGGTCGAGCTGCCCGGCGGGCGCAGCGCCGCCATCGACTACGATCGCGAGGCACCGACGCTCGAAGCCCGCGCGCAGCACCTGTACGGCTCGGCCAACCTGCCGCTCTTGGCCGGAGGGCGCGTGCCCTTGCAGATCGCCCTGCTCAGCCCTGCCGGGCGGCCCATCGCCGTCACCGGCAACCTCGAGGCCTTCTGGAAGGGCGGCTGGATCGAGGTGCGCAAGGAGATGCGCGGGCGCTATCCGAAACATGCCTGGCCGGAGGATCCATCGCGCCCGCCCGGTTGAAGGCCGCACTTTCCCGCGACACTTTAGAATCCATCGGTCCCGCCCATATGCTAGCTTGCCGACCCCCGGAGTCACCATGACCCTTGCGCTGCGCCGCCGCGATGTCGGTCTTCTCGCCCTGCTGCCGCTGACGGGTTGCGGCTCGCCGCCCGCCTCGGCGCAGCGTTCCTCCCTGGCCGGCCTGCCGGATTTCGCCGATCTCGCCGAGCGGGTGCTACCTGCCGTGGTCAACATCGCCGTCACTGGCGAACAGCGCGTCGAAATCCCGCCCGAAATGCGCGGCACGCCCTTCGAGCGCTTCTTTCGAGACCGGCGCGGCCGCGGCCAACAGGTACAGGGCGCGGGCTCGGGCTTCATCATCGACCCGAGCGGCCTTGTGGTCACCAACAACCACGTCATCGGCAATTCCACGCGCGTGCAGGTCTCGCTGCAGAACGGGCGGGACTATACGGCGCGGGTTGTCGGCGCCGATGAACTCACCGACCTTGCTTTGCTCCGCATCGAGGACCGCACGGCGCTGCCGGCCGTCGCACTCGGCTCCTCCGCTGCGATGCGAGTGGGCAATTGGGTGCTGGCGGCGGGCAACCCGTTCGGCCTGGGCGGCAGCATCACGGTCGGCATCATCTCGGCCCGCGGGCGGGAGATCGGCGCCGGGCCCTTCGACGATTTCATCCAGACCGACGCGCCGATCAACCCGGGCAATTCCGGCGGGCCGCTGTTCAACATGGCGGGCGAGGTCATCGGCATCAACACGGCAATCTACTCGCCCTCCGGCGCTTCGGCCGGGATCGGCTTCGCCGTGCCCTCCGACATGGCGCGCAGCGTCATCCAGCAGTTGCGCAATGGCGGGCGGGTGGAGCGCGGCTGGCTTGGCGTGGCGGTGCAGGATCTGCCCACGCCGGAGGAGGGTGTCCGCCGTGCCGGCGCCCCCGCACCGCGCGGCGTGCTTGTGGCGGGGGTCGAGCGCGGCAGCCCCGCGGCGCGCGCCGGGCTGCGGCAGGGCGACCTTGTTCTCTCGATCAATGGCGACCGCGTCGATACCTCGCGTGCCCTGGTCCGCACCATCGCGGCCGTAGCGCCGGGCCAGACCGTGCAGCTTTCCATCCTGCGCGAGGGGCGACCCTCCGACGTGCCGGTGCAGGTCGGCCGCCGTCCCGTCCAACCCCAGGGCTGAGCTGGTACGCGGCCCGCTCAGCGGATGGTGCTGTGGGCGGACCGGTCCGGGAGGCGGCAGCGCCCGGCGAGCTTCGCCGGCGCGCGGTGCCGGTGGCGGGCGACCCTTCGCTGCCGGTCTGCGACACTGCGGCGCGGCGCCTCTCGGCCCGGCATAACCTGGATGCGGACCGCGGCGGGCTCGGGCTGACGCTGGCGGCGATCCAGCGCCTGCAGCCCAGGCCTGGCGAGGTGCGTTGCCACCCCAGGGCATCACGCTGTACAGCAACATCCGCTCACTCTGGATCGATGTGAACGGAATTCTTGCTATCGATTCAATGGTTTCGAGAGCACGAGATCGATCCGAGAGCATCGATCGTGCTCCAAGGGTTGAGACGGCACGGCGCTGGTGTAATGTCGCGTTCGCGAGTCGAACTGGAAAACCCATGCGAATCCTGCTGGTCGAGGACGATGCCGAGGTCGCCCGCTTCGTGAAGAAGGGCCTTCAGGAGGCCGGGCATACGGTCGAACACGCGCCGAATGGGCGCGATGGCCTGTTCATGGCCGCCTCCGAGGGCTTCGACATCCTGGTGCTGGATCGCATGCTGCCCGGCGGCGTCGATGGCGTGCGTCTGGTCGAGACGCTGCGCGGCCAGGGCAATCGCACGCCGGTTCTGTTCCTCTCGGCGCTCAACGCCGTCGATGAGCGCGTGAAGGGCCTGAAGGCCGGCGGCGACGACTATCTGACCAAGCCCTTCGCCTTCGCCGAGTTGCTCGCCCGCGTCGAGGCGCTGGGTCGCCGCCCGGCGGCCGAGGCGCCGACCACACGGCTGAAGGTGGCCGACCTCGAGCTCGACCTGCTGAGCCGCACCGTGACCCGCGCGGGCAAGAAGATCGACGTCCAGCCGCGCGAATTCCGCCTGCTCGAGCATCTGATGCGCCATGCTGGCCAGGTGGTGACGCGCACCATGCTGCTCGAGAAGGTGTGGGACTACCATTTCGACCCGCAGACCAACGTCATCGACGTGCATGTCAGCCGGCTGCGCCACAAGCTCGACAAGGGCTTCGACAGGCCACTGATCCACACGGTGCGCAACGCCGGCTACATGATTCGCGCCGAGGCATAAGGGAGCCGAGGCATCAGGGAGAGAAGATCATCTCCCCCCCACCGGCACCGCTGATCGGCATGACCGGGCCAGGCTCGGAGCCGCCGCTGATCGGCCTGTTGCGCAGCGCCTCCGGCCGCTTCGCGCTGCTGTTCACCGCGTTGTTCGCCGCCGCCGCCACGGCCGCGGCGGTGGTGTTGTGGTGGAATACCGCCGGCACGCTCGACCGCCAGGTGGATGCCGCGATCCGCGCCGATGGCGTGGCGCTGATGGAGCGCCAGCGCAATGCCGGCACACCCGCCGTGATCACCGCCATCGAGGATCGCCTCGCGCTCGATGTGCAGAATGAATCGCTCTACCTGCTGATCGACGCGCAACGGCGGATCCTTGCCGGCAATCTCGAATCCTGGCCGGCCGAGGCGAATGCCGACCTGCCCTGGATCCGCATGCCGCTGCTGCGCGACGGCATGATGAGCGAGGCGCGGCTGCTGCGCATCGACCTGCCCGGCAATGCCCGACTGCTGGTCGGCCGCGATGTTGCGGAAAAGCTGCGCCTGCGCGCCCTGCTGTCGGAGGGCATCGCCTGGGCCGCATCCTCCTCCGCCGCCATCGCGCTGCTGGGCGCGTGGATGCTGCGCCGGGCGCTGGAGCACCGGCTGCGCCCGGTCTATGGCACGGCCGAGGCGATCAGCGCTGGGGATCTCACGCGCCGCGTGCCGCTTTCGGACCGCAAGGACGAGTTCGACCGCCTTGGGTTGACGATGAACGCCATGCTCGACCGCATCGCCCAGCTGATGGAAGGCGTGCGCGGCGTGTCGGACGCGATCGCGCATGACCTGCGCACCCCCATCGCCCGCGCCCGTGCCAAGCTCGAGGAAGCGCTGGACTCGGCGCAGGACGAGGAGTCGCTGCGCGCTGCGGTGGAGCAGGGCATCGCCGACCTCGACAACATCGCGCGCATCTTCCAGGCCGTGCTGCGCATTGCGGAGGTCGAGGCTGGCTCGCGCCGCGCCGCTTTCGCGCCGCTCGACCTCGCGCCGGCCCTGCGCGATGCGGCGGAGCTGTACGAGGCGTCAGCCGAGGTTGCCGGCCAGGCGTTGCTGACCGAGGTGCCGGAGAACCTCGCGATGGTCGGCGATCGCGACCTGTTGCTCCAGGCGGTGGCCAATCTGCTCGACAACGCGCTGAAATTCACGCCCGCTGGCGGCTGCGTGCGGCTCAGCGCCGCGGCTGGCGGGGGGTTCATCACCATCACGGTCGCCGATGACGGCCCTGGCCTGGCGCCGGCCGACCGCGAGCGGGTCGGTGAGCGCTTCTTCCGCGCCGATGCCGCGCGCAGCACGCCGGGCTCAGGCCTCGGCCTGTCGCTGGTGCGGGCGGTGGCGGTGCTGCATGGCGGGGAGGCGAGCATTGGCGATGCCCAGCCGGGGCGCGAGCCGCCGGGCTTGGCCGTGACGCTCCGCCTGCCGGCTGTATGACCTGACCTTCATCGGCAAGCCACTGTGCCGATCGACGCGGCGGTGCATCCTAGGGACATGCGACCTGCCCGCCTATTGCCCGCCACCCTGTTGATCGTCCCGCTGCTGGCCACCCCCCTGCTGGCGGAGGCGACCCTCGCCGATTCGCCCGCCAGGGTCACCACGGATACGGCGCAGTACTGCGACCATCTTGCCGCCCGCCTGTCCAGCCAACCCGCCGCGGCGCGCGCCAGCGTGCAGTCGCTGGCGGCGGAGGGCATCCGGCTGTGCGATACTGGCCATACCCGCACAGGGATCGCCAAGCTTCGACGCGCGTTGCGGACGGTTCAGGGGCCGGGCGAGCCCACCGCTCCGTGATGCCTACCGGCGGATCCCCTCGGTCTCCAGGAAGCGCGGGTCGTTGAAGTCAAAGATGCGGTTGTCGGGCCGGACGGAGGTGTCGATGGCGGAGAGCGTCACGCGCGTCTCGCGCCCTTGCGAGTCGAGCACCGCCCATTGGCGCAGCTGCATCGGGTTCTCGTCGAAGACCAGCGTGAGGCGTCCCTCGGCGGGCTGGCCGGTGCGGGCCAGGGCAATGCGCAGCAGCCCGCCCGAGCGTTCGGTGGACACCACAGTGACATCGCCGGAAAGCCGGATCTCATCTCGCAGCAGCAGGCCGAGCGGCGTGGAAGCCGCCGGCACGATGCTCGGCTGGCCGAGCTGCCGGTCCAGCATCATCACCTGGCCGCCGGAAGCCACCAGCAGGATCGGCTCGGGCGGGTCGTAGTCGAAGCGCATGCGACCTGGGCGGCTGATCCAGGCAAGCCCTTCGGCCGAGGCGCCGTTCTGCGCGATCTGCAGAAAGCGGGCACGCAGCGTGCCCATCGCATTGAGATAGGCCTCGATGCGCTGCACCGCCGAGCGGTCCACGCTGTTGCCAGGGGATGGTGCGGGCGGCCGTGGTGCCGTCTGCGCCAGCGCCGGGGGCGCAAGCAGGCCGAGGGGAAGCAGCAGCAGGCAGCGACGATCCATGGCGCTCAGATGGCCCATCGACGGCGCCGCGGAAAGGCCCCCCCTGGGGGAGGGGCCACACCGGTCAGCGGCGGCCGCGGGCCGGCGGTGGGGGCGCATCGGCGGGCGGCAGGTCCTCCTCCAGCACCGTCAGCGTCACGGCGTAGGAGACCTCGCCCTCCTCATCGTCGCGATGCACGGTGCCGATGACCTCGCCATCCACGGCGACTTCGACCGACAGGCCGGGCCGCGGCGGGGCGATCAGGCGGACCTTGTCGGACCCCAGCAGGCGCTGCAGGTAGGTTTGCACGCGCAGAATCTCGGATGTCTTCACCCGGGCGAAACTCCAGTGAACAAAAAGGGCGCCCCCTATGCACCCTGCATGGGGGAAGGGCTACCCTCACTTCATCTTGGCGAACACCATCGCGTCGCGATTGGCCTGCATCAGCATGGTAAAGCCGGTGATGCTGTCGAGACCGAGGCCGATGGGCAGGCCGGTATCCTCGTCGGGCCTCACCGCGCCATAGGCGGCGCCAGAGACCTTCTCCCACTTCCCGGCCGGCTTCTTCACCTCGACGTTGACCACCGTCGTCTTGAACACAAGCCGCACGATCGCTTCCTTCGGCGTGCGCGGCTTGGTCAGGCTCGGCATGCCGGCGATCATCTGCCAGCCATTGGCGAGCGCCCAGCGAGTCAATTCGTCCTTGTC
>JBBSCP010000051.1:0-17917 GCA_038250135.1 Acetobacterales bacterium | reverse complement strand
ATCCGCTTGGCGTGCAACTCGTCCCCGTACACCCCCCGCAACGAACGAGCGAGCATCCGCCAGCTTCGCTCGCCCTCGATCCGCCTTGCCCATGGCTCCGCTCCAAGCAACCGCTTGGAACAGCGCCTATACCCCAGAATTAAAAAATGAGAGGATTCCTGAGGTGCTATCCATGCCTGTTCTCCACACCGCGAATCGAGGAGATGCATAGATTCAGAGCGTTGGCGGTTTGTCACGCGATCCTTCACCCGGTTGCCCTGGGAAAAGACGCCTGTGGCGTAGCCATAGATCAGGATGCCGAGCAGGATTGTCGGGTGGTACGACGCCTCGCCAGAGCCGCGATAGCTGCTGATCATCGCCCGCAGCTCGAGACCCCCGATCACATCCACGACGAAGCGCGCCAGGTGCCGCTGTGGCAGCCACTCGTCCACCGATGGCGGCATCAGGAAGCCGGTGTCGCGGTCGACGGGGCGGAAGTTGCTGATGCAGGACGGATCCAGGACGAGAAGAAGCGAAGCAACGTCCCAGGATTCTAACACTGGCCGAAACGACGCGTTGAGTCCGACAGGCTGCTAGAGCAGGAATTCGGATCAGATGATTCCATCTGGTCGGGAACTGCTCCGGCGGCATGGAGCCGGGGTGGAGGTCGCCGTCCGATCCGCCTTGTGGGCCGACGCCGCGGCGGTTGCAACAAGACGGCGCGGCGCGCCGTCCATGAGGACCGCGTGGTCAAGGTGGCGGCTGTCGTGGCCCGAAGCCGGCCCTCAGCGCCGCAGGCCAGGTCACGCCGCCCGATTACGCCGCGGTCGCCGCGCCGATGATCGCGCCATCCGCCGCCTGCACCAGTACGGCGACCTGTTCACCGTCGGGCCGAGCTGTCGAGACGCGCGCCACCGTACCCTGCCAGACGCCGACAGGCGCCAGACTCCGCACGACATGGGTGTGGCTGAGGCGGCGGCCGCCATTCTCACCACGCGCCACCGCGGTGATGTGCCGGCCATCGAAGCCGACCAGCCAAATTTGGCCGCCGACAGCTCCGGCGCCGACCACGATCTCGACACGGTCGCGTTCGGCCTCGATCGATACCGAGACGCGCAGCGCCGCCGCCGCCGCAAGCGCCGCCATCACCGCGGCCTGATTGGAACCGACGACGTCCCGCTGGCCCTGCACGACGAGTTGCGGTGTATAGACCTGACTGTGTCCGAGCGAGGCAGCATAGCGGCGCTGCCGGTCGGTCGCCGCCTGTAGCGAGAACGGGTCGCGCCAGCCGAGCCTGTTCCAATAAGTGACGTGCAGCGACAGCGCGAGGATGTCGGGACGCGTCGCCACCAGCCTGGCCAGAAGGTCATCGGCCGGCGGGCAGGAGGAGCAGGATTGCGAGGTGAACAGCTCGACAACGATCCGAGGAACCCCGGCCGCCGCGCGCGCTGGGGCAGCGATCCCAGAGAAGATCAACGCCGGGGCGAACAACAATGGGCGACGATGCATTGCGGTGTTCCCTACCGTGGCAACTCATCTTCGCCGCAGCATTGCGACGGGTTACGCCCGGATCCGCCGGTTTGTGCGCCCGCTATCTCGCCACGCCAAAACGGGCTGGCCGATCGCCACGGCCGTGACGTCGCCAGACCTTGGGCGTTGTGTCGCATTGACCGGCTTGCGCCGCGGACCGCCAAGCGGCAGGGCAGTTGCAGTGCGTTCGGGCGGGAACGCCGGGTCGACCAGGAAGCTCTCGCTCGGCCCCTCTGTCGCCAGCGAGGCGCTCAGCCGCCCCAGATATTGGCGAAGAGACGCAAGAAATTGCCGCCGAGCAGCTTCATTACATCTTCGTCCGACCAGCCACGGCGTAGTAGCGCCTCCGTCACGCGCGGCAGGCCGCTGGCATCACCGACGGGATAGCGGATCGGTGGCGGCGGCAGTGTATCCGCCGTGAAGATTCCATCCGCGAGCAGTTGCGCATAGCGAGCCGCGGTCATCTGCTGGCCGGGCGGCTGCGAGAAATCCAGGCCCATGCCGACATGATCCACCCCGGCGATGTCCAGGATATGGTCGAGCTGCGCCATCAGATCATCCATCGTCGGCATCGCCGTACCGGCCCGCACGAAGGCGGGATGGCCGTTGATGCCGATCACGCCGCCGGTCGCGACGCAAGCACGCATCTGGTCGTCGCGGACGTTGCGCGGATGTTCGAACACCGCCCAGGCATTGGAATGGGTAAAGGCTGCCGGCCGTGTTGAGGCCTCCATCGCCTCCATGCTCGACCGATACCCGGTATGCGACAGGTCGAGCAGCATGCCGACGCGGTTCATCTCCGCGATCACCCTGCGACCAAATTCCGTCAGCCCGCCATCGCGAGCCTCGGTGCAGCCATCGGCCGCGAGCTCGGCCTTGTTGTAGGCGAGATTCATCGCCTTCACGCCGAGCTGGTGGTAGATTTCGACCATCCCGAGATCGCCGCCAAGTCCGCCGCTGCTCTGGAAGGCGAGCACGATGGCGAACTTTCCCTCGACCTTCGCGCGCCGGATGGCGGCCACGTCGCGCGCGATCACGATGTCGTTGCGTGCACGGACCTGGCGATTCAGCTTCGAGATATTGGCGACAGTAGAATCACGGTCGTCGTCGAACAGGCATAGCGTGGCCAGCGCGGCCGTCGCGCCGCCGGCGATCCAGTGCTCGGCATGGGCCGCATCACGGAGGATGGGAGCGCAGGCATCGATGACCAGTGCGCTGGCATGGAGCGCCGCTGTCCGAGGCTCAACCACGGTCACGTTGATCGCCCGCCCTCCGGATCGGCACCGGGCGCAGTAGCCTCGGAAAATCGACGTTGCGAGGCGATTCCGATGGTGTCAACCTGTCTACGCGCAACACGGGAGCCTTGACCATGCAACGTCGGAGTCTCCTTACATTCGCCGCAACGCCGCTCGTGGCGGCGCCTGTCGCGCGTGTGGCTGCACAGACGCCCTTCCCGACCCGCCCGATCCGACTGATCGTCCCCTATCCCCCCGGCGGCGGGGTCGATATTGCGACGCGGATCCTGGCGGAGCCGCTGGCGAAACATCTCGGCCAGCAGGTCGTCGTCGAGAATCGCAGTGGCGCCGCCGGCGCGATCGGGGTCGAGGCGATGGCCCTTGCTGCGCCGGATGGCCATACGCTGTGCATGGTGGCGCCGGGGCCACTGACCGTCGGTCCGAACCTCCGCCCTCACCCTTATGACCCTTTGGCGCTCACCCACGTGCTCCGGGTGGTCGGCGCGCCGCTGATCCTGATCGCGCGGCCGAACTTGCCCGCGACCGATGTTGCATCCCTGGTGCAAATGGTGCGGGCCAGGCCGGAGGGTGTGCGCTTCGCATCCGGAGGGGCGGGCACCGGCACGCATCTGACGGGCGAGTTGTTCGCGCTGCGCGCCGGTGGACGCATGCTGCACGTGCCTTATCGGGGCGCCGCGCCGGCCATCAGCGACCTGATCGCCGGACAGGTGGACATCTACTTCAGCGACACTTCCGCCCTTTCCTTCGTTCGGCAAGGCCAGGTGAAGGCGCTGGGCGTGACGACACGGGAACGTTGGCCTGGCCTGCCGGACACGCCGGCGCTGAGTGAATCCCTCGACGGCTTCGACATTTCCAACTGGAATGGCGTGAGCGCGCCGCCAGGCACGCCGCCGGCCATCGTCGCGCGCCTCGACCAGGCCTTCCGCGCGGCGCTTGCTGATACTGAGGTACTCGGGCGACTGCAGACCACCGGCTTCGGGCCCTCGATCCTGTCCGGGGCGGCGTTCGACGTCTTCATCCGTGCCGAGAGCGCGGCCTGGGCCGAGGTGATCCGCGCCGCCAATATTCGCATCGATTCGTAGCGTGCGGGTCGTCTTGCGTGGTGCCACACGCCGCGCGCTGGGTGCGGGCTGCTTCTCGTCGAAGGCCATCCGATGAGCTTCGGCATTGCGCATTGCCGAGAAGGGCAGTGCCGGGCCGTTGCTCCGCGCGGAGGTCGTGTCGCAGATCGATGCCGCCTTTGGTAGCGCGGTCATCGGCATCTGGACGCTGGCCGGGCAGACGCGGGGGCCATGCCGGGTACTCGTATCGCCGCGCCGGGCGACTGCCATCGACGCTCACGCTGGACGCGGAGCGGCGTCGCGCCCGCCAGCGACGCAATCCGCTTGGCGTGCAACTCGTCCCCGTACGCCCCCGCAACGAACGAGCGCGCATCCGCCAGCTTCGCTCGCCCTCGATCCGCCTTGCCCATGGCTCCGCTCCGAGCAACCGCTTGGAACAACTACAGAGCACAGCCGAATCGCGCCTATACCCCAGAATTCAAAAATCAGGGGATTCCTGAGCCATGCGACTGCTGTTTCATTGCAGCACGCCATTACAGAATGATCCAGGACGAGGATAGGTCGGGCGCCAACATGTCGCGACTGAGGGTGATGGTTACATCTTCTTGGCCGAGCGAGTTGTACAACTTGAGATAGAGTGTGCTGCCGAAATAGCCGAAGCCGATCGTCCTGACAGTGTGATCTACGAGCGAGTCGGGGCCGATGATCGTGAAGGCCTGGTCACCCTCCTCATTGGCGACGTTGGCGTCGAGCCGCGAGAGGTCAAGGATGTCGTTGGCAGGATCGAAACCGTTGATGTCGATAAAGGGGAACTCTTCGCTGCCAAAGCCTTCCACGAGGACGATGGTGTCGGACCCCGTGCCGACGTTGATCTCGGCGTCGTCATAGCCCCTGACCACGAAGCGGTCGTCACCCGAGCCGCCGTCGAGCAAGTCGTTGCCGTACGAGTCGCGGGCATTGAGTGTATCGTTGCCGGAGCCGCCTTCGAGCCATCCGCCGCCCACCAGGCTGTCATTGCCGCCCTCCCCCCTGAGCACCTGGTAGGTCTGGCCGTTGGTCTCATCATACGCCGAATCCATCGTGCCGACGCCGCCAAGCAGCGTGTCGTCCCCGGCCCCGCCAAGCAGGGTGTCGGCGAAGGCGTCCGAACCCTCCAGCACATTACCCGAGGCGTTACCCACGAAACGAATCCCCTCGGCCGAGTAGAATGGCCTGTAGATCAGGTCTTCGATCGTGGTCATTGTCTCGATGGAAAAACTGTCAGGCGTATGGATCACGTCGCGACCGCCGTTGCCCGTCTCCTCGATGACGGTGAAATCGATGAAGGTGATGAGGTAGGCGTCGCCGCCATCGCCGCCTCGCAGCGTGTCGCCACCGGAGACGCTGGTGAGCGTATCGGCACCCGAACCGCCGTCGAGCAGGTTGCTGCCCCAGCTGCCGTAGAGCTTGTCGGCACCTTCACCGCCGAAAAGCGTGTCATCGCCGCCTTCGCCGAAGATGGAATCGTTGCCGGTGCCGCCAAAGGCGAAGTCGTTCTGCTCGCCGGCGAAAATGGCGTCGTTGCCGGCGTCGCCGTTGAGGATGTCGAAGCCGGCGCGGCCGCGGAGTGCGTCATTGCCATCGCCGCCGTGCAGGACGTCCTCGCCGTCGCCGCCATCCATGGAATCGGCCGCGCCGTCACCGTAGAGCGTGTCGTCGCCGGTATTGCCGAAGATGAAATCGCTGTCGTCGCCGCCGAAGATCGTGTCGGCGCTCGCGCCGCCCTCGAGGCTGTCGCGACCACTGTCGCCACGCAGGATGTCGCTGCCGTCCTCTCCGAGCATCGTGTCGTTGCCGACGCCGCCGAACACACTGTCATTGCCGGTGCCGCCTAGCAGCAGATCCTCGCCACTCATGCCGAACAACTGGTCGTTCCCGCTGCCACCGATCAACGTGTCGCGCGTGGTGCCGCCGATCAGACGGTCATTGCCGCTCTCGCCTTCCAGGCGGTTGTGTCCGGCGCCGCCATCGAGGGAGTCGTCGCCGGTGCCGCCATACAGCCCGTCATTGCCGCTGGCACCGCTCAGGCTGTCGTTTCCGTCATCGCCCCTGATGGTGTCGGCGCCGTAGCCGCCGATGACGGTGTCGTTGCCATCGCCGCCGACGATGCTGTTGGCGCCAGAAAGGGTGCCGGCGCCGCCACGCAGGCTGTCGTCGCCAGCGCCGCCGTTCAGCGTATCGGCGCCATCGCCGCCATCCAGCGTGTCGCCATCGTCGCCACCGTCGAGGCGGTCATTGCCGGTACCGCCCACCAGCCTGTCCTGGCCGGCGTTGCCGAACAGACTGTCGTTGCCATCGTCGCCGGCCAGCGCATCGTCGCCGTCATTGCCAAAGGCGGTGTCGTTGCCGGCACCACCGACGACGATGTCGTTATCCTCGCCGGCCCCGATCGCGTCATTGCCATCACCGCCGGAGATGATGTCGTTGCCGGCGCCGGCGGTGACGATGTCATTGCCGGCACCCGCGTTGATCACGTCGTTGCCGGTGTCGGTGCTGATCAGGTCGTTGCCGCTGCCGCCCGCGACGTTGTCGTTGCCCGCGCCGCCGGCCAGCGTGTCGGCTCCGGCGCCGCCTTCCAGCGTGTCGTCGCCCAAGCCGCCACTGACGCTGTCGTCGAAAGCGCTCCCGATGATGCGATCATGCTGGGCGTTGTTGAGGATACTGCGCCCCAGTACCGTGGTGTTGGCCGACAGGATGCGGACGGTGAGCGCGCCCTCGGTGAGCGCCAGCGCGAAGCCATCGAGATTGAAGGTTCCTCCGCCGCGCAGGCCGAGTTCCGCACGGTCGGAGCCCGCCACAGCGGCGTTGTAGGAGACCTCCACGCGGGAAAGTGCGGAGAGCTGTGCGACATCCAGATTCAGCGTTGCTGCTGTCTCGAAGCGCAGCGTTTCGATGCCCTTTACGGTGGAGCTGGCGATGTTGTGCGTGAGCGCCGCGGAGCCGGTGACCAGTATGACATCGGTGCCAAGGCCGCCGTCGAACTCCTCGAAATTCTCCGTGGTGTTGAGCTGGAACAGGCGAAAGGTGTCGTTGCCAATCCCGCCGCGCAGCGTGTCGCGGCCGCTGCCGCCCTCGATCGTGTCGTCGCCATCGCCGCCATCCACGCTGTCGGCGCCGGAATCGCCGCTCAGCAAATCGTTGCCGAGGCCGCCGATCAGCGTATCGTTACCGGCACCACCGAGCAGTGTGTCGGTGCCGGCACCACCCATCAGCAGGTCGGCGCCGTCGGCGCCGCTCAGGCTGTCGGCATCGGCACCACCATCCATCGTGTCGTCGCCATCGTCGCCGAACAGCGTGTCCGCACCGGCGAGGCCGGCCAGGCGATCGTCGCCGGTATCGCCGGTCAGCCGGTCCGCGCCGCTCATCAGCAGGGTGTGAAGCCCGCCCGCCGTGAAGGCGGCCGCAGCGAAGTCAGAGGCTCTGACCGAGAACTGGTCGAGTATCATGATGGAAGTTGCCGGCAGGATGCCAGCCGTTGTGCGCAACTCCATCCTGATGATGGTACCGCCAGTCGGCAGCAGCGGGGGGGGACCCAACAGCGGCCAGGTCATGTCGCTGCCCCGCAGGATCAGCTGGTCGCCGGCGAAGGGGCCGGTGCTGATGTCATAGATGACGATGGTGGCTGCACCGCTGACGCGCGTGATCGTCGGCAGTAGCCCGAGCGGCAGCAGGGCGGTCGGGGTCGAGATGGCAACGATGAGGCGGGACATGGCGCAGGGCACTCCTAACTTGCGGCAAGGCAGCAGACTGGGCAGGTATCAAGCCCCGCGCTAGTGCACGAAGCGGTGCGCGAAACAATGTGTTGCGGGAAACGACGCGCAGCGCTCACCGCCGCCTTGGCAGCGTGACATCGGGAAGGCGGCGCGCTGCCAGGGTTGTCAGCGTAATCTGCAGCGCACTCATTGCAAGCGCCAAGCACGACACTGCGACGGCCAGCAGGGAGCACGAGGGATGCGGTACGCTCGCTCGGCCTTGTGCAGCGTGGCTCCAACGCCTTCGTGGTGGAGGCGGTGATCGACGACTTTGCGAGGCAAGCCGATGCCGATCCGCGCCACACCCATCGCCACGGTGCCTCGCAGCAGAGCAACTTCGATTGCGAAGTGCTGCGTGCCAGCGATGCTCCACCCGTACAGGTGCGGCCCCTCACGCCGCCACGCGTGCAGGTCGCGCCGCGGGCTTGGCGCCCCGATGCCATTCCCTCGATCATGCTGGTGATTCGTGGTCGAATAATGTTGTGTCGTGGCCCTGCAACCGGCGCTGGCACCCGGCGTTGGGTCTGGTGCGCGGCATCCCCGGACCTACCGCCGCGCCGGACGGCCGTCCACGATCTCCCCCACGCTGGGCGGCCGTCCGCCCCCTCCCTATGCTGCCGAGCCTTGCCCCCGGACTGGAAGGCTGCCGTGTCGCTCGCCATTCGCGCCTTCCTTGGTCTGCTGGCGGCGCTGGTGCCGGCAGGGCTGGTGCAGATCCATCTGGAGCGCGAGGCCCGGCAGCAGCGCTACGAAGCCCTCTCGCTCCAGGCGCAACGGCAGATCGACCTCGTGGCGCGGCATCAGGCCGGCCTGATCGCCTCCGCGCAACAGAGCCTTGCCGCCATGGCCGCGCTATCGCCAGGCGCCGCATGCGATGGTTTTCTCGACCGGCTGGTCCAGGCCAGCCCCCGCTACCGACAGGCTTGGCTGCTGGACGAGTCGGGCACGGCGATCTGCACCTCACCGACAGGCAGTGCGGCCCCCCCTGTGACGCTCAAGCTCGGCTATCTGGCGGGCGCGGCAGCGGGCGAGGGTGCGCTGCTGCTGGTCGCGCCGCGGCCTGATGGGGCGCCTGGGCAGGTTGCACTGGCCCTGTCGCTCGACTGGCTGCAGGGCGAGCTCCGCGGCCTGAACCTGCCGGCCGACAGTGTGACCCTGCTGGCCGATCCGCAGGGCGGTCTCCTGGCCCGATGGCCGCCGGACACATCCGCCACATCCCTCGGCGCGTCCTTGGCCGCGTCATTGGGCAAGCCACTGCCAGCCACCTTGATGCCGCTGCTACACGCGAGAGCGCCCGGCTTTCAGTCCGAAGGGGAAGCGCGTAGCACCGCCTTTCGCCCGCCCGGCCCGGGCACCGGCGGATTGTTCATCTTCACCATGCTCGATGGCGAGGCAGCGGCGCTGGCGGCGGTCCAGGCAGACCGACGCGCGGCGGCGATCATCGTCAGCTCCCTGCTCCTCGCCTGCCTGCTGGCGCTGCTCGGCTTCCATCTGGCGATCGAGCGCCCGCTGCGACGCCTGCTGACCGCCGCGCAGCGCTGGGGGCGCGAGGAATGGGAGGCGCGGGCCGGCGCAATCGGCGGCGGCAGCGACTTCACCCGCCTCGCCGCCGCCTTCGACGCCATGGCCGAGGCCGTGGCTGGGCGGGAGGCCGCGCGCTTCAGCGCCCAGACGCGCATGATGGCGGTTCAGGAGGTCGCGCCGCAGATCGTGCTGACCGCGGATGCCGCAGGTCGCGTGGACTGGACCAACCCCTACTGGCGCCAGCTCACCGGGCAATCCTTACTGAGTAGCCAGGCCGGCCTGAGTAGCCAGACCGGGCTGAGCAGCCAGATCGGGCTGAGTAGCCAGCCAGGCGGCTGGCTGGAGGCGATCCACCCGGATGACCGCCTGATCTCCGCCGCTGCGTGGCGCCAGGCCGTCGCCAAGGTTGCGCCATTCGAGCAGGAGATGCGTCTCCGCCGCGCCGCGGATGGAGCCTGGCGGTGGTTCCAGCTGCGCGCCGCGGCGGTGCCGGGGCCGGATGGCGGGCCGCGCGCCTGGACCATCGTCGGCGCCGACGTGCATGCGCTGCGCGAGACGCAGGCCGAGCTCGCGAAGCTCGCCGCGCAGCTGCATGCGACTTATGAGAACGCACCAGCCGGGCTGTGCCTGCTGGACGACAACCTGCGCTTCCTGGCGATCAACGACATGCTCGCCCTTGCGTATGGCCAGCCGGTGGAGGCGCTGCTCGGCCGCTCCCTGGCCGAGGTGGCGCCACTGATGGCCGCGATGGTCGAGCCGGCGATGCGCCACGTGCTGGCCACGGGCGAGGCTGTCTCGGACCTCCAGGTCAGCGCGGGGGAGGGCGCGCAGCAGCGCAGCTGGCTGTGCAACTACCACCCCGTGCGCGACCAGGAAGGCCGCGTCAGCTCCGTCAGCGGCGCTGTCATCGACATCACCGCGCGGCGCCGTTTCGACCAGTCGGAGCGGCTTTTGTCGCGGGAGGTCGATCACCGCGCGCAGAATGCGCTGAGCGTGGTGCGTGGCCTGTTGCGCCTCTCCGCGGCCGATGCGCCCGATGACGTACCGGCGCTGGTCGAAGTGCTGGAAGGCCGCATCGCGGCGATGAGCCGCGCGCACAACGTGCTGTCGCGGGAGAAGTGGGTGGCGGCGGATCTGCGTGAGCTGGTGGTGCAGGAACTCGCCCCGCATGCGCGCGCGACGACTCTGGAAGGCCCGCCGCTGCGCCTGGTGGCGGAAGCCGCGCAGCCGCTGACGATGGTGCTGCATGAACTCGTCACCAATGCGCTGAAATACGGCGCGCTGTCTGGCCATGGCGGCCGCATCACCATCAACTGGGCGCGGCAGGACAGCGGGGCGATCCTGCACTGGACCGAGTGCGGCGGCCCGTTGCTCGGCGGCAAGCCGACGCGCATCGGCCTCGGCACCATGCTGATCGATGCCAATCTGCGCGCGCAGCTGGCCGGGCGGATCTTACGCGACTGGCGGCCGGAGGGGCTGGCCTGCACGCTCATCTTCGGGGCGGAGGCACTGGCCGGTGCCGCGCCGCAAGGGCCGCTGCCCGAGGATTCGGCTCTGCTCGGCCGGCGCGTGCTGCTGGCGCTCGACGACCCGGCGGAGGGGCTGGCGCTGGCAGCGGCGCTGCGTGAGGCAGGCTGCGAGGTTATCGGCCCAGCCGAAACCTCGGACCAGGCGCAGGCATTGCTGGAGCAGACCGGCGCGGTGGATGCCGCGGTACTCGCCGGCACGCTGCGCGGGCGCTCGGTGCAGCCGCTGGTGCAAATGCTGCAGCGGCGCACGACTGCGGTGGTGTATCTGTCCGAATTCGGCGTCGCGCCGGAAGACCTGGCGAAGGCGGTGCTGCTGCCCACGCCGGTCTCCGCCCGCAGCCTGCGCAGCGCACTCGCGGTCGCCCTCAGCCGCGCGCAGGAGAGGGCGCGGGAGCTTGTTTGATTAGGGCACGGGCGATCCTCTCGGATCGATCATGCTCAACAAACTATTGAATCGACGGCACGAAACCCGACCGAAGGGACTGATAGTGCTCTAACCGGAAGCCGGATTCTCGGCCTCCAGCGCCCGCTCGGCCGCCTCCAGCAGCGCTGTCGGCGTATCGGTCCAGCCGAGGCGGATGCCGGCGGCGGCCAGGCCGTGGGCGGCCTCATCGGTCGCGGCGAAGATCTGCACCGCGCCGGCGGCCTGCGCGGCGTCACGCAGCGCGCGCAGCAGGCGGTGGCGCGGCGCCTCGCCGGCAGCGACCACCAGGGCGAGTGTCGCGCCTGACCGCGGTGCCATCGCGGCCGCGTGCCCGGCTTCCTGCAACAGCAGCACCACGGCGGCTGCCGCCGCACGGTCCAGCGTGCCGCCGACCGGCATCACCACCACCTCGATCCCGCCCGGCAGCGGGTCCGGCACGGCGGCCAAGGCCTGCAACAAGGTGCGCGCGCTGCGGATCGCCAGCGCCGGGCCGAAGCTTTCGCCTAGACGGTCGCTGCTGATCTGCGCGATCGCTGGAAACACCAGCGTGGACATCGCTGTGACCGCGCCGGCGCGTTCGGCCTCCGCCGCCAGAAGCCGGCTTGCCGTTTGCGCATCATCGACCAGCAGCCGCTGGTAGAACCGCGCCGGCGCGGGCAAGGGCGTGCTGTCGCCCAAGACCACGTCGAGGAATCCCAAGGACGGTACATGCCGGCCGAGGATCACGAGGCACCCCGTCAGCGCCGGCGCCAGCACCAGCCCCATTGGCCCCCACATCATGGTCCAGAACGCCGCAGACACCAGCAGCGCCAGCGGCGAGACGCCCGTGCTCACCCCATACAGCCAGGGCTCCAGCGCGTAGCTCACCAGGATATCGACCACGGCGAACAGCGCCACCACGCCAAGCACCGTGGCCCAGCCGGGCGTGGTCGCGAAGGCCAGCAGCAGCGGGAACAGCACCGAAAGCGGCGCGCCGAGATAGGGCACGAAGCGAAGCGCGAAGCCGAGCCCGCCCCACAGCGCCGCATTCGGCAGGCCCAGCGCCCAAAGCCCCACCCCCATCGAGACGCCGAACAGCGCATTCACCAAAAGCTGCATCAGCAACAGGCGGCCCAGGCTGCTGGTGGCCTCCGCCAGCGCGGCGGTGGTGCGGTGCATCTCGTGCAGGCCGGCGAGGCGCAGCACGCGGTCACGCGCATCCTCCCGCCCGACCAGGATGAAGCCCATCAGCAGCAGCGTCACGGCCAGCGTGGCGGCGGGGGCCAGCACCAGCACGGCGAGGTCGAACAGGGTGCTGAGCGGGCTGCTCGCAGGCTCGGCCATCACCACCGTGGCCACTGCCGGCGCGGCACCCGCCGGCGCCATGCCGCTGCCCAGACGCTGCACCAAGCCCCACACGCGGTCGATCGGGTCGGAGCCCACGGCCAGGGAGGCGATTTTACCGCGCAGCACCGCCTCATAGGCTGGTAGCTCCGCCGCCAGGGCCAAGGCCTGGCTGATCAGCAGGTACAGGACCATGCCGAACAGTCCCACGCCCAGCGCCAATACCAGCAGCACGGCGGCGATGCGCGGCAGGTGGCGGCGCTCCAGCCAGGCGACCAGCGGCATGGCCGCGATGGTCAGCAGCAGCGCCAGGGCCAGCGGCGCCAGCACGTCCCGCCCCACATACAGCGCCGCGATGATCAGGCAGCCGACGAGCAGTTGGCCGCTCCAGGCTCCGGCAAGCGGCTGGATCGGGGCGCGGAAGGGGGCCATTGAATTCTCCTGAATCTTTGCGTGCAACGCAGGGCCGGCTCCAGCGTTGCTGAGGGACGAAATTCCTCGATGGAGACGGCACATGAACGCGACCCTGAAACTGACAACCGCCGGCCTGCTGGCCATCGGCCTCGCCGCCTGCGGCCAGACGACCGGCGAGCGCGCGCTTTCTGGCGGCGGCCTCGGCGCGGCCGGCGGCGCGGCGGTGGGCGCCCTGACCGGCACCAGCCTGCTAGGCGGCGCTGTGCTCGGCGGCGCAGCTGGTGCAGCGACCGGTGCGCTGACCTCGCCCAGCCAAATCAACCTCGGCCGTTGAGCCCGCATCAGATGGCGCGCGGCAAGCACCACAAGGCCGAATCCATGGCCCCCAGCTCTGAGCAGGGTCTGAACGACAACGACACCGGCGTGCCAGGCATGCTCAACGAAGTTCTGGCCGACAGCTATGTGCTGATGCTGAAGACCCAGGCCTGCCATTGGACCGCCAAGGGGCCGTGGTTCTTTGGCCTGCACAAGCTGACCGAGGCGCAATACGGCGAGCTGTTCGAGGCCATCGACGTGATGGCGGAACGGGTACGCTCGCTCGGCGCGCAACCGCCGCTCAGCATGAGCGACATGCTTGAGCGTGCGACCATCGCTGAGCTCGACACCGTGCTCAGCACCGAAGCGACTGTGCGCCTGCTGGCGGAGGACCACGACACGCTCTCCGCCCATGCGCAGGAAGCGGCCGACCAGGCCGAGGAAAACGGCGATCCTGCCAGCCACGACCTGCTCGTCTCGCGCATCGCGGCGCACGACAAGGCCGCCTGGCTGCTGCGCAGCCACCTCGGCTGATCCACCATGCAGAACCCTTTCAGGAGATCCCCCATGAACGACATCAACAATGCTGCCCAGAACTACGCCGACGACGCCCGCGCCGAGATCGCCGCGCTGCGTGAAAAGGTGGACTATCTGATGAACAAGCGCGTCAGCCCGGCGCTGGCGAACCTCGCGCATGATGCCGAGGCCATCGCGCAGAACGCGTCCGACACGGTGAAGGCCCAGGCGACGCGCCTGACCGACAACGTGAAAGAACAGCCGATCATGGCGCTGGGCATTGCCGCCGCCGTCGGCTTCATGCTGGCGACGCTGGTCCGCCGCTGAGCATGCGCAGCCTCGAACTGCTCGAGGTTGCAGCCAGCGCCGAGGCGCTGCGGCTGCGGCGCGGCATGGCGGGCATGGCCCGCCGCAGTACGATGATGGCTGCCGCAGCGCTGTTCGGGCTGGTTACCCTCGCGCTGCTGCAGGTGGCGTTGTGGCTGGAGTTGGCGGCGCGGTACGGCTCGAGCGCGGCGACGCTGTGGCTCGCCGGGCTCAATGCCACGATGATGGCGATGCTTCTGCTGTCCGCACGCTCGCGACGCGATGCCGTGGCAGCCGAGGCGTTGATGCTGCGACGCCAGGCGATCCGCGAACTCGGCACCGTCTCGCCCCTCGCCGAGACCCTGGGCCTGCTGCGCCCGCGCAACGCGGTGAGCGAGGTCGCCGGCCTGTTGCTCGACGTCGTCTTGCGTCGCTTCTCACGGCATTGAGCGCGACGCAACTTCACACTGCGTCGTGCGTTCTTCCTGCCGAGGGCAAGCAAGTGCGCAGCCCTTCCCAGAGAAGGATGAGCCCATGACCCGCCGAGAAAAGCATCGCCCAAGCCTGTTGCCGATGATCCTTGCGGCCGGCCTGTTGGCTCTGCCCGTGTTGGCGCTTGCCCAGACGTCCACGCCGGCGCCGATCACCCAGGTAGATCCGCCCGGCACTGCGCTCAGCCGTGCCGCGACTGGCGCCATCACCGCCGTCACCGCCCCCTTCGCGCCCTTGCCCGGCAGCGCCGCCTACGAACGCCAGCGCATGAGCCAGATCATCGGCGCCAATGTTTACAACGCTGCCAACGAGAGCATCGGCGAGGTGGACGATATTCTGCTCAATGGCCCGCCCGGCGCGGCGATTTCGGGACCGATGGCCGTCATCCAGGTCGGCGGCTTCCTTGGCATCGGCGGACGCCTGGTTCTTGTGCCGCTCAGCGACCTTCGCTGGAATTCGGAGCGTGAGCGCATCGTCCTGCCCAGTGCCACGAAGGCGACCCTGGAGACCCAGCCCGCGTTCGAGTACAGCGCCTTGCGTCGCGGCTGATCGCGGCCGCCCGGGCTTGGCCTGGCACTGCATGAGTGCCGGCGACGCCGGGGCGCGAATTCGGTTTGTTCCTGGGCGCGGGATTGGTCCGAATGGGCCGGTCCCGCGCCTTTGGCGCTGTGAGAGACCGCAGCGCGTCCTTGGCCGGAAGTGATGCAGGCGCCGGGAGTGACGATGGCCGCCGAACAACCGCCCGAGGTGCTGGCCGAACCCCCCTTCTGGCGTCATCTGTTCGACGTTGCGGCGTCGGATCGGATTTCGCTCGTCGCGGCGGGCTGCGCCTTCTACGCCATGCTCGCGCTGTTCCCTGCGCTGTCACTGTGCGTCTCCTTCTACGGCATCTGGTTCGATCCGAGCACGGTGGAGCCGCAGCTCGAAGTGCTGCACCGGCTGCTGCCGGAGATGAGTTACCAGCTGATCGCCTCGCGCGTGCGCGAACTGGTTCTCATGCCGCGGGAAACGCTGGGAATCGGTGCCGCGATCGGCGCGGCCATCGCGCTGTGGAGCGCCTCCTCGGGCATCCGAGGGCTGCTCGGCGCGCTCAACATGGCGCAGGGCGAGGCCGAGGAGCGTGGCGCGTTGCGCTTCTACGCCACGGCGCTGCTGCTCACGCTCGGTGGCATCCTGGCGGTGACCATCGGGCTGACGGTGCTGGTGGCCCTGCCGGCCGTGCTGGCGCTGATCGAATTCGTGCCGCGCCAGGCGCTGATCCTGCGCGGCGCCTCGCTGCTGGTGCTGCTGTTCGCCGTGCTGTTCGCGATCGGCATGCTGTACCGTTTCGGCCCCGCGAGGCCGCCGCCCTATTGGCGAATGTTCTCGGCGGGCGCGGCTCTGGCGACGCTGCTCTGGGTCGTCGCGTCCACCTTGTTCTCCCTCTACGTCTCGAATTTCGCGTCCTATGACGCGACCTATGGCGCGCTCGGCGCGGCCGTGGCACTGCTCACTTGGCTGTACGTGACGGTGTATCTGATCCTGCTGGGCGCCGAGCTCGATGCGGCGCTGGCGCGTCGCCGCGCCTGATGATTCGCCGCGCAACCTGAAGCGCCTTTGGCACGTTTACGTTTCGCACGCGGGGCGCATCTTGCGCATCATCGCCGCGGACGAAGGAAAATCATGAACGCCAAGCCTGTTCTCGCCGCCAGCCTCATGCTGCTGCTCGGCACCGCCGCCTGCACCGACACCCGCAACGCTGCGGTCGATCCGCCCGGCAACGCCGCGCAGCGCACCGTGGACCGCGCCGCGGGCACCAACACGTCCGGCGCCTTCCCCGCGCAGAGAGATGGCCTGCCGGGCAACCCGCCGGGCAATGCCACGCAGCGCGCCGTCGATCGCGCCGCGGGCACCAACACCTCTGGCGCCTTTCCGGCACAGAGCGATGGCATGCCGGGCAATCCTCCGCTGACCGCGGCCGATCGCGCCGTCGGAAATCGTCGCTGATTGACGACGCTGCCGAGCCCCTCCGGCTCGGCAGCAGACTACCTCGATGACCGCTGCCACAGCGGTTTGGGGGCGCGCCAGGCGCGCTGCCTCACGACGCGAGTCGGCAAGGCGAGGCGAGCGCCGCCCTCGTTGCGGATCAGCGTGATAACCCGCGTGTGGAAGGCCTCGAGCCCGGGGCGATGACCGATCGAGACAAGCGCCGAGTCCGGCAGATCCTCGAGCACCAGGCGCATCATCGCATCCTGGCTGGCCTCATCCAGCGCGGCCGTCGATTCATCCATGAAGATCCAGCGCGGCGCGTGCAGCAGCAGCCGCGCAAAGGCCAGGCGTTGCTGTTCGCCCAGGCTGAGCGTGCGATCCCAACGTTGCTCCTCGTCCAGTTGCGGGATCAGGCGTTCGAGCCCCACCCGATGCAGCGCGGCGTCGATTCGTGCCGCCTCGAAGCTGTCAGGCGCCGCCGGATAGGACAACGCACCGCGCAGCGAGCCGAGCGGCAGATAGGGGCGCTGCGGCATGAACATCATGTTCTCCCGCGGTGGCGTTTCGATCTCGCCCGCCCCCCAGGGCCACAGCCCGCCGATGGCGCGGAACAGCGTGGATTTTCCGGTGCCGCTGTCGCCCTGCAACAGCACACGCTCCCCGGCCAGGATCTCGGCCGAGGCGTCGGCGATCACCGTGGTGCCATCTGCGAAGGCAACTTCGAGGTTGCGGAACACCAGGCGCTCAACACTGCCCTCCCGGATCGAAATGGTCGGCTGGGCGGGGTCCGCCACGAGAGCGTCGAGATCCTCGATCACGTCGCGGAACACCACCAGCCTCGCGATGGCGCTGCGCCATTCGGCGATGCGCGGGTAGTTGTCCACGACATAGGCCAGCGCGATGCCGACCTGGCCGAAGGCGGCGCCGATCTGCATCAGCCCGCCCAGCGTGATGGTGCCCGAGAAATACGCCGGCGCAGCGACCACGGTGGGGAAGATCATCGCCAGCGCGCCATAGGCGCTGGTCAGCCACATCAGGTTGCGCTGGCTGCGCATCTGGCCACGCAGTGCGAAGGCCACGATGCCGAACAGCGCACTCAGGCCACGGCGTTCATCGGCCTCGCCCTGGATAAGCGCGATGCCCTCCCCGCTTTCGCGCGCCCGGGTCAGGCCGAAGCGGAAATCCGCCTCCGCCGTGGTGCGCGCAACGTTGAGCCGCACCAGCGGGCGGCCCACCAGCCAAGTCAACGCGGTCCCGATCGCCGCATAGCCGAGCGCGGCCCAGACCATGTAGCCGGGGATGCGGATTTCGAGGCCCATCACGCCGAATTCCAGCGCGCCCGAAAGCGTCCAGAGAATCCCGATGAAGGCCGTGAGCATCAGCGCCGAGTTCAACAGCCCCGTGGCGAAGTCCACCGCGAGATCGGTGGCGACGCGCACATCCTCGGCGATGCGCTGGTCGGGATTGTCGGCGCCGTCGCCGGCCATCT
>JBBSCP010000050.1:0-18017 GCA_038250135.1 Acetobacterales bacterium | reverse complement strand
TGACGAACAAGGCGGTTCCCGAGACCGCCACCATGATCAGCGCGCTGCCGCCCAATTCGCGGCGGTGGCTGGCACGGGCCGAAGCGGTGCGACGGAAGAGAAGCAGGCTGTCCCGATTGAACAGCTTAATGCCGACCGCCAGCACGATGCCTGCCGTCACCGCTGTCGGGAAAAACAGGAAGGCGTGGGCCAGCACCGGCAGCAAGGCCAGCAGGATCGCGCTCCGCAGGACGGCCGCCCGCGTCGAATCCGCTCCGCTGCGAAGCGCCGTCGAGGTGGCCGTCAGGCTGCCGCAGACGGGCATCCCCGCGCAAAGCGCCGCAACCAGGGTTCCCACCGCCATGGCCAGGAGATCGCGCGGGGCGCGGGGCGCCTGCTGTGTCACTTCCTCGCTCACGGCGCCTGAGGCCAATGTCTCGATCGTGGCGAAGATGGAAATGGTGGCGGCTGCCGGCACCAGGATCCCAAGCGCCTGCGGTGTGAGCACCTCCGGGATGGCCAGCCAGCCTGCCCAGACGGCGCCGGGCAGGTCGGCTGGCGCGGGCAGGGCGGAAAGTGTTGACCCAAGCAGCGCCACGCCTCCCACCGGCAGCAGCGCGTGGTAGAGCCCCGTGCCGAGCAGTACGGCGGCGAGGATCGGCGGCATCGCACGCGGCCAGCGCAGCGGCACGAGAAGGACCGCCATGACGGTGAGGGCAAGCAACGGCGCCAGCGGGTTGGCGAGGCTTATTCCCGCTGGCGTCCAATCAACGCCCAACCCTGCGGCAAACTGGCTGGAGATGAGCAGCAGCGCGACGCCATTCACCGCCCCCGCCAGGACGGGAAAGGGCAGGAGCGTCGCAAATCGGCCAATGCGGAGCAGCGCGATGGCTGCCTGCATCGCACCGGAAAGCAGGGCTAGAAGGATCAGCACGGCGATGCCGCCTGCGAGGCCCTCCGGGCCGGCCGTCAGTATTCCGGCGTCGACCATTCGCGCCATGACAGCCCCGATCGAGAGCGAGATGGCAGCGGTAGGCGCACCCACCATCCCTCGGGACCCGCCGAACAGGCCGGCCACCATGCCGCCGATGATCGAGCCGCACAGGCTCGCCATCACGCCGAAACCGACGGCTTCAGGGCCGAGTGGCGCCATGCTGATGGTGCCATGGGCGGTGCTGAGCGCGAGTGAGAGAACCGCCAGCGTGAAGGCCACGGTGATCTGGCTGGGCCTTCCCTGGGCGGCGGGCGGCGGCGAATCGCGCGCCATGCCATCGCCTCTCCGCATCGCCAGATCAGCGCTCACGCGGCGCTGATGCACGGCGCGCGTGATCGAGTTCCGGGCGGGGGGCATTGGCGGATCGCGCCAGGTTCAGCAGGCGCTGGAACCGGGCCCGTGCCCCTGGCCTGCCCGCAACCTCGGGCGCAACTGCCGCACCATGGAGGGCAGGGAGCCGGCCCGGTTTGGCTGCCATGACCCGAACGAATTCGCGCTCCGCTTCGGCGGCGCGTCCGGAGGCGAGCAGCGCACCGCCCGGCAATTTGCGCACGAGCGCGAAGGGGCTCGGCGTCACGGCGCTTTTCTGCGTGGCATCCTTGGCCGCTTCCACCGTCCGGTTGGAGCGTGCGCCAAATGGCCCGCCCAGATGCCCCGGATGGAGTTGCGGCAGCGTCAGCACCGCGGCGGCCCAGACCTGCGCGGCGGCCCAGACCTGCGGCGCGGCAGCCGAGCGCCCTGTCCGCAGCATCGCGTCGACCACGTATTCCGTTGCATGTAGCGCTTCTTACACCGGCCCCGCCTGGATGGCGAGCAGGGCGTGGCGTTGATTGCTCGCGATGGAGCAGTCCCAGGCGTCGATCCAGGTAAAGATATGGGACGGTATCTGGACCGCGTGGGTGCAGCCGGGTGCCGGTTGAGCATTGCGGCGCGCGGCCTCCAACCCCTAGGCCGCGACGGGTCGCGTGTCATGCACGTGGGTCTGGTAGTGGACCGCGCCTGGATGCCGAGGCCCCGCTTCCGGGCACGGTCAGGGATGCTGGAAGGCGCGGCGCATGGCCTCGATCCGTTTGGCGTGCAGTTCAGGCCCATACGATTCGCCGAAGAACGAGCGTGCTTGAACCAGACGCCAGCCTCGTTGATCCGCCTTGCCCCCCGCAATGCTCCAGCCCCGACTCAGCTAAAACACTAAGAAGCCCGGGCGAATCGCAGCCAGCCCAGTAGGGGAGAAAATGAGGGGATTCGTCGGGTTCGCGCCATGTCCGCCAGCCCTTGCGAATAATGCGGGCTAACGTTCGTGCCTGATGCTAAAGAATCTCCCGAT
Organism: Acetobacterales bacterium; assembly: GCA_038250135.1. Classification (GTDB taxonomy): domain Bacteria; phylum Pseudomonadota; class Alphaproteobacteria; order Acetobacterales; family Acetobacteraceae; genus Falsiroseomonas. Next base: position 15,720 of record JBBSCP010000050.1, on the reverse strand, counting down.
GTTGGCCGGCGACAGCAGCCAAGGTCGAATGTTCCAGGAGCGTCGTGCATGATTGTGCACCGCGGTGCGTCACTCCCTATCGCCAGGATCATCCTCCGCTCTCCGAGGGAAACCCGGTTCACCAAGCCTGACGTTGCGGTTTCAACTGATGCAATGTGAGGTATGCGGCGAGAGCAACCCGCCCGGCAACCGCTACTGCCAGGGCTGCGGTACCCGGTTCCCGCTGATCTGCTTCGGCTGCGGTCAGGCCAGCCAGCCGGGGGCGGCTTTCTGCGGCGGTTGCGGCGCCGCGCTGACGAACTCGGCCAGGGCGCAGCGCGATCGGCCCAGCGCTGCCTCGCGCGGTGTCTTCGTCGAGGCCGGGGAGTTGAAGCAGGTCACCGCGCTGTTCGTTGATCTCGTCCGCTCGACGGAGCTGGTGGCCGATCTGGACGCCGAGAGCGCGATGCAGCGCCTGCAACTGCCGCTGCAATTGATGTGCGAGGCGATCGAGCGGATGGGCGGCGTCGTGATGCAGACGCCGGGCGACGGGGTGCTCGCGCTGTTTGGGGCGCCGCGGGCGAAGGAGGGCCACGCTGTGCTCGCCTGTCAGGCTGCACTGGCGATTCGCGAGACCCTGCGGCGCCAGGGTGACGGGCTGTCGGTCCGCTGTGGCCTGCACTCCGGCGAGGTGGTCGCGGGCACGGAGCTTCGCGGTTCGGAACAGGATTTCAAAGCCTATGGGATGACCCTGCATCTGGCGAGCCGGCTGCCGGGGCAGGTCGAGCCCGATGTCATCTGCCTGACCGAGGCCTGCCGGGCGCTGCTGCCGGCCTTCGTCGAGGTCGCGCCGCTCGGGTTCCGCGTGCTGCGCGGCCTGGTGCATCCGATCACGCTGCATGCCCTGATCGGTGTGCGAGACGCGGCGGCGAGCGAGCGGTTCAGCGGCATGGCGCTGACCCCGCTGATCGGTCGCGAGCCTGAATTGGGCCGGCTGCAAGCGGCGCTTGCCTCGGAGCCCGGATCGGTCATCGGCATCGTGGGCGAACCCGGCACCGGAAAGAGCCGGCTCTGCCATGAATTCGCTCTGGCCTGCGGGGCGCGCGACATCCCGGTCTTCGCGATCCAGGCGCAACCCTATGGCGTGGCGACGCCGCTGCGGCCGATGATGGAATTCCTCCGCACGGCTTGCTTTGGCATCCATCCGGGCCAGCCGGCGGACCGCGTCGCGGGCCTGATCCGGCACCGGCTGGCGGAGGTCGGCGCGACCAATCCGGTCGACCTGGCCATCGTCTGCGATTTCCTCGGCGTGCCGCTGGACCAGCCGCTTCCGGCCTGGTTGAACCCGCATGCCCGGAATAGCCGATTGATCGGGATCGTGGGCGACCTGGTGCGCCGGCGCGGCACGACACCCTCGGTGATCATGGTCGAGGACTTGCATTGGCTGGATGACGCGAGCGAGGCTTTCATAAGGGCCCTCGCAAAGGCTGTCCGGACCACGCAGGCGATGCTGGTCGTCAATTACCGGCCCTCCTATGATGGCACCTGGCTTCGCCGATTGGGCTGCGCGGAGATCGTCCTCGCCCAGCTCGGCGGGTCCGACACCGAGACTTTGATCGAGACACTGGTCGGGCCGGATCCGGCGCTGGCGGGGGTGCGCGACCAGATCGCCGCGCGCAGCGCCGGCAATCCGTTCTTTGCCGAGGAGCTGGTCAACTCGCTGCTCGACCAGGGCGTGATCACCGGGCGGCGCGGCGCTTTCAGCCGCGGCCAGACGGCCGGTCCCAGAGTACTGCCCGCGACCGTCCAGGCGGTCATCAGCGCCCGCATCGATAGCCTGTCGGCGCCGGCGCGTGACCTGTTGCATATCGCTGCGATCATCGGTCAGACCTTCCCAACCGAGCTGCTGCGATCGGTTGCTGGGCAGACCCGCGAGGTTATCGAGGCGACCCTCGATCAGCTTTGCAAGGACCGGCTGCTCGAACGGGGCCGCGGGGTGACCGGTGGCCAGTTCAGCTTCTGCCATCCGCTGATCCAGGAAGTGGCCTATGCGACGCAGCTTCGCGGCCGCCGGGTCGCGCTGCATGCGGCCGCCGCACGCGCATTGACGAGCCTGAATGCCGACCGGACCCACGAATCGGCGGCGCTGATCGCCTTTCACTACGAGGCCGCCGGCGAGGCCGAACGGGCCGCCATGTTCGCCGCGCATGCGGCGCGCTGGCTCGGCCCGAAGAACTCGACCGAGGCGACCCAGTACTGGCACAAGGTGCGGGCGCTGATGGCGCAGGCGCCACACTCCGCGGAGAACGACACGCTGCGGATCGAGGCCAGCGGCCAGATCGCCTGGGTTGGCTGGCGTGAGGGGCTGACCCCCGAAAAGGCCAGGCCCTTCGTGCAGGAAGCCCTGCACTGGGCGCAGAATCACGATGATTCCCTCACCCCGCTGCTGCTGCTGGTCGAGGGACGGATCGCCCAGGTCAATGGCGGACCGGCAGATGCCTTCGTGCAGCAGCTGCGCCGGGCGGTTGGCCTGGCAGAGGCGCGTGGCGATGTCGGCCGCGTCGCCACGCTGCAGGCCGCGTTGAGCCACGCCTATGGCTGGGCTGGGCTGCTGCTCGACGCGCTGGCAGCGAGCGACCGCGCGCTGGCGAATGTCGATCAGGTCACCGATTTCGACCATCAGTTCCTCGGCTACAGCGTGCTGCACTGGGTGCAGGCCTTGCGTGGCCGGATCCTGGTGCGGCTCGGACGCTTCGAGGCGGCGACGGCCTGCCTCGACACGATCATCAACATCAATGGGCTGATCGACCCGACCGTACAGTTCATCGCCCATCGGGGCTACGTCGACATGGCTTGGTGCCTCGATGACGCGGCGATGGCAGCCGAGCATGCGGCGAAGGTCGGCCAGCTCGCGGACCGCCATGGCAGCGTCTACCTCAAGGCCTATCATTTAGCTTCGACAGCGACCGCGCTGGGCATCATCGGCGACTACGGCGAGGCGATCCGGGTCGCGACCGAGTGCCTGGCGGCGCTTCAGCGAACTCGGGCAGCGATCGAGCTGGAGCCGGAACTGCTGGCGAGCCTTGCCGAATACCTGATGCGGAACGGCGATGCCGGCGCGGCGATCCGCGCCGCCGAGGCTGCAATCACCATGGCGGAGGAGCGAAACGCCAGGCTGCCGGCCTGCCGGGCGCGGATCACTCTGGCGGCATTGCTGGCGAGCGCGCCTGGCGCGGACAGCGGCGGACGGGCGGAGGCATTGCTGGCGGTGGCGGAGACGCTGATGGCCGAGACCGGGGCTGCGGTCTACGCGGGGCGTCTTGCCCAGGCGCGCCGGCGGCTGGCGGCCCTGGTCAAGCTACCCGCGGAAGGCGGACCAGCAGGGTGAATTCCCGCAGGCCATAGCCCGTGACCAACTCGACAGCGGCATCGAAGCGCGAGGCGCAATAGCCAAGCCAGGGCCCGGGCGTGGTCGCATAAAGCCCGGCTTCGATCGCCCTGCCGGCCGGCGCGGCGATGAAGTTCACCGAAAAGCCGCGTCGGCTGGACGCGGCCAGCCCATCAAGGGTGGTCCGGATGAAGGCCTCCCAGAGGTCGCACGGCTGGTCGAGCTGGACGTTGAAAATGCCGCTGGCGAGCGAGTAGTCCGCCTGGCGGGGGCAGGCCTCGCCCTGCACGAAGCGGCACCCGGGATGGCCGCGCCAGCGCCGGCGTGCGCTTCGGACCATCGCGGCCGAGAGCTCGATCCCGACATAGTCGATTGCGCTCGCGGGGTGGCGCCGGGCAAGCAGCGCGAGCAGCGCACCATAGCCGCAACCCAGATCGTTCAGCGAACAGTCGGCGCCGATCTCGCAAAGCTTCAGCAGCTGGACGAAGCGCATCTCCTGGGTGGCAACGCAGGACCAGTCAACCCCGAGCGGCGTCGCGCCGAATTGCCGGAACCGCGTCGAATAATAGCTCTCGATCGTCCGGTGGACGGCCGCCAGATCCGCGGCCGATCGCGCCCGACCTGCGGCGTTCACGTCTTCGCTGCCGGCTTGCCGCCGCACGGCAGCGTGGTTTTCGGCAAGGCCGAGCCGCCGACTAGCCGCGGCCGGGTGCCGATTTCGGCCGCATCGGCAGCGATATCACCAGGAATTTCGTCGGCTCCAGATAAAACAACGGCTCGCCCTCCGAGACGATGACGTGGCCGGGATCCACCGTGCGGCCGTCAAGCGCCTGCATGAAACAGGGCAGCGGCTCGCCTTTCAAGAAGTTGGCGACCAGCGCGTTGACGATTCGCGCGTCGCCGGTCTGCTCGGCATCGTCGGACTTCATCTTGGGTAGTTTTTCCAGATAGGCGATCCAACGATCCTTCGCCGGCCCCACCGCGTCGCCGCCGAGGCCGAGCAGTGCGACGCTTTCGAGGAAGCGGCGGCCGGTCTTGAATATCTCGAACTCCTTCTGAAGGGCGGCGATCTCGGTGATCCCGCCGGACAGCCAATGCGAAACGGCATTCGGATCGGCCGGCCCGAAGCGCATGTTGAACCTCTCGAAGAAGGTCCCGAGGTAGATTTCGTGGGGGTTGATCAGTTCACCCATGGATGCTTCGCCTTTTTGATGACGCTAAGCCGCGTCGCGGTCGGCCCGGCGGTTCGATACAAGAACAACCCTAGCGTCGCGCGAAACTCTCAGCCTCGTCAAATCCTAATCGTCTCGGCAGGGCAAATGCTTCAATGCTTTCGGCATTCCGGAGCGGGCTCAAATCTGGTTCATGGTGGGCCTTGGACGCGAAGGTTTCCCCGATGTGTGGCACGGCGCGGCTCGAGCGTTTTTCAGCTCTAGACGACCCGCGGCAGCTAAGGTGAGCGGTCATTTAGGGGATTCCGGTGCGGCGGCAAATTCGATTCATGGATGGTCATCCATTTTGGAGCCGACCAATGCGCCGCTTCGGTCTTCGAGACGATCAATGGAGCGTAGGCGTCGATGGACTGCTCGCGTTGGCCTATCTCGTTTCGGTTTCAGGCACCGCCGTACCAAGGGTTCGCTCTCGAAGTACGAATTTCGGGCAAGTGGGATGCGAACCACAGCAAATGACGGCCGCGCTGAAACCGGCCTTTTACCTAGCGCACTATCGGTTCGATTGAACCGATTTCGTGCGCTATGAACACTTGAATCTAAAGCACGGACTTTGGTTCAAACGATTCCGTTTGAACCAAACGTGCTTTAGCAGCCCGTCGGAGTGAGATGTCGTGCGGTTTTGGGTATTCTGGGGCGGGGCGTTAAGTCCGACAGGCTGCCAGGCTCAGGACTTGTAGCCCGAGCAAGAAGGTGACGATGGCGGGGTTCAGTGCATCCCGCTGGCGAAGCCGCGTGACAAGGCGCGGTGCACGACGCCGATCAGCGCCAGCACGGGCAGCGATGCCAGCACGCCGATCGCCGAAAGCTGGCCCCACAGCGTCTCATCCTCGTTGATGCGCGTGGCGATGAAGGTCGGCAGGGTGAAATTCGCCGGTGATTGCACAAACAGGAACGCAAAGAGGAACTCGTTCCAGCAGGCGATGGCGACCAGCACCCCTGTCGCCGCAAGCCCCGGGGCAAGGACCGGGATCAGGATGTCGCGCATCACCTGCGGCAGCCTCGCGCCATCCATGCGCGCGGCTTCCTCCAGCGCCATCGGCACGTCGCGGATGAAGCCGAGCAGCATCCAGATGGCGAATGGCAGAGCGTAGATCTGGCTCACCAGGATCAAGCCGAGCAGCGTGTCGAGCAGGCCGAGCGTGCGCAGCACCTGGTAAAGCGGCACCGCCAGTACGATCGGTGGCGTCAGCTTCACCAGCAGCACGAAGACCAGGAAGGCGGCATCCAGCCGGCGGTGAAAGCGCAGCCGCGCCAGCGCATAGGCCGCCGGGAAGGAGGCCAGCAGCGCCAGCAAGGTGGCGCCTACAGTCACGATCACGCTGTTCAGCGCCGCGCGCCCGACCCGTGCCTCGCCGATCGCGACATAATGCTCAAAGGTGGGTGCCTGCGGCAGCAGCGCGGCAGGGGATGCCATGTACTCGCCCACCGGCTTGACCGAGGTGGCGAGCATCCAGAGCAGCGGCAGCGCGAAGAGGCCGGCGACAAACAGCGCGAGGGCGATGCGCAGCGGGCCGGCGGGGCGTTCATTCATGCCGGCGGTCATTCATGCCGGGGGGCGCATGATCTGGCGGGCATAGAGCGCCGCAAGCAGCCCGGCCACCACCACCATCACCAGCGCGGCGGCACTCGCCAGGCCGATGTCGAAGAAGCGGAAAGCGAGGCGATGCACATGCATCGACAGCGTCTCGGTCGCGTTGCCGGGGCCGCCGCCGGTCATGGCATAGACCTTGTCGAAAAGCTTGAAGCTGTCGACCGTGCGCATCAGCCCCGCGACCAGCAGATAGGGCGCCAGCAGCGGCAGCGTGACGTCGCGCAAGCGCCGCCAGGCACCGGCGCCATCCATCCGCGCGGCCTCATGCAGTTCGGGCGGAATGGCGCGCAGCCCGGCATAGAGGATCAGAAAGCAAAACGGCGTCGCCTGCCAGACATCCACCAGCACGATCGAGGACAGCGCAAGGTTGGGGTCGAACAGCCAGGGCACTCCCGGCAGGCCAATGCTGCGCAGTACGCTGTTCAGAAAGCCGATGTCATAGTGGAACCACGCGCGCCACACCGCGCCGACCACGATGGTGGACAGCACATAGGGGGCGAGCAGCACCAGCGTTATCCACCGCCGGCCGGGAAAGGCGCGGTCCAGCAGCAGCGCCAGCGCCAGGCCGAGCAGCAATTCGGAGATGGTGGCCATCAGCGCGAAGGCCACAGTATTCCAGGCGGCGCGGCGAAAGGCGCGGCCTTCCTGCAGCTCGACGAAATTCTCGAAGCCGACGAAGCGCGCCTCGGCGAAACCGTGCTCCGTCGCGGTGAAGGCCAGCACCAGCACGCGCACCAACGGGTAGACTGTCAGCAGCGCGAACAGCAGCAGCGCTGGCGCCAGCAGCAGCACGATCAGGCGGGGCTTCACGGCTGTGATCGTGCGGCCCCGCCTTTGGCGTCGCTCAGCGCGCCATCGCCCGGGCGATCTGCCGGTTTGCCTCGGCCAACGCCTCCTGCGGGCTGGCCTGGCCGATCAGCGCGATCTGCAATTGCTCGCCCAGAATGGACTCGACCCGGTTCCACTGCGTGATGCGCGGGCGCGGCTGCGCCGCTTCCAGCGCGGCAAGCTGCGCGGGGAACCAGCGGAAGCGTTGCACCAGATCCGGGTCGCTGTAGAGCGCGGTCAGCGTCGGCGGATTGCCGGTTTCGATCGCCATGCGCTTCTGGTTCTCGGCCGACAGGACGAAGCGGATGAAATCCGCCGCGCGCGCCGCGTTCGGGCTGTCCGCCGCGACGCCGAGCATCCAGGCGCCGAGCATCGGCGCGGGTCCGCGCGTCTCACCCGGCGGGGAGACGAGGTTGACGCGGCCAACCACGCGTGAGCGGCTGGCATCGTCCAGCGTGCCGGCCCAGCCGGGCCAGAATTCCAGCGCGATGGCAATGCGACCCTGCTCGATCGCCTGGCGCACCTCATTGGCGTTCCAGGTCTCCACCCCACGCGGCAGATAGGGGCGCAGCGACAGGAAGTATTGCAGCGCCGCCAGCGCCTGCGGGCTGTCCAGCGCGGCGCGGCCTTGCGCGTTCACGATCTCACCACCAAAGGCGCCGAGCACGGGGATGAAGCCGGTGACGATCGGGTTGCCGCGCACACCGCGGAAGGCGATGGGCGTGCTGCCCGGTTCTGCTTGTTGCAGCGCACGACCGGCGGCGGCCACCTGCGTCCAGGTTGTGGGGGGCGCGATGTTGTGCCGCGCCAGGATCTCGGCGTTGAAGGCGAACATGGCGACGTTGCCGACCATCGGCGCGGCGAGCATCTGCCCGGCCGGCCCGCGTGAGACAGCGTCGGCCGAACGTACGAAGGGGCCTTGCACGCCGCCGAGCTGGTCGAGATTCGCCAGCCAGCCATTGGCCATGAATTCCGGCGCCCAGATGTCGTCCAACATCAGCACGTCCAGCGCGCGGGCGCGTTCGCGCGCGTTCAGCGCAATGCGTTCGTAAAGCTGGCCGCCGGGCAGCTCCAGCCGTTCGATCCGCACTGTCGGGTTCAAGGCCTGATAGGCCGTGACCATGGAGGCCAGCGCGGTGCCGAAGGCGGCGTCGCGCCCGGCGATCACCAGGCGGTCCTGCGCGGCGGCAGGGGCGATGGCGGCGAGCAGAAGCCCGGCGGTGAACCCGGCGGCGAAGAAGGTACGACGAAGCGAAATCATGATGCCTCCCAGGGGACGAAAGCCAGTGTCTAGAGCACGATCGATTCTCTCGGATCGATCTCGTACTCTAGAAACCATTGAATCTACAGCACGAAATCCGTTCACATTGATTCCATGTGAGCGGATAGTGCTGTAGCGTCGGCTTGGTGACAGTTTGCGGATGCGATGATTTCAAGGCAATGACGAAAACCGCCCCGGCCACGCAGGCCGGGGCGGGGCACTTGCTCAGTCGAGCGTCGCGCCGGAGAGTGCCATCAGGCTGCGCCACTTGCCATCCTGCTGCGCCATGCAGGTGCCGAAGGCCGGGCGAGGTATTCGTCACCGGCTCGAAGCCAGGCGGCATCAGGCGGCCGTGAGAATCCTCGCTCATGGCCACCTGGGTAATCGCCTCATGCAGCCGCGCCAGAACGGGGCTGGGATGCGCGCCGGGGCGCTGACGGCGTACCAGCTTTGCCTGTCGATGCCCGAAGCCGGCATGGCCTCACGCATCCCGGGCACGTCGCGCAACTCCGCCACGAAGCTCACGCGCTCCGCACTGCCGACCAGCAGCGGGCGGAAGCGGCCCTCAAGGACATGCGGCATCAGGGCCGGGATCACGTCGAACAAGGCGGCCGAGGGCCAGGGCGATGTGGTGATCGGCTTCGAGCATCTGGTGGACCGGCTGGACTTCGCGGTAGGCGGCTTCGGTGGGCTGGCGCTCGGCGTGCTGGCGGGGGCGAATTTCGCCTTGAACACCACGGGGCTTGCCACCTCGGCCGCGGGCCCGCCGCAATTCATCGATGAGACCGATACCGGGCACCTGTGGTGGGATGCGGATGGTGCGGGCGGCGCGGCGTCGGCGGCGATGATGCAATTCGCTGGACGGCCGGAGTTGACCGCCGCGGATATCGTGCTGATCGCGAGAGTAGATCTTTGGTCGATCAAATCGACGGTGCGTTCCACGAACGTGCCGTTGTCGATCAATTGGGCATGGTCGGCCCGGTAGGGATGGTCCTGCAGACCCGGCATGTCGCGCAGCCGGCCATTGCTGGCGCTGCCCCCGAGTTGCTGCGAGGCCTCGACAAATCGTTGGCGTAACGCCCGCCGTACCATGCCAACTCCAGCCGACGCGTGCGATTATGGCTCTGGCCGCATCGCAAAGGCCTCTGCTACATTATGGTTCAGCCGGATTGACTGGGCGAAGCTTCCGCTGCGGTTTGGGGCATGAGGGGCGAAATTTGGGCCGCCTGGACTGCCCATTCGGCAGAGAAGGGCTGATCAGCCCCGGCAGCGCCATCCCCTCCCGCTGCCGCCCATCCAGGATCGCCTCGACGATATCCGGCGCCAGGAGGGTGAGGCGCAGTAGGCGAGATACATGGGACGGGTTAATCTTCTCCGCCGCAGCGAAATCTTCGATCGTGCCAAAGCACCCCGTCTCCAGCATCCGGCGCCACCGGAAAGTTCGGGCCAGCGCCTTCCCCAGCGTGCTGTCGGCACCCGAGGCGCCGCGGCTGGTCATGGCGCCGGGCGTCATCACCAGCTTCCGCCCTCGCCGATTCAACAGGTAGCGCCGTACGGTTCCACGCCAGGCTGGCCAGCCCGTCGAGGCGGAGTCGGCCGAACGGCGCCGGGGGTGGTTCAGACCGTCGTCCGTCTCGTGATCGAGCCCGTGGCGACCAGTTCCGTCAGCAGTGCCATGGTCGCCTGGCCGGTGATGGCGAAGGGATCGAGGCGGGCAGTCTTGGAATACTTGAGCAGCAGCGAAGGGTTTATGGCCTTGATGTCCACCTGCCCCATGGTCCAGTTCGCGAAACGCCGCTCGGCGATCTCCTCATAGGCCAGCAGTCGAACTTGGCTGTGCCGCTCGTCGCGCACTATCGCGTTGTACAGGTCGCACACCTCGTCGCGCCCGCCTTCCAGCACCTGCACGAAAACGTCGTTGGTAGAACAGAGCAGTCCGGTGATGCCGCGGCGCGGATTGTTGCGGTGCGACTGCTCCAGGATCTGGTCGAGGACGACGGCCGGCAGCGGCGTGGTGACGCGGCTGGCGTAGAGGCAGCTGACGAGCATCTTGGCCTCAGCTTTTCATCGAGATCAGCGAGAGGAATTCACGCCGTAGCGCCGGGTCCTTCAGGAACGAGCCGCGCATCACGCTGTTGATCATCTTCGACCCCGTGTCCTTCACCCCGCGCCAGTGCATGCAGAAATGGTCGGCTTCCATCACCACGGCGAGGCCGTCGGGCTTGACCTTGTCCATCAGCAGCTCGGCGATCTGGGTGATCGCCTCCTCCTGGATCTGCGGCCGCGACAGGATCCAATCGGCCAGCCGGGCGTATTTGGAAAGGCCGATCAGGTTGGAATGCTGGTTCGGCATGAGGCCGATCCACAGCCTTCCCATGATCGGGCAGAAATGGTGGCTGCACGCGCTGCGCACGGTGATCGGCCCGACGATCATCAGTTCGTTCAGACTCGTCACGTTGGGGAACTCGGTCACCGGCGGGGCAGGCCGGTAGCGCCCGTGGAACACCTCGTTCAGGTACATCTTTGCCACCCGGCGCGCGGTGTCTTGCGTGTTGTGGTCGTTGTCGATGTCGATCACGAGGCTTTCAAGGACGCCGCGCATCTTCGTCTCGACCTCATCCAGCAGCTGGTCGAGCTCGCCCGGCTCGATGAACCCGGCGATGTTGTCATTGGCGCGGAACCGCCCATGGGCCTGCCGCAATCGGTTGCGGATCCGGTCGGATACCGGGCGGTCCGAGGCCAGGCCCTTGTCTTCCGAATCATCCATGCGCGACGTCCACTGCCTCCCGATCGCGTCAGCGGTCCGATCCCGCCTCTTTTACCGGCACAATTATCGACCGGCTACTTAGCCTAAGATGAACCCCACCCCGGCGCCAGCCCGGTACAGTGCCGCTGCAGTCGTGGCAGCTGGCGGGGCGCCGCAACGCCGCACCACAGGATCGGCGCGCCATGGTGATCGAAAAAGTCGCCGCGATCCCTGGAGCCCAGCGCGTCGATCACCGCCAGCAGCCGCGCCGTCGCTTTGGTCGGCGCCAGGTCAGCGGAACGCCCAGCGAAGCGTCTGCGCCACCCCGAGCGTGCCCGCCCGCACAAGGGGACGCGCGAGGAGCGGATTGGGCAGCCCGTGCATGCGCCGGGCCCAGTCGGGCAGGAGGTCGATGGCGGCTTGGTTTCCCAGCGCCTGCACGCGCGCTGCCAGGAGGTCCGCCGTCGCCGCTTTCAGCACCAGGTCGCGGACTTTGCGGCTACGGGCGTCGCTGCGCAGCTGCGGCCGGTAGGTCTCGATCAGGCGGCGCGCGCCCACACGATCGGACGGCACGGGCGCCGCGCCCAGCGCGCGTGCCACCTGCGCCATTTCCGCGAAGTAGCGGTCCTGATCGGCCAGCGGCATGCCGGGTTCGACATAGCGGCGCCAGGCGTTCAGGAAGCTCAACGCCTCGGTGACGTGGACCCAGGCCAGCAGCGCTGGGTCGTTCGCGGCGTAGGGCATGCCGTCCGGCAGGGTGCCACCCACCCGGTCATGGATGTGGCGGACGCGGGCGATCACCGCTTCGGCCTCCTCGCGCCCGCCATAGGTCGTCAGCGCAATGAAGCGCGCGGTACGGCGCAGCCTTCCGTGCATGTCGGTCCGGAAGTTGGAATGATCCCAGACACCGGCCAGCACCGCGGGATGGAGCATCTGGAGCAGCAGCGAGGAGATGCCGCCAACCATCATCGAGGTGACGTCGCCATGGACGCGCCAGGCCACGCTGTTCGGGCCGAACATCCCGTCCGGGCGGCGCACCACCGGCGCCTCGCCCCGTGTGCGATCGTTGAACAGCGCGACGACACGGCTGGTGATGGCATCCTTGATGGAGCGCGCCAGGTCCGGCTGTGGCGCGCGCGGCGTTGCTTGGTTCATATCGGTCCATATGGTGCGGTGCGCGCGCAGGGCCAGCCGGAGCCCACGCCGAGGCGGATGACAAACTACTCTACATCGTCATATGCTGAGGCCACGCGGCTCGACGATGCGCGCAATGGGTGACGGCGACGGATCGCCTTCCTGTCGACCCCACTCCACCGGAAACGGCTCCATCGGCCCGGCAGCGTCATCCTGGCAGGCTGCCGCTCGACCAGGATCGCCTCGACGATATCGGGCGCCAGCAGCGTGAGGCGAAGCAGGCGCGACACATAGGACGAATTGAGTTTCTCCGCCGCCGCCAACTCGTTGAGCGTGCCGTAACGGCCCGTCTCCATCAACCGGCGCCAACGGGACGCCCGAGCCAGCGCCTTCACCAGCGTGATGTCCGCACCCGAGGGGCCGCGGTTCAGCGTGGTGCCAGGCGTCACGACCAGCTTGCGCCCGCCCCGCAGCCGGACCGCCAGCGGCACGCGCACGGTCAGCATCTGCGCGGCGCACGAACACGATGCGTTCGGCCGAACGCATGTCGCTCCACGCCAAGCATAGAAGTAGCGCTGCACCGTGCCCGTGCCGCCGGCAGACAGCAAAAGGGGCGCCGGATTGCGCCGGCGCCCCCCCTCTGTTCGCGGCGAGAAGGCCGCTCAGATGAAGTCGCTGTTCACCATGTTGGCGACACCGCGTACCAGGATCGCACCGGCGTCGAGGTTGCTGTCGATGAGCGTCGAGAGCACGCCGTCGTAGATCACGTTGCTGCGCGTGTAATTGCCCAGCACGTCGAGATCGATCTTGTCGCCCCCGGCGAAATCCAGGATCACATCGACGCCGTCGCCCTGGTTGTAGACGAACACGTCGTTGCCGGCGCCGCCCATCAGCGTGTCGCCGCCGGCCGTGCCGTAGTTGTCATAGACCGACTTCACCGAGACGTTGTCGATGAAGGTGCCGAAGGTGTTGGTCTGCGTGGCCAGTGCCTTGAAGCCCAGGCTGTCGTTGCCGTCGCCCTTCAGCCCCGTCACCGTCGCAGCCCACCAGCCGCCCGTCGGGCCGGCATCGGCAATCGCCACGGTGACGCCGTCGGTGGCATTCGCGTCGATCAACGTCCAGCTGTCGGAGCCTGTCGGGTTGGTGAAGGTCGCCACCAGATCGCCGTCCCAGAACAGCTGGAAGTCGCTGCTGCCGTTGCCCTCGCCTTGGCGCTCGGCGAAGGCGAAGCTCGCCGTGTAGATGGCGCCGTCGCAGGTCGAGAACCCCTGCTGCACCAGCGGGTTGGCATCCGCTTGGTGGTGGCTGTCGAGTTCCAGCTTGTAGATCCCGTCGAAGGGCGAGAGGCCGCCGGTGCCGTCCTTCTGGATCTCGATCAGTCCGCCCGTTGCGGTCCAGCCGAAGCCCACCCCTGCGGCCGGGGAGCCGGCGGTGAGGTACCAGTTGCCGCCCTCCCGCAGGTCCGCATCGGTTGCCACCGTCTCAAGGCTGCCGTTCAGCAGCTTCTCGACGTCCTTCGCGCCGCACAGCGCCAGGGCGCCGGTGTCGCCGCCGCCCTCGATCCGGTCGTTGCCGCTGCCGCCGTCGATCATGTCGTTGCCTTCGATCGCGGCAAACGTGCCGCAGACCGACGCCACGATGAAGTCGGAGACGGTGCCGTTGGTGCCGTTCAGGATGCCGCCGGAGGAGAGCACGATCTCGTCGAACACCTGGCTGCCCTTGGCGGTGACATGCACCGTCGAGGCGCCGATGTTCCCAGCGCCCCAGAAGTCGTTGCCGTCGGCGAGCGAGACGGTAAAGCCGTCGGTGCCGGTCAGGAAGGTCACCACGCCGGTGGCGGTCACCTTGTAGGTTGCCACCTCCGCGCCGTTGTCCTCCAGCCGCAGCACCAGCGTCTCGGTGTCCTCCACAGGGGCGGACATGTTCCGGTCGTCGGCGTAGAACAGGTTCAGCCCGATCTTGGCACCCGAGAGGTTGGACGCGAATTCGATGCCCAGCTTGTCGTCGCCGTTCGGGCCGGTGTTCACTTCCGGGTTGGTGCCGTCCGCACCGTTGCTGATGCCGGCGCCGCTGTGGTTGCCCACGCCGATGCCGCTCACGCCGGTGACGCCGTAGTTGAGGTCCACCTGGAACTGCTGGTCCCAGTTGGCCGCCGTGGCCGTCACCTCCCCCCCGCCCAGGTTCTGCTGCCAGATGCGCCCGACGACGCCTGCCACCGCCCAGTTGCTGAAGCCGTCGCCGGCGCCGACGCCGCCGCCGATCAGCAGGCTCAGCGCCGCCGGATCGGCGGACTGGCCGATGCCGCCATTGGCGCCGAAATCGCCGTAGAGGAAGTCGTTGTTGCCGCCGCCTTTGATCACGTCATTGCCCGAGCCGCCCCAGACGTAGTCAATGGTCTCGAGCTCGCCCGTCGCGATCGCCGTGCCGGTACCGGCATTCACCACCATGACGCCGGTGGTGGCGTCGTAGAGGTCGTTGCCGCCGCCCATATTGGTCAGCAGCGTGGTCAGCTTGCCGTTGTAGGCGCTGGTCTGGTCGGTGTCGGTCCCGAAGCTCGTGTCGCTGGCATCGACCAGCTTGCCGGCGCCAAGGCCGAATTCGGAAAGTCCCTTGACCACCGCGAGGCTGCCGAAATTGATGTCGAACACGTCGTCGAACACCGATCCGGTGTTCGAGAAGCTGTTCTGCCAGCCGGAATTGTTGGTCCAGACGTCGATGGTGACGTTGAGCTTCATGTCGGAATGCGCGCCCTCGACCTGGCCGCGCTTGCCGTCCAGAATCTCGAGCTTGAAGGTGCCCGGGTTGAGCGCCTCGGTCGCGTCGCGGCAGCCCTCGGTGTCGCCGATCTTGACGCGGGCGTCCACGAAGGAGCGGAGAGTGAGCGTGTCGATCGCTGAGCCGGTCTCGCTGCTGGCGAGGAAGATCTCGACATTCTTGATGTCGTTCCAGTTCACATCGGCCAGCCCGATGTTGAGCGTTTTGCCGATGTAACCGCTGTCATTGTCGAGCGTGCGGTTGTTGGCCGTACCGTCCATGGTCTGGCTTGCAGCGGCGTTCAGCACGTTGCCGCTGGCGGTGAAGGCCTGCTGCAGCGCCGCGTTGAACTGGTAGCCGCCGAGGCTGGAGTCCATGTCGCTCAGGTCATAGAGCGCGCTGCTGCCGGTCTTGAGCAGCACGCCGTCGCCATAGCCGGCGATGGCGTTGACCGGGCCGGTCGGGTTGGCCGGGCCGGTCGTGCTGTCGCTGCCCCAGCCGGCGACGATCGCCGCCTCGTTGAAGGCGGAGTTGGCGACGCCGTTCACCAGCGCGCCGTTCACCACCGCCGCCGTGGTCGAGCCGGTGGTGCCGGTCTGGCCAACCGCGCCGCTGTTCCAGGTGTTGCGCGTGCCGTTGGCGGTGCTGGTCTGGCTAAAAAGCAGGTAGCTCATCGTGACATCTCCTCCGTGACAGCGGGACGCTGGGGTCATTATGACCCCGACACTTCCCCTACCTTCGTGTGGCACGAGATACGGTACGCGAGCGAATTCTTTTTTTTCGCGCGAATATTGTGTAGTTCTGCGA
>JBBSCP010000049.1:0-18024 GCA_038250135.1 Acetobacterales bacterium | reverse complement strand
CTTCATGGTCATCCTGCTGGCCGGGCGGCAGGGCGTGATCGGCGGCGTGACCGAAGCGCTCACCGGCGAGCGCCTGGTCTTCGCCTATTCGCTTGCCGGCCTCACCCTGGGCTACCTTTACTTCTCGCTGCCGCGCTGCATCGCCACCGTGATGGCCGCCGCCGAGGGCCTTGACCCCGCGTTGGAGGAAGCGGCCCGCACACTCGGCGCCGGGCCTTGGCGAGTCGCGCGGGATGTGATCCTGCCCGGGCTCGCCCCCGCTCTGGTCGCCTCCGGCGCCATCGTCTTCGCCACCTGCATGGGCGCGCTCGGCACGGCCTTCACCCTGGCTACCGACATCCGCGTCCTGCCGATGGTGATCTATACCGAGTTCACCCTGGCCACGAATTTCGCCACCGCCGCGGCGCTCTCCGTGCTGCTCGGCGTCGTCACCTGGGCCGCGCTGGCCCTGGCGCGGGTGTTCGGCGGCGGCAGCGTGGCGGCGCAAGTGTGATGCGGTTTCTCGCCGGGGCGCTCACCACGCTGGTGGCGGCTTTCCTGATCGTGCCCGTGCTGCTCTCGGCCCTGGCCGGCGTAACTGAGAACTGGTTCCTCGGCGTCTCGGGCGGCCTCACCACCCGCTGGATCCTGCGTGTCTGGGAACTCTACGCCCATACCATCGCGCTGTCCGGCTGGATCGCGCTGTGCTGCCTGGCCTGCACCCTGCTGGTCGGCGTGCCGGCGGCCTATGCGCTGGCCCGCGCGGAGGGACGCTGGGTGTTGCTGGTCGAGGAGTTGCTGACGCTGCCTGTGGCGGTGCCGGGGCTCGCCACCGCACTTGGGCTCATTCTGCTGTGGGGCGCGGTGGGCGATTTCCGCACGCATTGGTCCTTCCTGCTGGTCGGCCATGTGATCTTCACGCTGCCCTTCATGCTGCGCGCCACGCTCGCCGCCATGCGCGGCGCCGATCTGCTGGCGCTGGAGGAGGCGGCTCGCGCCTGCGGGGCTTCCTTCCGGCAGCGCTTCCTCGGCATCGTGCTGCCCAATGCGCGGCGCGGCATTCTGGCCGGCAGCCTGATGGTGGTCGCGCTGTCCCTCGGCGAGTTCAACACCACGCTGCTGCTCTCCACCCCCTTCACCATGACCCTGCCGGTGGGGCTGGCGGATTCCTACGCCTCCATGCGGCTCGAGATCGGTTCGGCCTTCACGCTGGTGTTCCTGCTGCTGGTGGTGCCGCCGATGATGGCGCTGCAGGCGGTGGCGGACCGGGTGGCACGCTGAGATGAGCATCGCGGCCGCGCTGCTGCACTGCGCCCGTACCTTCCCCGACGGCACCGTTGGCCTGCATCCGACCACGCTGGATTTCCCCCCCGGCTCGGTCACAGCGCTGCTCGGCCCCTCGGGTTGCGGCAAGACGACCACGCTGCGCCTGCTGGCCGGGCTCGCCGCCCCCGACACCGGCGGCCGCGTACTGTTCGACGGGCAGGACGTCACGCGCCTGCCAGTGGAAAAGCGCGGCATCGGTATGGTCTTCCAGGGCTATGCGCTGTTCCCGAACCGCGATGTCGCCGGCAATATCGGCTACGGCCTCGAAGTGCGCGGCGTACCCCGCGCCACGCGCGACGCCCGGATCGCCGAGATGCTGCGCATGACGCAGTTGGATGGTCTGGGCGCCCGGCGCGTGGACCAGCTTTCCGGGGGGCAGCGGCAGCGTGTCGCGCTGGCCCGCGCGCTGGCGCCCGCGCCCGGCCTGCTGCTGCTGGACGAGCCCTTCGGCGCGCTCGATGCCCGCCTGCGGGAGGCGCTGCGCGCTGAACTTGCCGCGCTGCTGGCGGCGCTGGCCGTCACCGCGGTCTTCGTCACGCATGACCAGGCCGAGGCGATGGCGCTCGGCAGCCGGCTGGTCGTCATGGAGGCTGGGCGCGTCGCCCAGATCGGAACGCCGGAGGCGGTCTACCGCACGCCGGCCAGCCGCTTCGTGGGCCGCTTCCTCGGCACGCTGAACCATCTCGGCGAGGACCGCTTTTGCCGGCCGGAGGCACTGCGCCCGGATCCGGCGGGCACGCTCGACACCACCGTCCGCACCGTCTTCTTCGAAGGCGAGCGTCACCGCGCGCTGCTGCACCTGCCCGGCGCCGAGGGGGAACTCGCCATCGCGCTCGCGGGTCCGCCGCCGGCACCGGGCAGCCGGTTGCGCCTTGCCGTGGATGAGGCGGCCGTGCTGCGCCTGCCGTCCTGAGCTTCGCCGCAGCAGTCATGGTCTCGAGATCATTCGTGGCGAAGCCGCAAGCGCATCCTGCGCCACAAGGCATTGCCGGTGGGCCGGCTGAAGCGCCCAGGCGGCGCCTGGCAGCCCATGTTCTGGTCGGATTTCGGCGGTGGCGTCTTCGACGGCGCCCATCCGGTGATGAACTTCAAGATGCTGAACCCAAGCCGCAGCCGCCTGACGCGCGTTTGGTTCAAACGGAATCGCTTGAACCAATTGTACCGATGGTGCGCTAAAGCACGTTTGGTTCAAACGGAATCGTTTGAACCAAAGTCCGTGCTTTAGATTCAGGTGTTTATAGCGCACGAAATCGGTTCAATTGAACCGATAGTGCGCTAATGCGGCTCTGCCGTTCCCGATTCCGATCCTGGGCGCACAAACCGCCGGCTGTCCATCGTTACGCTGACCTCACGTCCGTGCCGGCAATTGGCCATGCAGGCATCATTGGCGGTGTCGGGCCGGGCTTCGAGCACGAAGCCTTCGCGGTTGGGCATCGCCACCCGCGGCAGTGTCTCGCGATCCATCACCGCATCCTCGGCGACGAGTTCGTTGAGGTGCAGCACATAGGCCGTCAGCGCGTAGTACTCATCGTTGCTCAGGCTCTGCGGAGCGGCATAGGGCATGGCGCGGCGGATATAGTCGAAGACCATGGGCGCGTGCTGCCAGAAGGAGCCGATGGTGCGGCGCGGTTGATCGGTGGCGAGGCTGCCGCGCCCGCCGATCAGCGCCGGCCAGCGGTCGATCCCCTCGCCGAAATCGCCATGGCAGGAGGCGCATTGGGCCACATAAAGGTCCTCGCCATCCTTGGCGGTACCGCGGCCGGGCGGCAGGCCTTGGCCATCGCCCCGCACCCCGATGTCCCAACCGGCCACCTCGGGCGTGGTGGCTGGGCGCCCCAAGCCGGCGATGGCGCCCGGCAAGCGAACTGATGGCGGGGCGGGCCAGGCGACATCAACGCGCGTGTGCGCGCCGGGTGGGGCTTCAAAGGGGCGGTAGATCGCGATCGGATCGCGGGACGGCGGCGATGGTTGCTGGGCGAGGGTGATGCCGCCCACCGCCAGTGCCGGCACGCCGAAGATGAGCGCCTTAAGTATCGATCTGGACATTTGCCACCGTCCCATCGGGCTCCACCAGCCAGGTCTGGATGCTGTTCTTGTGGTAGATGCTCTCAATGCCGCGCGCCTCGCGCAGACGTGGCAGTGGCGGCTGGACCCGGCCCGTATCGTCCATGGCGCGGCTTTGCAGGAAGGCGCGCTGGCCCTCGCGCCACTCCCAGGGGATGCGGAAGCGCGTCATCGCCTTGGACAGCACCGGCTCCTGCAACTGGGCCGTGCGCCAGGTGTCGCCGCCATCGACGGAGACATCGACGCGCGTGACCTGCCCCGCGCCCGACCACGCAAAGCCGCCGATCTCGACGAAGCCGGGCCTGCCCGTGAGTGGCTTTTCCGGACAGGGAAAGGTGATGACGCTGTTCACCTCGTTCACGAAGGTGAATTGCCGCGAGAGGCCGTTGGGCATCAGGTCGGTGTAGCCGCGCGTCTCCCAGCGGGTGAACCAGGGTCGATCGCCGACCTCGATGCGCCGCAGCCACTTGACCCAGACGTTGCCCTCCCAGCCGGGCACGACGAGGCGCACCGGATAGCCCTGCTGCGGCCGCACCGCCTCGCCATTCTGCGCATAGGCCACGATCACATCGTCCAGCGCCTTGGCCAGCGGTATGGAACGCGTGAGGTGGCTGGCATCGCCGCCTTCCGCCAGCAGCCAGGATGCACCTGCGCGCAGCCCGCATTGCGCCAGCAACTGGCCCAGCGAAACGCCCGTCCATTCGGAACAGGAGATCATGCCATGCGTGAACTGCACGCCCGACATCTGCGCCCCACGCCACTCCATGCCGCCATTGGCCGGGCATTCGATGAAGACGATGCGCGAGACGGCAGGAAGGCGCTTGAGGTCCTCCAGCGTGAAGATCAGCGGCCGCTCCACAAGGCCATGGATCATCAGACGGTAATCGGTCGGGTCCACATCCGGCACGCCGCCGTGGTGGCGTTCGAAGTGCAGTCCCGCTGGCGTGATGATCCCCTGCTGCTCGGCCAGCGGCGTGAAGGAGACGGAGGAGACCCGGTCCGGCGTTAGCCAGGGTACGTAGCGCCGTACCGAAGTCTCGTGCCGGCTGCGCGTGCCATAGGGTTCCTCGATCACACCCGGGCCGAGGCTGCGGCCCCATTCCGGTTGGTTCGGTGGCTGGTTCTCGGTGTTGCCCGCGGCCCGCGCGGGCCCGACAACGCCGGCGGCTGCGGCGGCGCTCAGCAGAAGCCGGCGTGACGCGACGGGACTGCCCCTTCTGTTCATTTTCTTCCCCTCGGCATTCGGCTATCCGAACATCTCGTCGGTGATGCTGTCGTACCAGCCATCAGCGTAGTGCGCCTCAAGCCGCCGGTGCTCCACCCGGCGTTCCGGTGTCAGGGTGGCGTTGCGCGGGCTGATGCCGCCCGAACCCTCCACCTCGATCATCCGCTCCGCGGTGCCGCGAAACACACCGACGACGGAGATGCCGTAATCCTCGGCCACATGGCTGTAGCAGGTGTTGAAATAAACGGCCGGCGGCAGCGGCCTGCCGGCGAGGGACGCGGCGATGCAGGCGATGGCCTGCTTGGCCTGCGAGGATGCGGCGAAGCCCGATTTGGGCATGGGTGCGGCGATGGCCGCATCGCCGAGGACATGGATATCCGGAACCTGGGTGCTCTCGAAGCTGACGGGCTTGACCGGGCACCAGCCGCTCTGGTTCGCAAGGCCCGCATCGCGCGCGATGCGTCCGGCCATCTGCGGCGGGATGATGTTGATCACCGCCCCGCGGATCTTCTCCCCAAACTCGGTCTCGACCTCCATGCCGCCGGCGTTGACGCGCGTCACTCGGCCATCATTGGACACGCCCCGCCAATCGATCATGCCGGGATAGAGCTCCTGCCACGCATCCTGAAAAAGCGGCTGCTTCGAGAAGCCGCCCTTGGCATCGAGTGCCAGGATCTTGCTGCGCGGCTTCGCCCGCTTGAAATAGTCGGCGACCATGCTGATCCGCTCATAGGGGCCGGGGGGGCAGCGGAAGGGATTGTCGGGGATGGCCATGACGAAGACGCCCCCATCGGGCATGGCCTCCAACTGCGCGCGCAAAAGCGAGATGGGCTGAAGCGAGGGCATCCAGCCATGCGGCATGCGCGCGCTGGCGGCCTCGTCATAGCCTTCGATCGCGCCCCAGCGCAGGTCGATGCCGGGCGAGACGATCAGCCGGTCATAGGGGACGACGGCGCCATCGCCGAGACGCACCTGCTTGGCTGCGGGGTCGATTGCGGCGGCGGACTGATGCACCACGCGCACGCCCCGCGCGGCCAGGCGCTCATAGCCGAAGGTGATGCTCGCCATGTCGCGCCGACCCGCGAGCACGAGATTGCCGTAGGGGCAAGTCGTGAAACTCCGGCTACGCTCGATCAGCGTCACATCGAGTTGCTGGAAATGATCGCGGGCGAAGCGGGCGGCGGAGGCGCCACCGAAACCGCCGCCGATGATGACGACGCGGCCCGCCCCGGCCTGAGCAAGTGCGATGCGGGGCGCGGCGAGACTGGCGCCGCCAAGGCCGACGGCGAGCAGGGTGCGGCGGGAGAGGGACATGCTGGGCTCCTCCTTCACTGGGCGCGCGCGTAGAAGCGGGCCAGCGCGGCGATCTCCGCTTCCGAGTAGCCGCGGGAGATGCGGCCCATCACGGTCGCCTCGCGCCGATTGGCGCCGAAGGCTTGCATGGCCGAGATGAATTCAACGATGTTTTGCGTCTGCCGGATGCTCGGAATGCCATGGCCGCCCTGGCCGCTGACGCCGTGGCATCCCGCGCAGGCGCCGGCCAGCAGGTTGGCATCGGGTGCCTGCGCCCAGGCGGGCACGCCAAGCAGCAGCGATAGCGTCAGAAGGGTCCTTGGAATCACAACAATGCTTCCTCTTTCCGGTGCCGTTTCCTCAGCCGCTCTCAGCGGCCTTGCTTCTTAGGCCTTGTTCGGCCCTTTAGTTTAGCGGAGACTAATGGAAGTTGCGGCGGGACGTCCAGAGCAAAGCGGCGGCCGTCGCAAGTGGGGAAGGAAAGCCGATGCGGGCCAATGGCGCGAGATCGATGATCGGCCGGCGCGGCTGGCTGACCGGCCTGGCAGCGCTTCCCTTCGCGGCCCATGCCGCTGCCCCGCCGGCGGCGCGAATGATTCTGCTGGAACGACACGACTGCCCCTGGTGCCGGCGCTGGCTGCGTGAGGTGGGCGAGGCATCCTGGAACCTCTCGGACCTGGGCCGGCGGGCGCCGCTGCGCCGGGTGGATGTGGCGCAGGGCTTGCCGGAGGATCTGCGGATGCTGGCGAACTGGCGCTTCACCCCAACCTTCGTGCTGGTTTCCCATGATCGCGAGATCGGCCGCGTCATCGGCTACCAGGCCGATATCTTCTTCTGGCAGCAGGCGGAAGCGCTGATGGCCCGGCTGCCTGCAATCCCCGAGGAGCCACGCCGCTGATCCGAACCACCCTGACGGCCCCACTTGCCGCCGTGCTCGCCATGCCGTCCGTGCATGCCGAGGAATTCACGAGCTTCCGCGTCATGGTGCCGGCCTTGGCGCTGGACCTTGCGCAGGCCGCGTTGAACGACTGTCGCCAGCGTGGCTTGCAGGTCGCCGTCGAGGTGGTGGACCGTTTCGGCGTGCCGCAGGTGATGCTGCGCGACGCGCTGGCCGGAGCCCATACGCCCGAAACGGCGATCGCCAAGGCTCGCACGGCCGTCTCGATCCGCGCCGCGACGGAGGCGCTCTCCGCCGCCACCCAGGCCGGTCAGCTCAACAGCGCGATGGCTCGATCGTTGGCGGCATCGGGATACCCGGCGCACCTGGCGGTACGGAGGCAGCACCGCGGGCGGGGCTGAGCGCGCTCATCCGAAGCGTCCCATCTCGGGCCAGGGGTCGAGCAGCCAGGCGCCGATCTCCTGGAAGGTGCCAGTCAGCACCATCACGCCGGTCAGCACCAGCAACCCGCCTACCGCGATCTCCACCGCGCGGAAATGCCGCCGGAAGCGCTGCACGAAGCGCAGGAGGGGCGTGACGAAGGCGGCCGCCAGCAGGAAGGGAATGCCGATTCCCATCGCATAGGCGAAGAGCAGCAGGCCGCCCTGCCAGGCGCTTTCGCTGGCTGCCGCGATGGTGAGGATACCCGCCAGCACAGGACCCATGCAGGGGGTCCAGCCGAAGGCGAAGGCGAGGCCCACGACCTAGGCGCAGAGCGGCGAGACCGGCTTTTCCGTTGGCCGGAAGCGCTTCTCGTAGTTGAGGAAGGAGAGCCTCAGCAAACCGGCGAAATGCAGCCCGAAAAGGATCAGAACGATCCCGGCCAGGCGCCAAGCGCGGTGAAGACAGTGGCGAAGCCCAGAACGAAGAACAGCGCGGCACTCAGCACCCGCCCACGGCCGGGTACCTCGGCCACCGGTCCGCCCGGGGCCGCACGAAGGGTGACGCCGCCCAGGAAACCCAGATAGGGGATGTTCAGCGGCAATACGCAGGGTGAAAGGAAGGACAGCATGCCGGCCAGCAACGCGGCCGCATGGCCCACCTGCATGGGATCAAACGCCGCGCAGGCGGATGTCGTCGCGCGGCGCGATCCGCACGGGCCCGCGCGCGAGGTGGCGCATCACCAGCTCCCAGACCGGCGGCCCCTGCGTGTTCTCGTTGATGCTGGCCCAGCCGGCTACCGTGTAGTCTCGCCCCGCCTCGATCGGCTGCCCGGTCCGCAGCGAGGTCAGGCCCGAGACGCGCCGGCCGGACGCTGCCGCGACATCGAGCGTGAAGGACAGACCGCCCGTGCGCACCATATCGCCGCCCTGCTGGAAATAGGGATCGGGGTTGAACAGGTTGTCGGCCACGTCCTCCAGCACCGCCTTCAGCGTCTCGCCGGTCATCTGCAGGCGATAGGCGTTCGGATAGGTGATGGCGGTCTGCGACCAGACATCCTCGGCGGTGATGTCGCTGCCGGGCAGCAGCGTGGTGCCCCAGCGGAAGCCGGGCGAGAGCGCGATCTCCGCATCGCGCTGTTCCAGCAGCGCGTCGCAAATCAGGTCATCCATCGTGCCGTTGGTGTTCCCCCGCCGCCAGAGCAGGCTCTCCGTGCGGCCCACCACGCGTGCGAGATCGGCGACGAAGGGGGCCCGCTGCGCCTGCACGACCGCGGCCATTTGCGCATCAGCGGCGATGCGGTCGCCGAAGACCGGGATCAACGCGTGCCGGAAGCCGGCCAGGCGGCCGCCCTGCACCTCGAGGTCGAGACGGCTGACGAACTTGCCGTTGGAGCCGGTGGCGATCAGCAGCGTGTTGCCCACACGCTCCGGCCGGGGCAGGGCGTCATGGGTGTGGCCGGTGAGGATCACGTCGATCCCCGGCACGCGGCTGGCCAGCTTGCGGTCCACATCGAAGCCGTTGTGCGACAGCAGAACGACGATCTGCGCGCCACCCTGCCGCGCGGCGACCACGCGCCCGGCGAGCTTCTCCTCCTTGATGCCGAACTCCCAGTCCGGGATCATCCAGCGCGGATTGGCGATGGGCGTATAGGGAAAGGCCTGGCCGATGACGGCGATCTTCACGCCGCCACGCTCGAAATCGGCGGTCGCGGGGAAGACATCCTCGCCCCATTCGCGATCCTGGATATTGCCGCCGAGGAAGGGGAAGCCCAGCCCTTCGACCAGTTCCTGCACGCGCGCGGCGCCATAGGGGAACTCCCAGTGGCCCACCATGGCCTCGACGCCCAGCGCCTTCTGGAAGGCCACCATGTCGGCCCCCTTGGTCTGGAGGCTGGTCCAGGAGCCCTGCCAGGTATCGCCGCCATCGAGCAGCAGCGTGCGCCCCGGCCTTTCGGCCCGGATCGCCTTGACGATGGTGGCGATGCGGTCGGCACCGCCCATCGGGCCGAAGCGGCGGGCGAGTTCGGCGTAGTCGAGATCGCCCAGCGCAAAGGCCATGGGCGAGCCGCGCGGCAGGTCGAAATGGCGCAGCAAAGCCTCGCCGGTGAGATGCGGCACCAGGCCGCGCGCCTCGCCGACGCCGAGATTGGTGGCCGCCTCGCGGAAATTCATCGGCATCAACTGGCCGTGAATGTCGGTGATGTGGATCAACGTCACCTGGCCGAGGGGCGCAAAGCGCAGCAATTCCGCCTGGCTCGGCGCCGTCTGGGCCTGGGCCGGCAGGCCGGCCAGGGCGGCAGCCGCGACCAGCAGGTCCCGGCGGGTGATCATCAGCGGCGCATCGAGGGACTTTCGACCGGCAGACCCTGCGCCCGCCAGGCGACGTACAACTCCAGATTGGTAAATTCCTCGCCACCCATGGGCGGCGCCTTTCCGCGCACCTCGTTCACTCAGCCTAGCAGACGGAACTGCACGCTGATCACGCGCTGCTCCTTCCGCCGACAGGTGGGAAAGCCGTTGCTCATCCGCTGGGAGAGCAGGTCGGCGCGCACCGCGCCGAGCCCGACCAGCCCGGCCGCGACGGCACCGAATGCGCGGCGAGCGTGCCGGCGCATCACGAAAGCCTAAGTTCCGTGGTGGTCTTGCGCTCCTCTCCCGCGTCATTGGTCCAGACGAACTCGAAACTCCCCGCCTTTTCGACCTTGAACGGAAAGGCGATGTAGGGGTTCGCCGAGATCGCCGCGGCGAGGTCCATGGCGAAGAAGGTCTGGCCGTCGAACTTCGCCTCGAAACGCTTGATGATGTCACGCGGGATGATCGCTCCCGCCGCGTCGCGTCGCTGTCCGGTCTCCATGATGTGCGAGATGAGCGAACGGATCTCGATCACCTCGCCCACCCGGATTTGAGCGGGAAGGCGAACGCGGGGCTGGCCGATGGGGGATGCCATGTCTTTGTTTCCTTCTGCTTCAGCCGCCGCAGCCGCCGATGGTGACCTTCACTTCGGCGCGGGCCACGAACAGCGAGCCGTCGTTCATTTCGGCGATGGCGATCACGTCCTGCGTCTGGCCCAGGCGGATGCGGGTATCCGCGCTGGCCCGGCCCATCGCCGGCGTCAGGTGAAAGACCGCGACTTCGGGTGTGGGGTTCTTGTCGGCGAAGACGTAGATCGTCTTCACATGGTCCGCGGCCGTCATCGGGCTCTCGACCGAAATGTTGAGCGGCACGGTGTTGCCGTTCTCGGCAATGTTGGGCGCGCGCAGGGTGACGCGCCCTTCTCGCAGGGCGCGTGTCCCGCGGATGCGGTCCAGCGCTGCCTGGATGGGCGCTGCCTGGATGGGCGCTGCCTGGGTGGGCGCCGCCTGGGTGGGTGCCGCGAGTTGCGCCGCGGCCGGGAGCGGCGCCAGGCTGACGGCAATGCCGCCAGCAGCAAGCGCCAGCATGGAACGGCGGGTGGGTTGGATCGCCATTGGGCTCAATATCCTCCTCAGCGAAGCGTCATCAGGTAGGCGAGCACGTCCTCGACCTCCTGCGGGGTGAGTATGGGCCGCCCTACCCAATCGGCACGGACGGCATTCAGGTTCGACATGCGGTGATAGGAGGGCATGTTGCTGTCGGGGTTGATGCGCTTGCGGTCGACGATGCGCAGGTTCAGGTCACCCGGCTGGCAACGCTCTCCCACCCCGGCCAGCGGCGGGCCGAGCGTGCCCTGGAAGTCAGCCTGGAGCGGCAATTCGTCGCCGGTGACGCAATTGCCCGTGGAGCGGTTCAGCGCCCCCGTGGAGAGGTTCAGGGCCACTGCGCGTCCGCGCGTCGCATCGCCCGGACGGTCCGTAAGCGGCGCCGGGATCGCGTCATCCACCACGCGAAAAGGAACGAGCGGGCTGCCCTGGCCATGCGCGTGTTTGCCGGGAGGCAAGGCCGTGGCCAACGCCCCCAGTGATGCAGACACCATGACCCGGACGGCACCCGCCACCATCCCCACCCTTTTTGTTTAGCACATTCTCATATATCAGCACGCTGGCCTTGAGCGCGCAAGCTTTTCAAACGTCTCGGAGCAGGGCTTTCGGAGTATCGACCTGTCATTGAAAGTTATTGATGCCTTCGAAGATGAGTTCCTCGCTCTCGTCGCCACCGCAGACCGTCGATCTCGAAGAGAAGGCAGCGGAGGCAGCCTCGCTTTTGCGGGCGTTGAGCAATGAGCGCCGCCTGTTGATCCTGTGCCACCTGGTCGGGGCACAGGAGGTGTCTGTCGGCCGCCTCGTCCAGATCGTCGGCCTCTCCCAATCGGCCCTGTCGCAGCACCTGGCCTTGCTGCGCCGGGAAGGGCTGGTGGCAACGCGGCGGGCAGGTACGGTGATTCATTATCGAATCGCTGATCCCCGCGCCGCAGCGGTGCTCCGCCTGCTTTACGAACTCTATTGCGAACAGGCAGTGGTGGATGCGCCGCCGCCCTGACGGAGCCAATGCCGCGCATTGCGCTTGAGGCGATGGTTCTGGACATCGACGCCTAATGCCGTAGGTCACCGCCGGATCAGGAAGTAGTTTACCGTAAGGTCGATGGTCACGCCGTTCGGGTCCACCGGCGGCGGGAAAGCAGGCAGTTGCGCGCCGCTGAACGGCAGCACCGTGCCGACATTCAGCGAAGGCGAGCCCGAGGGGAAAGTGACGCGGGTGCTCCGCACGCGCCCATCCGGGCCCACCACGACCTGCACGCGCACCGTCCCCTGCTCGCCGAGTTCGATGGCGCGTGGTGGGTAGCGCATGTTCTGGTCGAGCCAGCGCCGAAAGGCCGCGCGCCAATCCGCGCCGACCTGCGCGCCGGTGACACGCAAATTCGGGTCCGCCGTCGCCCGCCCCTCGATGATCCGTGGATCGACGGTGAGGTCGAGCCCTTGTGACTGGCGCCGCCCGGCCGGCGGGCTTGGCTCCGAGGGGCGGCCGAGTTGCAGCCCCTGCGGCGCCCAGATCGTGCCCGGCGGCAGGCGCGGCGCCGGGCGCGTCGGCTCGGCTGGCGGCGCCGGTCGGGGTGTTTGGGGCGTCGGACGCGCCGGCGTCGGTGGCGGCGGCGGTGGCGGGGCCGTTGGGAGCGGCTGCGGCGCCTCGGCACGCGGCAGCGGGGGCGCGGGCGGTGGCGGGAGTGGCAGGATCGGCTCGGCCTGGATCGGCGGCAACTCGCGCAGCGGTTCGGGCGGGCGCGGCGGCGCCGGAGGGGCTTGCAACGCAGCCTGCGGCGGCGTCGGCACGGGCGGCGGCACGGGCGGCGCCGGGGTTGGCGGCAGGGAGGGCGCCGGCACGGGCGGCGCCGGGGAGGCGGGCGTGGGGACCGGCGGCACCGGTGTGGCGCGTGGCGCGGCTTGTGGCGGCGGCGGTGCGATTGGCGGCGGTGCCGGCGGCGCGCTGGGCGGAGCCGGCAAGCCCCCGGCCTCGGGCGGCGCAGGCGGGGTGGGCGGTGCCTCGATGCCTGGCGGCGGCTCGGCCTCGGGCCTTTCGGGCTGCCCGCCCTCGAAGACGATGTCGAAGGCGGGGGCGGGAAGCTGCTCGGGCGCGCGCCGCGTCGGGCTCCACAACATCACCGCCAGCATGAGTGCATGCAGCAGGAGCGAGCCCAAGATCCAGACGCGAATCGCGACCCCCGCGAACGCGCGCGGCCGCGCCAACCGCTCCCGCCCGGGGGGCGCGGGACGAAGCGAGGGCGGCAGCGGCTCGCGCCGGGCGGCGCTTCCGCTTCGTCTGGCGAAGCGGGTCATAGGGCGCGGGCGGCGAAGGGGAAGCGGCGTATCGGGCACGGAGCCTCAGCCAATACCCGATCCACGCCCCCGGGGGGAGCGCGCCGTCCGTCACGAAATGTGCCGCCTTACCCGAAGGCCGCCTTCGCAAACCGGGCGAGGTTGTCGTGCCCCAGCCGCGCATAGGTCAGCGGGTGCGCCACCGCCGGGTCCTGCTCGGCCTCCACCACCAGCCAATCGGCGTAGCCCGCGGCGGCGAGCGGTGGCAGGACGGCGGCGTAATCGACACAGCCATCGCCCGGCACGGTGAACACGCCCGCCAGCACCGAATCGAGGAAGGACAGGTCGCGGGTCTTCACGGCCCGCATCACCTCGGCGCGGATGTCCTTGCAATGCACATGCACCACGCGCGCCGCGTGGTTATGGGCGGCGCGCACGGGATCGCCGCCAGCGAAGGTCAGATGCCCGGTGTCGAGCAGCAGCCCGACTTCCGGCCCCGTCTCGGCCATCAGGCGGTCGATCTCGGATTCGTGTTCGATCAGCGTGCCCATGTGGTGATGGTAGGCGAGGGCGAGGCCGCGATCCCGCAGGCGCTTGCCCATCTCGGACAGGCGCGGCAGCAGGATCTTCCAGTGTTCCTCGGCCAATACCGGGCGGTCCGAGAGCGGCGTGCCCTTCGCGCCATGCACGCTGCCCGTCACCTCGCAATGCACCATCCTGGTGCAGCCAAGTTCGGTAAGCAGCGCGATGTGCGGCTCGGCCTCGGCCATTTCGGCCGCTACGTCGCGTTCCAGCAGGCGCGAGCCATACCAGCCGGAGACGAGTGCCAGCCCATGCGCATCGAGGATCGGGCGCAGTGCGGCAGCCTCGCGCGGAAACTTGTTGCCGAGCTCGACACCAGCGAAGCCCGCCAGCTTCGCCTCCGCCAGGCAGGTCTCGAGCGGCGTTGCCGCGCCGAGTTCCGGCATGTCGTCATTGGTCCAGGTCAGCGGATTGATGCCGAGGCGGATGGGCATGCTCAGGCTCCTTTGGCGAGCTTCTTTGCGGTGGGGACATCCCACCAGGCGCCGCCCTCGGCCGTACTGATCGTGGGGTCGGTGTCGATCACCAGCACGGTGGTGCGCTTGGCCGCGAAGGCACGCGGCAGCGCAGTTTCGAGGGCCGCGATACTGTCGAGTTTGTGCGCCTCTGCCCCCAGTGCGCGGGCATGCGCCGCGAAATCGATGCGCGGCGCTGAAGCAGCGAGCAGATTGTTGAAGGAGGCACCGGTGGTCGCGCGTTGCAGCCGGTCGATGCAGCCGAAGCCGCGATTGTCCACGACCACGATGGTCAGCCGCAGGCCCATCGCCACGCTTGTTGCGATCTCGCTGTTCATCATCAGGTAGCTGCCATCGCCGACCATCACCACCACCTCGCGCCCGGGAGCGGCGAGCTTGGCGCCGAGCCCGCCCGCGATCTCGTAGCCCATGCACGAATAGCCGTATTCGAGGTGGTAGGAGGTTGCATCGGAGGCGCGCCACAGCTTGTGCAACTCGCCTGGAAGCCCGCCCGCCGCGGCAACGACGATGCCCTTCGCCGGCAGCGCGCGATTGACCGCGCCGAGCACCTGCGCGTCGGCGGGCAGCGCGGTGTCGCGCGGCTTTGGGGCGGCGGTGATGCGATCGACCGTGCGGTGCCATCGCGCCGTCGCCGTCACCGCCTTTTCCTGCCACGGGCGCGGCGCCGCCCAGCGGCCGAGCGCGCCGCTGAGCGCGGCAAGCCCCGCCTTCGCGTCGGCGAGCAAGGGCTGCGCGTGGTGCTTCGCCGCATCGAACCCCGCGACGTTCAGCGCCACCAGCTTCGCCGTGCCGAACAGGGCGCGCGAGCCGGTGGTGAAATCCTGCAAACGCGTGCCGATGGCGAGGATGAGATCCGCCTTCTCCGCCAGCGCATTCGCCGCCGCACTTCCCGTCACGCCGATGGCGCCGGCGTTGCGCGGATGATCCCAGGCGAGGCTGCCTTTGCCCGCCTGCGTCTCGGCCACCGGCACGCCATGGCGCTGCGCGAACTCGGCGAGGGTGGCCTCGGCCTGCGCGTATTTCACGCCGCCGCCGGCGATGATCAGCGGGCGCTGCGCGGTGCGCAACAGCGCCACGGCTTCGCGCAACTCCTGCACATCGGGCTCGGGCGCGCGGATTCGATGCAGGCGCTTGCGGAAGAACTCGGCGGGGAAGTCGAAGAATTCCGCCTGCACGTCCTGCGGGAAGGCGATGGTGGCGGGGCCGCACTCGGCCGGGTCGGTCAGCACGCGCAGCGCGGCCGGCAGCGAGACGAGCAATTGCTCGGGCCGCATGATGCGATCGAAGAAGCGCGAGACGGGCCGAAAACAATCATTGGCCGAGAGCGTTGCGTCGGCGAAGGATTCAACCTGCTGCAACACCGGGTCCGGCCGACGAGTGGCAAATACGTCGCCCGGCAGCAACAGTACCGGCAGGCGGTTCACATGCGCGACCGCCGCCGCCGTGACCATGTTGGTGGCACCCGGGCCGATGGAGGTCGTGCAGGCCATCATGCGGCGCCTGGCTTGCGTCTTCGCATAGGCGATCGCGGCCAGCGCCATCGCCTGCTCATTATGCGCGCGATAGGTCGGCAGCGCGCGGCGATGCGCGTGCAGCGCGAGCCCGAGCCCCGCAACGTTGCCATGCCCGAAGATCGCGAAGACGCCCGCAAAGATCGGCAGCGCGTGGCCCTCGATCTCGGTCATCTGCGCGGCGAGGAAGCGAATGGCGGCCTCGGCGGCCGTCAGGCGAAGCGTGGCCATATGGTGATCCTGGGCCTCGATATTGGGCGCCGTTCGGCGCAGTGTTACGAATAGAACAGCCGCGCGACAAGCGGGAGAACCGGGACGCACCATGCTTCAATTCGCTCAATTCGGCGCCGGCCGCATCGGCGCCATCCATGCCGCCAACCTCGCCAGCCATCCCGGCGCGCGGCTGCGCCATATCGTCGATGTCCACGCCCCAGCCGCCGCGGCCCTGGCCGAAAGGCACGGCGCGCGGGTCAGCGATACGGCAACGGCCCTTGCGGACCCCGATATCGGCGCCGTGATCATCGCCAGCTCCACCGACACGCATGCCGACCTCATCATCGCCGCGGCGCAGGCCGGCAAAGCCATATTCTGCGAGAAACCGATCGATCTCTCGCTGGCCCGCGTCGATGAATGCCTCGCCGCGGTGCAGGCGGCCGGCGTGCCGATGCTGGTCGGTTTCAACCGCCGGTTCGATCCGAATTTTGCCGAATTGCACCGGCGGATCGTCGCGGGGGCCATCGGTCAGGTCGAGCAGGTGGTGATCACCAGCCGCGACCCCGGCCCGCCGCCGCTGGCCTATATCAAGGTCTCGGGCGGGCTGTTCCGTGACATGACGATCCATGATTTCGACATGGCGCGCTGGCTGCTGGGCGAGGAACCCATCGAGGTCTTCGCGCAGGGCTCGACGCTGGTCGATCCCGCCATCGGTGCGGCGGGCGACATCGATTCCGCCATGGTGATCCTGAAGACCGCAAGCGGCCGCCTCGCGCACATCAACAACAGCCGCCGCGCCAGCTATGGCTACGACCAGCGCGTCGAGGTGCATGGCAGCCTGGGCCGCCTGATCGCCGGCAACCGCGTCGGCAGCACGGTTGAACAGGCGGATGCGACTGCCGTCAGCACCGACAGGCCGCTGCACTTTTTCCTCGAACGCTACGCGGAGGCCTATCGCATCGAGCTTGCCGCCTTCATCGAGGCTGTGGCGAAGGGCACGCCCATGCCCGTCGGCGCGGCAGATGGGCGGCAGGCGCTGCTGCTCGCCGAAGCCGCACTCCGCTCGGTGCAGGAAGGCCGTGTGGTGAAGCTGGCATGAGCGCGCTGCCTAAGGTTTCCCTTGCCGGGCGCTGCATTCTCGTCACCGGCGGCACGCAGGGCATTGGCGAGGGCGTGGCGCTGGCCGCTGCCGAAGCCGGCGCGCAGGCCGTGTGCATAACCGGACGTAACGAGGTGCGCGGCGCGGCGGTGGTGGCAGCGTTGCAGGCGCTCGGCGCGCGGGCGCATTTCGTCGCTGCCGACCTCACCGACGCCACCGCTACCGCCGAAATCGTGGCGCAGGCCGAGGCCAGGCTGGGACTTGTCGATGGGCTGGTGAACGCAGCCGGGCTCACCGACCGCGGCACCATCCTCGACACGTCGGTCGAGCTGTGGGACCGGCTGTTTGCGGTGAATGCGCGCGCTCCCTTTGTGCTCACGCAGGCGATGGCACGTCGGCTGGTGGATTCGAAAAAACCCGGCGCGATCGTCAACGTCATCACCATGTCGAGCCATGGCGGCCAGCCCTTCCTGACCGGCTATGCATCCAGCAAAGGCGCGCTCGCCACCTTCACGAAGAACACCGCGCTCGGGCTCCGCGCGGCACGCATCCGCGTGAACGGCATCAACCTCGGCTGGGCGGAGACGCCGGGCGAGCACGCAATTCAGCAATCGGACGGCAACCCCATCGATTGGCTCGACCGCGCTGCACCGGCGCAGCCCTTCGGCCGGCTGATCCGTCCGCGCGACGTCGCCGGCCTCGCCACCTACCTGCTTTCCGACGCGGCGCAGATGATGACCGGCGCGCTGATCGACTTCGACCAGAACGTGATGGGTGCCTACACGTGACTCGGGCCGACTTCGCCGCCCGCCGCGACATCGCGGCCAGCCTGGCGCGCGAAGCCGCGGCGCTGGCCTGGCAGATGCGCGCCAACGGCTTGGGCGAGGCGACCCTCAAGGGCGCGCAGGATTTCCTCACCGAAGCCGATGGCGCGACCGAGCGCTTTCTGCGCGACAGGCTCGCGGCCCATTTCCCAGGCGAGATGATTCTGGGCGAGGAGATGGGCGGCGCGGTGTCCGGCGACGGCCCCATCTGGATTCTAGATCCCATCGATGGAACCTCCAACTTTGCGCGCGGCGGCGATCGCTGGTGCGTCTCGGTCGGCATGGCGCTGGGAGGCCGCGCCGTGCTTGGTGCCATCGCGCGGCATGCGCCGGGGGAGGTCTTCGCCGGTGCTCGCGGCCTGGGCGCCACGCTGAACAGCACGCCG